>NZ_CP014546.1:5612414-5924215 GCF_001579805.1 Pseudomonas azotoformans | reverse complement strand
CCACCAACGCCCTCGAAGCCGGCACCCGCATCACCGCGCAAAAGAGCAGCAACCAGTTGCTGGTGCGCACCCGGCCTGCGCAGTGGAAAGAGATCGAAGCAGCAATCAAACGCCTCGATAATCCGCCGCTGCAAGTGCAGATCGAGACGCGCATTCTTGAGGTCAAGCTCACCGGTGAACTGGACCTGGGCGTGCAGTGGTACCTGGGGCGTCTTGCGGGCAATTCCTCCAGCACCACCGTGGCCAATGCTTCCGGCAGCCAGGGCGCGCTGGGCGGTGGTGGGGCGGGGCTGGGGGCGACGGATTCGTTGTTCTACTCGTTCGTCAGTTCGAATTTGCAGGTGGCGTTGCATGCGCTGGAAACCAATGGCCGCACCCAGGTGTTGTCGGCGCCGTCGCTGGTGGTGATGAACAACCAGCCGGCGCAGATTCAGGTGGGGGACAACATTCCGATCAACCAGACGACGGTGAATACCGGGGATGCGGACACCACCTTGAGCAGTGTCGAGTATGTGCAGACCGGGGTGATTCTGGATGTGGTGCCACGGATCAATCCGGGTGGGTTGGTGTACATGGATATTCAGCAGCAGGTCAGTGATGCCGAGAGTCAGAGTGCCAATAGCGACACGCCGGTGAATCCGCGCATTTCGACGCGTTCGGTGTCGACGCAGGTGGCGGTGCAGAGTGGGCAGACGGTGTTGCTGGGGGGGCTGATCAAGCAGGACAACGGGGAGAGTGTGAGTGCTGTGCCGTATCTGGGTCGGGTGCCGGGGTTGCGGTGGTTGTTTGGGACTACGAGCAAGTCGAAGGATCGGACGGAGTTGATTGTGTTGATTACGCCTAAGGTGATTACCAGTAGTGGGCAGGCGCGGCAGGTGACGGATGATTATCGGCAGCAGATGCAACTGTTGCGGCCTGGTAGATAGGTTGTTTGGTGTACATATCCGTTATTTGGGTAACGGCGGCCTATGGTTCCGCTCTTACAGCGGGTCACTTTTGGAAAGGCCCAAAAGTAACCAAAAGGCCTTCGCCCCAACACTCGGTGCCTCGCCTAGGCTCGGCATGCCCTCACTCCGGCTTGAATCCGTGGGCCGCCGCGATGGGCCATCCTTGGCCCAGCGCGGCTAACCCGGCGTCCTGCCGGGTTACCCACGGATTCAAGCCTGCGTTCGGCCAGCGTGTTTGACGGGGCGCCTAAGATCGAAATCAAAAACAACCGCGGCGGCCTTCGAGCCGACCGGTATTGTTTGGTCGAACTCGGTCAAATGTGGGAGCTGGCTTGCCAGCGATGCAGGCGACTCGGTACATCAGGCATACCGAGTTGATGCCATCGCAGGCAAGCCAGCTCCCACAGAAAGCAGATCTAATTCAGCTCTGGCTCTGGCTCTGGCTCTGGCTCTGGCTCTGGCTCTGGCTTTGCTTTAGATCTTGATTTTGATCTTAGGCGCCCCGTCAAACACGCTGGCCGGAATTCGATAGGGATTTGGGGGGTAAACCGGCAGGGATGCCGGTTTAGCCGCCCCGCGCCATGGATGGCGCGTGGCGGCGGCCCCCCAAATCACTGTCGGATTACGGGCATACCGAGCCTAGGCGAGGTACCGAGTGTTGGGGCGAAGCGTTTTTGGTTACTTTTGGCGCTCTTCCAAAAGTGACCCGCTGTAAGAGCGGAACCATAAGTAGCCGTTACCACAGCAACGGATATGTACACGTACCTAGCTGCAAAAAAACATTACCAATAAGAATAATTCTAAAAAGAAATAATGAAATCTGAGAATATTAGCTTATACCCAAATAGCATTATATTTTTAAAATCCATTCCGTTATGTTTGAACTCAACAGCCTACCCCTGACCTCGGATGGTACCAATCTAGATTCGGATTCTGCGCTGACACCCCCGCAGCAGAATCGTTGGAAGGGAGTTCAACGCATGTTGCCAATTCAAACCTCGCCCCACACCTAGCTTCCCAAATCGCCCGACACCCCAAAAAAAACCGAGCACCGCGCCCGCCCGCGTGACTGCCCGACTCCGCGATTTGGAAACGCAGGAATACCTATGAAGCGAGCCCTACAACCCACCGCCGCACTGGCCCTGGCCCTCCTGGCCAACACCTCCCAAGCCCAGGACGACAGCACCCTGTCCACCGTCGTAGTCACCGGCAACCGCGGCGCCGAGCAACGCACCGTCACCAGCAGCCCGGTGCCGATCGATGTGGTCAGCGCCAAGCAACTGCAGAACACCGGCAAACCCGGCCTCATGGAAGCCCTGAGCGCCGTGATTCCATCGCTGACCCTGCCGGAAAAAACCGGCTGGGACGCCAGCGGTATCGCCCGCGCCCCGAACCTGCGGGGCCTGAGCGCCGCCGAAGTGCTGGTGCTGGTCAATGGCAAGCGCCGTCACACCGCGGCCACCCTAAATATCAATGGCATCAATACCGGTGCGGCCCCGGCCGACCTGGACCTGATCCCCATCAGCGCCATCGACCACGTGGAAGTCCTGCGCGACGGCGCCGCCGCGCAATATGGCTCCGATGCTATCGCCGGGGTGATCAACGTGATCCTCAAGGCCGACACCAGCGGCACTTCGGTGACCAACGTCGGCCAGGGGTATGACGGCAAGAAACAGACCGTGCAACAAAGCCTCAACAAGGGGTTCGAGATCGGCAACGGCGGCATTGTCCAACTGGCCCTGGACGCCCGCAGCCAGAATGACGACAACAAGGCCAGCGCCAACGGCTACACCTACGCGCAAGCCTACGAGCAAGCCGGACGCTCGACGTATGGCGGCTACGGCACGCCCAAGACCAACCTGCTGACCCTGGGCTACAACGCCGAGTTGCCGATCGACGACAGCTTCAGCCTGTACTCCTTCACCACCTATTCTCGCCGCAAGGCCGAGCAGGGCCAGAACTTCCGTCTGCCGACCATCACTAACACCATCACCACCGGGCCGAACGGTTACCCCGGTGGCTACACGCCGACCTGGTTCATTGATGAAGACGATTTCCAGGCCGCATTCGGCGGTAAAGGCACGGTAGGCGAGTGGGACTGGGACCTGTCCACCACCTATGGGCGCAACGACGCGGAGCAGGGCACCACCCACAACCAGAACCCATCGCTGGGCGAGGCCACGCCGAATCACTTCACCTCCGGCACCTGGATTTCCACCGAGCTGACCACCAACCTCGACTTCAAGCGCGGCTTCGATATTGGCCTGCAAAAGCCGTTGGACCTGAGCGTCGGTTTCGAACATCGGCGCGACACCTACGAGGTGCAGGCCGGCGACTATGAGTCCTATGCCAATGGCGGCTACTGCGTGGCGCCGGGCAATTGCGCGTCGTCGGGCGCGCAGGTCACCAACGGCATTTCGCCGGATGAAGAAAGCAGCGCCTCGCGCAACAGCCTGGCCAGTTATGTCGATGTGGGCTTCAACCCAGTGCCGGACTGGTACGTCGGCACGGCGTTTCGCTATGAGCACTACAACCAGGGCGTCGGCGCCACCCGCAGCGGCAAGTTGACCACCCGCTATGACTTCAACCCGCAATTCGCCGTGCGCGCCACGGTGAGCAACGGCTTCCGCGCGCCGTCTTTGGCCAACAGCCTGTTCAGTGCGCGCTCGACCACCTATGGCGTGGTCGACGGCGTGTATCAGTCGATCAACTATGGCGTGTTGCCCGTGGGGTCCGGTGCCGCCCAGGCGCTCGGTGCCCAGGAGTTGAAGCCGGAGCGCTCGACCAACTTCAGCCTCGGTTTCACCCTCACGCCGACTGATCGCTTGAGCTTCACCGCCGATGCCTACGTGATCAACCTGCGCGATCGCATCACCCTCACCGGTACCTTGCTCGGCTCCGAGATCACCCAGGTGCTGCAAGGCAATGGCATCAACTCCACCTCCGGCGGCCAATACTTTATCAACGGCGCCGACACTCGCACCAAAGGCCTGGACCTGGTCAGTAACTACAGCCAGGACCTCGGCCAGTATGGTGCGGTGAAGTGGACCGCCGCGTTCAACTGGAACCAGACGCGAATCCTCAACTACAAGGAGTCCACCAACATCCTGGGCACCTCCTACGAGTTGATGAACCGCGAGGCGCGCAACCTGATCACCGGCGTGCAGCCCAGCACCAAGCTGATCCTCGGTGGCGACTGGAGCATCGACCGCTTCAACGTGAACCTGGCCCTGACCCGCTACGGCTCCTACAAAGAGGTCAACTCGTCGGCCAATCGCGACCTGGACCGTATCTACGCCGCCAAGTGGATCACCGACCTCGACCTTGGCTACAACCTCACCAAAGACCTGAACATCGCTGTCGGCGCCAAGAACCTGTTCGACATTTACCCCAAGAAACAAGGGGTGCCGAGCAGCACCATGGTCAGCAGCTATGGCGTCTATTCGCCCTACGGTTTTACCGGCGGGTACTACTACACCCGCTTGACCTATGCCTTCTGAGGCCGAGGAATTCACCATGCCCATCGTCGCCAAATCCTATGACCTGATTGACTCGCCCAGCCCGGTGCGCCAGGCCCGTGTCTCCACGCCGATCAAGGCCCTGCAAGTGGTGCCCGCGCGGCATCCCTGGCGCTGGGCCGGGTCGATCTTCGCAGCGCTGGTGCTGCTGGCCATCGTGCATTCCCTGGCGACCAACCCGCGCTGGGAATGGGGCGTGTTCGGCCAGTGGTTTTTCTCGCCGTCGGTGCTGCGTGGGCTGGGGCAGACGCTGCTGCTGACGCTGTTGAGCACGGTGTTCAGCATCATTCTCGGCACGGCGCTGGCGTTGGCGCGCCTGTCGGGCTCACCGCTGTTGGCGGCGTTGGCCTGGGGCTATATCTGGTTCTTTCGCTCGATGCCGGCGCTGCTGGTGCTGATCATCCTGTACAACTTTGCCTACCTGTATGACCACATCGTGCTCGGCGTGCCGTTCACCTCAGTGGTGTTCGCTGAGTGGTCCACCGTAGACGTGCTCAGCCAATTCACCGTGGCGGTGTTGGGCTTGAGCCTGATGCAGGCGGCGTACGCGGCGGAGATCATTCGCGGCGGGCTGATCGGTGTCGATGCCGGCCAGCATGAAGCCGCTGCGGCGTTGGGTTTACCGGCCTCACGACGGATTTTCCGGATCATCCTGCCCCAGGCGCTGCGTTCGATCCTGCCGTCGGGGTTCAATGAAATCATCGGTTTGGTCAAGGGCACCTCGATTGTCTACGTGTTGGCCTTGCCCGAGCTGTTCTACACCGTGCAGGTTATCTACAACCGTACCCAGGCGGTGATCCCGCTGCTGATCGTGGCGACGGTCTGGTACTTGATCATCACCACCGTGCTGACCAGCGCGCAGTACTACGTCGAGCGCCATTTTGCCCGTGGCACGGCACGGGTGCTGCCGCCCACGCCGTTGCAACGCATACGCCGCTGGGTCAAGGAGAAAACCCATGAGTGAAGCTCGCGCCGGGCGCATCCAGATCCAGGGCGTGGGCAAGCGCTTTGGCAACCAACAGGTGTTGAAAGACATCGACCTGACCATCGACCCCGGCAAGGTCACGGTGATCCTCGGGCCGTCCGGCTCGGGCAAGTCGACCTTGCTGCGCACCATCAACCATCTGGAGAAGATCGACAGCGGGCATATCACCATTGACGGTGAATACGTTGGCTATCGGCGCAAGGGGGACCTGCTCTACGAGCTGAAAGAACGCGAGATTCTCAAGCGCCGCATCGACGTGGGTTTTGTGTTCCAGAACTTCAACCTGTTCCCGCACCTCACCGCCTGGGAGAACGTCGCCGAGGCGCCCCTGGCCCACAAACGATGGAGTAAGTCCGAAGCCCAGACCAAGGCGGCCGAGCTGCTGGCCAAGGTCGGCCTGGCGGACAAGGTCGATGCCTATCCGCGCCAGCTCTCCGGCGGCCAGCAACAGCGTGTCGCCATCGCCCGCGCTTTGGCGCTCGACCCCAAAGTGCTGCTGTTCGATGAACCCACGTCGGCCCTCGACCCGGAGCTGGTGGGCGAAGTGCTCGACGTGATCAAGGGCCTGACCCAGTTGGGCGTGACCCTGGTGATCGTCACCCACGAAATCGGCTTTGCCCGTGAAGTGGCCGACCACGTGGTGTTCCTCTGCGACGGCCAGTTGATTGAAGAAGGCCCGCCTGAACAGATTTTCCGCCAACCCCGACATCCCCGCACTGTGGCCTTTCTCGGCAAGGTGCTTTAGTTCAAGGAGTGACTGCCCATGCTTATCTCTACCGCTCGTATCGCCCTGTTGACGCTGGCCGTCAGCACTGCGCAAAGCGCATTCGCCGTGCAACAGGTCGACCTCAGCCCCGACCGCCCGCGCATTCATGTACCGCGTAACGAAGCGGCCATCGCGCAGATCCCGCCGGGCTTCAAGTTTGCCCAACCGGGCAAGTTCACCGTGGCCGTGTCCGGTGTGGCCGGGCCGCCGCTGGCGCTGCTGGCCAATGACGACAAGACCACCATCGGCAGCGAGGCCGATACGGCGCAGTTGGTTGCTGACAGCCTGGGCCTGCAACTCAACGTGGTGCAGACCAGCTGGGAAGACTGGCCCCTGGGCGTCAGCTCGGGCAAGTACGACGCGGTGATCAGCAACGTCACGGTGACCGAGGCGCGCAAGAAGCGTTTCGACTTCGCGACTTATCGCCAGGACGTGCTCGGGTTCTATGTGAAGAGCACCAGCAAGATCAGCGCGATCAAGCAGGCCGAGGACATTGCCGGGCTGAAGATCATTGTTGGTTCCGGCACCAACCAGGAAAAAGTCCTGCTGGCCTGGAACGACGCCAATGAAAAAGCCGGGCTCAAGCCGGCACTGTTGCAGTACTTCGACGACCAGGCCGCCGCGCAACTGGCGGTGCAATCCGGGCGCAGCGATGCGCTGTTCGGGCCCAACTCGGTGTACGCCTATTCGGCGGCAATCACCGGCGGTATCAAGCGGGTCGGCACGGTCAATGGTGGCTGGCCTTTGAAAGCGGATATCGCGGTGACCACGCGCAAGGACAACGGCCTGGTCAAGCCGATCCACACCGCCCTGGAAGGCGCGATTGCTGGCGGTCAATACGAACAGGTGCTGCAACGCTGGGGCCTGGATATCGAGCGCGTCGACACGTCGCTGATCAACCCACCGGGCCTGCCGGATTAAGGAGCATCGAACATGGGACTGACACGACGTGAAGCGCTGTCGAGCATTGCTGCGGTAGGCGGCGAACAGGCCGTCAAGGAGGCATTGGCGGCATTGGGGTTGGGCCCGTCGTCACACCGCCGCCCGCAACCGCTGAAACTCAAGGCGGGCATGGGGCAGGGCACCCGCGTGCTGGTGTTGGGCGCCGGGATCGCGGGGCTGGTGACGGCACTGGAACTGACCCGCGCCGGGTTCGAGGTGCAAGTGCTGGAGGCGCGTGACCGTGTGGGTGGCCGCACTTGGACCATTCGCAATGGCGATCGTGTGGATTACAAGGACGGCCGCACGCAAACCGCCACCTTCGACACAGGGCATTACTTCAATGCCGGGCCGGCGCGGATTCCCAGCCAGCACCGCACCATTCTCGATTATTGCAGCGAGTTGGGCGTGCCGCTTGAGGTGCTGGTCAACAGCAGCCATGGCGCCCAGGTGCGGCCAGATGTGAGCAAACCGGCATTCACGGTGGGCCAGGCGATCAATGATGCACGGGGGCAGGTGTCCGGGTTGCTGGCCAAGGCGGTGCAGCGCGATGCCCTCGATGATGTGTTGAGCGCTGAGGAGCGCACGCGGCTGTTGGCGTTCCTGCAGGTGTATGGCGACCTGTCACAGGCGCTGGCCTTTGAGGGCACGATCCGTTCGGGGCACCTGGAGTCGCCTGTCCATCCCGGCGCCTTGCCCGCCAGCCGTCGCCCGTTATCACTCGATCAACTGCTGCACCCGGAACTGTGGGGCGCGTTACTGCACACGGAATTCCCGGAGTTCTCCGCCACCATGTTCCAACCGGTCGGTGGTATGGACCGCATCACGGATGCCTTCTACCAGCGCGTCCAGGGGTATGTGCAATTGGGCGCCCAGGTGCGGCAGATCCGTCAGTTGGAAGACGGCGTAGCGGTGACGTATCACGACAAGCTCAGCGGTCGCGAACAGGTGGTGCGCGCCGATTACCTGATCTCGACCTTGCCGCTGCCGCTGCTGGCCAAGCTCGACACCGACGTCAGCGACCCGATCAAGGCCGCCTTGCTCAGCACCCGCAGCGACCAGGCGACCAAAGTGGCGTGGCAGTCACCGCGATTCTGGGAAACCGACTACCGCACCTACGGCGGCCTGTCGTGGATCGAACACCCGGCACGCCTGCTGTGGTACCCGAGTAATGACCTCAATACCCGCGAAGGCTTGCTGGTAGCGGGCTACGTGACCGGCGAGGGCGCCGACGTATTTGGTGCGCAACCCTTCGACCAGCAGTACGCCACCTCGAAAGAGGCCGTGGAACTGCTGCACCCCGGTTATTCCAAACACTTGCGCAACCCGCTGGCAGTGTCCTGGGAACAGATCCCCTACAGCGAAGGCCCGTGGCTGCAACGCGAACACTTCCCGGCCGACGCCAGCGCCTTGCTCGAAGCCGGCCACGGCCGTGTGTATTTCGCCGGCGATGGACTGGTGCAAAGCGGCGTAGGCATCTGGCAGGAATCGGCGGCCAACTCGGCGCGCCATGTGGTCGGGCAACTGGCTGAACGGGTTACCCACCAACAGCACAGCGCGGCACTTGCCGCGTCATAAGGAGATTCATCATGAGCGACAGCATTCAACGCACCAGCGTCGGCGATTTTCCGATCTCGCAGACCGTCACCGTACCGGCTTCTGCCAGCCTGATTTTTGTCAGTGGCACCTTGCCCGACCTGCACGACGAAAACGCCCCGGTGGGCACGCCAGCCGCCTATGGCACGACCGAAGTGCAGACGGTGTCGGTATTCAACAAGCTGCGCAAGATCCTGCGCCAGCAAGACCTGGACCTGGGCGATATCGTGCAGTTGCGGGTGTTCCTGGTAGGGGCCGAAGAGACGGGCGGCAAGCTGGATTTCGCTGGCTTGCAGGCGGGCTATACGCAGTTCTTTGGCACCCCTGAGCAGCCGAACAAACCGGCGCGTACGGCGTTGCAAGTGGTGGCGCTGCCGCTACCCGGCGCGTTGATTGAAGTTGAGGCGGTCGCTGCGCGTACGACGTAGGACTTGCTCTTGCTCTGAGAAAAATCCCACAACTAGGTGGGATTTTTCATTCTTCCAGCCCGTATTTTTCCTCCTAGGATGGCGCGATCGCTTGAACACAAGCGATACGGCAGGGCTGCTCCCATCGCCCGGCAGCCGTAAGAACATGCTTAGGAGTCAACACATGAAGATGACCAGTGTGAGCCAACGCCTGCGCCGCTCGGCCTGGGCCGTGATTGTCGCCGGGGTACTGGCAGGTTGTGCCACGCCGCAGCCGCCAGCGGTAAAGATCTCCCTGGCCCGTGATGCGGTGGGGCGCGCCTTAGCGGCGCAAGCGACCCAGTTCGCACCGCTGGAAATGAAAACCGCCCAGGACAAGCTGGCGCGCATGGACCAGGCCATCGGTGAAATGAAGTACGTCGAGGTGGACGCCCTGGCCGACCAGATCGAAGCCGACGCCAGCCTGGCCGAAGCCAAGGCCAATGCCGTGCGTAAACAACAGGTCTTGAAGCAGGCGCGAGAGGGCATCCAGGTGCTCAAGCAGGAAATGCTCAACGCCCCCGCGACTACCCACTGAGGATCCAGCCATGCGTGCCATTTTTTTCATCCCTGTGCTTTCGGCCCTGAGCCTGGCGTTTGCCGGTTGCGCCACGCCGCCGGAAAACCCGCAATTGCTGCAAGCGCGCAGCCAATTTTCCAGCCTGCAGCAGAAGCCGGAATCCAACACCCTGGCGGCGGTTGAAACCCGTATCGCTTCCAACGCGCTGGACCGCGCCAACCAGGTGTCGTTGCACGACCGTACCGACCCACAGCTCGACCAGCTCGCCTACCTTGCCACGCAAAAAATCGCCCTGGCCGAGCAGACTATCGTCGGCCGCAAGACCGATGCCCAGCTCGACAACATCGCGGTCGACCGTACCCAGGTGCAGCTCGACGTGCGCACCGCGCAGCTCAAGGCCTTGCAGGCGATGAAAGCCCAGCCGACCGAACGTGGCCAGGTCATCACCTTTGGCGACGTGCTGTTCGACACCGGCAAGGCCGATTTGAAAGCCGGCAGCCAGCGGGACTTCCAGGGGCTGGCGAACTTCCTGGTGCAGAACCCGGAGCGTCAGGTGCGGGTAGAGGGTTTCACTGACAGCGTGGGAGGCGATGCCTACAACCAGAGCCTGTCCGAGCGACGTGCCCAAGCGGTCGCGCGTGGTTTGCAACGACTCGGCGTGGGGATCGAGCGGATAGCCGTCATCGGCTACGGCAAGCAGTTCCCGGTTGCTGATAACCAGAGCGCACAGTCACGCCAGTTGAATCGCCGTGTGGAAGTGATCGTGTCCAACGACGCTTCGGCGGTCAGCGCACGTCGCTGAGCCTGACAGATCGTTATGCAGTACTCGGATAACGATATTTGCTAGAGATCATTAATTTTAATAATTAGCATAGATCTACAAAGCCTTTCACAAGCCCTGCCTACGGGCATTAAGGTCATTCTCCACCGGCCACTGCGGCCATCCACGGAGGAATACCTTGATGCCCACCTCACCTCGACAACTCAAATTCGGCGCCATTCTCACCGGCGTCGGCACCGCACAAAACGAATGGCTGCACCCGCAAATCCCCGGCGATGCCAGTGTGGATATCGACTGGTATCGCGCCCAGGCACAGCAGGCCGAAGCGGCCAAGTTCGACCTGGTGTTCATCGTCGACAGCCCCTACATCACGCCGGATTCCGCGCCGCACTTCCTCAACCGCCTGGAGCCCTTGACGCTGCTCTCGGCCATCGCCGGGGCGACCTCGAAAATCGGCCTGGTGGCGACGCTCACGACCTCCTATACCGAACCCTTCAACGTGGCGCGGCAGTTCGCGTCCCTGGACCACATCAGCGGCGGTCGCGCCGGTTGGAACGTGGTCACCACCGGCTTGGAAGGCGCGGCGGGAAACTTTGGCCGTGAGCAACACATCGACCACACCGAGCGCTATCGCCGCGCGGCCGAACACCTGGACGTGGTGCAGGGGCTGTGGGATTCCTATGAAGACGACGCCTTTGTGCGCGACAAGCAAGCCAAAGTGTTCCTCGACCCGCAACGCCAACACCGCCTCGATCACCACGGCGAGTTTTTCTCGGTCACCGGGCCACTCAATATTGCCCGTTCGGCCCAGGGTCAACCGGTGATTTTCCAGGCGGGTATCTCCGAATCCGGGCGCAGCCTGGCGGCGAATTATGCTGAAGGGATTTTCGCCGGTGTGGGCAATTTCGAAGATGCCCAGGCGTACTACAGCGACATCAAAAAACGCACCGCCGCCGCTGGGCGTAACCCTGACCACGTCACCATCCTGCCGGGTATTTCACCGATCATTGCGGATACCGATGAACAGGCCCAGGCCATTGATCGTGAACGCAATGGCGAGCTGGATCTTGGCAAGGCGCTGGTGCAGTTGGGGCGGCCGTTCAATTACCACGACTTTAGCCAGTACCCACTGGATGAGCCGTTTCCGGAGTTGGGCGACTTGGGGAGTAACGGGTATCGCGGGCATGCGGAGAACATCAAGCAGGTTGCTCGTGAACAGGGGCTGACGTTGCGCCAGGCGGCGTTGCGCTTTGCCAAGCCGTTTTCCAGTTTCGTCGGCTCGCCCAAGACCGTGGCGGATGAGATCGAGCGTTGGTTTGTGGAGGGTGCGGTGGATGGGTTCAATATCCACGTGGGCGCGCCGGAGGATTTTGCGCGGTTTACCGATCAGGTATTGCCGTTGTTGCGGGAGCGGGGGTTGTTTCGCAGTGAGTACAGTCACAGCACGTTGCGGGGGCATTTGGGGTTGCCGGTGCCGGTGAATCGGTATGCGGTGGGGCGGGTGGCTTAGGAAGTGGCGGGGGGGTGTACATATCCATTTTTGCGGTAATGGCGGCTTATGGTTCCGCCCTTACGGCGGGTCACTTTTGGCAAACGCCCCAAAAGTAACCAAAAGGTCTTCGCCCCAACACTCGGCACCTCGCCTAGGCTCGGTGTGCCCGAACGAAGGCTTGAATCCGTGGGCCGCCGCGATGGGCCATCCTTGGCCCAGCGCGGCTAACCCGGCGTCCTGCCGGGTTACCCACGGATTCAAGCCTGCGTTCGGCCAGCGTGTTTGACGGGGCGCCTCAGATCAAAAGCAAAAGCGCGGCGGCCTGGTAGCCGACCGGTTTCTGGAGGCCAGTCTCAGTTTCAAATGTGGGAGCGGGCTTGCTCGCGAAGGCGGCGTGTCAGCGATTGCATCTCTAACTGATCCACCGCTTTCGCGAGCAAGCCCGCTCCCACAATTTTGATCTCCTACATCAGGTAGATATCAATCGGCTCTGGCTCTGGCTCTGGCTCTGGCTCTGGCTCTGGCTTTGTTTTTGATTTTGATCTTAGGCGGCCCCCCAAATCACTGTCGGATTACGGGCATACCGAGCCTAGGCGAGGTACCGAGTGTTGGGGCAAGAGCCCTTTGGTTACTTTGGGCTGGGCCGGCATTCCGTCTCTTTTCCAAAGTGACCCGCCGTAAGGGCGGAACCATAAGCCGCCGTTACCCAAAAAACGGATCCACCCCTCATCTAAAAATGCAATTACCTCATCATATAAGCCAATCATATTAAAAAAACCTGATTATTAGCATATGACTACAAAGACTTTTACAGGCGTTTCTTAGACGAATACCTTTCAGTACAGAGACACCACACTCGACCCGACCCCTCGCATGGTGGAGGAGAGCACTGACCACACCCACCTGCGAGGGCCCCCCTGATCATGACGACCTGACCGCTTTCCCCACCGCCACACCGTCCTTGCGTTTTCGTCGCCGGTCCCGCCGAGCCACGGTCTCGTTCGCCTAAAAAAAGATCAGGATGCACCCGTCATGAGCCACGCAGAGCTATTCCCGCAAACCATCTACACCTTGCCCTACGACAACAACCGCCTGGCCCTGCGCGCCGTGCCCAGGCACGACGATCCCCTGCAGGAGCGCCTGCACCGCAAACAACGCCTCGCCGCGGCCTATCGTCTGTTCGGGCGCCTGGGTTTCGAAGTGGGTGTAGCGGGCCACTTCACCGCCCGTGACCCGGTGCACCCGGAGCATTACTGGATCAACCCTTTGGGCGTGCCGTTCTCGCAAATCACGGTCTCCCACTTGCTGCGGGTCGATAGCCAAGGCCAAGTGGTGGAGGGCCAAGGACTGCTGAACACCAGCGCCCTGGAATTGCACCACGACCTGCAGCAGGCGCGCCCGGAGGTGGTGGGCATCGCTCATTTCCACGGTTTTCATGGCCGGGTCTGGTCGTCGTTGGGCCGCCTGTTCGACCCGATCACCGCCGAGTCCGGCGCGTTTCAGGGCGACCAGGTGATCTTCCAGCGCCACGCCTTGCGCACCGCCAGCGGGGCGCTGGAGCAGGATCGCGACATCGTCAGCCAGGCCTTTGTCGAGACCTTCGGTCAACACAACCTGCTGGTGTGGCAGAACCACGGCCTGTGGGTCACCGGTGAGACCGTGGAAAGCGCCGCGTGGCGTTTTATCCTCGCCGAAGATACCGCCCGTGTGCACCTGCTGGCGCATTCGGCCGGGACGCCGCTGATTCCTGCGCCGGATGCCTGGGAGGAGGGGCTCGACAAGGCGCGGCACGAGTTTTTCGCCTGGCTCAACTTCTTGCCGTTGTGGGATCAGATCCGCACCGAAGAACCCGACCTGTTCAACTGAGGCGCGCCCATGCATTCCCTCTCTCGTCGGCAATTGCTGCGGGCCAGCGGCGTTCTTGCGGCCGGTGCCCTGCTGGGGCGTCAGGCCGAGGCTGTCGAACCGCTGCGTGTGTGGCGCTACAAAGGCACGGCGGCCTCGTTTCTCGCCGACGCCGGTCAGGCGGACACGCCATACCCGGTGGAATGGGTGGATGTCAGCGGCGGCAACCTGGTGCTGGAAGCGTTGCGCAGTGGTCACTTGGACTATGCATTCATGAGCGAGATCCCACCGATTTTCGCCTCGATTGCCCAGGTGCCGATTGCGCTGGTGGCGGTCTACCAGGGCGACCAGAACGACACCCGCCTGGTGGTGAAAAAGGACAGTGGCATTCGTACAGTCCAGGACCTCAAAGGCAAGACCATCAGCTACGTGCGGGCTACCAACACGCACTATTTCGTGTTGAACCTGCTGCATCAGAACGGCCTGTCCCTGGCCGACGTGACGGCGGTGCCGCTGCCCATGCAGGACGCGCTCACCGCGTTTCGCAATGGTCATGTGGATGCCATCGCCACGGGCGGCATCAGCGCGTTGCAGGCCACCAGCCAAATGGATGGCGAGCTGCTGGCGGACGTCAGCCGCTACTACTCCGGCAACTACGTGATTGCGACCACGCAACAGGTGTTGGCCAACCCTCGACGCCGCAGCCAGGTAGGCGATTTCTTGCGGCGTGAGCAAGCCACCTGGGCCTGGGTCAACGCCCATCCCGAACGCTGGGCCCGAGCGCAGTGAAGCGCTGACCGGTATCGATCGCGCCCTGTACCTGCGCCAGTTCCAGCAGCGCAGCCGACCCGCCCGCCTGGTGGGTACCGATGCCGACACCCTTCACTCCCAGCAACAGGTGGCTGACCTGTTCTACCAAAACCATTTGATCCGCCAACGCGTCGATGCACGACCGCTATGGCGTGACGACTTCAACCCTATTCTGAACAGTTGACCTGCCATGAAATCCATTGCCTACCGTTCTACGTTGCAACTCGCCCCACTGATGCTGGCCAGCTTCACCCTGTTGCCTGCCTATGCCGCCGCCACTGATGACACGCTCGACACGGTGATCGTCACGGGCTCCCGGGGCAGTGAGGCGCGCACCGTCACCAGCAGCCCGTCGCCGATTGATGTGATCAGCGCCCAGCAATTGGAAAAAACCGGCTCCAGCAGCCTGCGCACCGCCTTGCAGAAAACCCTGCCATCGTTTTCCCAGCGTCCCTCTGGCACGTCCAACGACAGCATCGCGCGGCCCTACAGCCTGCGCGGGCTCAACGGTTCCAATGTGCTGGTACTGGTGAATGGCAAGCGCCGTCACAACAGCGCGGTGATCAACCTCGACTCGACGGCGGCCTACGGCACCAACCCGGTGGACCTGGACATGATCCCGGTCAGCGCCATCGACCATATTGAAGTGCTGCGCGATGGCGCCTCGGCGCAATACGGCTCGGATGCGATTGCCGGGGTGATCAATATCATCCTCAAGCAGAACGACAATGGCGGTTCGGTCAGCACCTCCTACGGCGAGTACACCAAGGGTGATGGCGGCACTATTCGCCAGACCCTCAACAATGGTTTTGCGCTGCCCAACGACGGCTTTTTCAACCTGTCCCTGGACGCCAAGTCCCAGCAGACCGCCGTGCGCGCGCGGGATGCGACCGGCGCGTTCTACTATCGCCAGCCCGACGGCTCCGCCGATCCGCGGGAGGCCAACGACAAAGATGTGCAGAAAAACGGCCTGCCGAAAATCAAGGCGATCAACGTCGCCTACAACGCCGAATTGCCGCTGGACGATGTGACCCTGTATTCGTTCTCCACCCTCAGCAACCGTGATGCGCGGGGCGGGCAGAACTACCGGCGGCCCAACTCGACCAACATCATTGCGTCGATCTACCCCGACGGCACCGCGCCGTTCTACACCCTGCGCGAGACCGACTACCAAGTCGCCGCCGGGGGCAAAGGCAAAGTCGCCGAGTGGAACTGGGACCTCAGTTCGACGTTTGGTCGTGACAAAGGGGTGGCCGGCGCGGATGAGACCCTCAACGCTTCCCTCGGCCCGTCGAGCCCCACGCACTTCACCACCTACACTAACTACTTCGACCAGTGGACCAACAACCTCGACCTGACCCGCGCCTTTGAAGTCGGCTTGAGCAAGCCATTGCAGGTGTCGGCAGGCCTTGAACACCGGCATGAGCGCTACAAGACCGAGTCCGGCAACCCTCTGTCATACATCAATGGCGGTTACGTTTACCCGAGCGGCCCACTGGCGGGGCAACCCGGCGCGGTAGGTGCCCAGGGCGCGATCACCCTGACCCCGGAAGACGAAGGCCAGGCCAGCCGCAACAGCTACGCCAGCTATGTGGACGTAGGCCTCAACCCCACCGAAAAATTCTACGTGGGCGTGGCTGGACGGTTCGAGCATTACGATGACAGCTCGGGCAACACCAGCAGCGGCAAGCTCTCGCTGCGTTATGACTTCACCCCGGAATTCGCCCTGCGCGGCACGCTCAGCAACGGCTTCCGGGCACCGTCGCTGTCGCAGTCGGTGTATGCGCAGACCGCCAACCAATACACCACCGTCAATGGTGTCGCGCAATTCGTCGAAGCCAAGTCGGTGCGCGTCGATTCGTCGCTGGCCCAGGCCCTTGGCGCAGAAGACCTGAAGCCAGAGAAGTCGCGCAACATCAGTATCGGCTTTGCGTACAAGCCTGTGCCGGAAGCCAACATCACCCTGGACGCCTACCAGATCGAGATCAGCGACCGCATCGCCCAGACTGGCTTTCTGTTCGGCAGCGGCGTCGACCAGATCTTGCAGGCCAACGGTTACCGTCCCGGCTACCGGGTGAAGTACTTCACCAACGCCGCCGACACCACCACCCGCGGCATCGACCTGGTCACCGACTACCGCGTCGACTACGGCGCCCTGGGTACGGTCAAATATGGTGTGGCAGCCAACTACAACAAAACCACGATCGACAGCATCAAATCGACGCCGGCCGCCCTCACTGCCGTGGGCAGCAGCCTGGTGCTGTTCGACCGCGTGGCCCAGGGTTACCTGACCGTGGCCAACCCCAAGACCAAGCTGATCCTCAGTGCCAACTGGAAGGTCGACGATTTCGACATCAACGCCTCCGTCAATCGCTACGACAAGGTCATCGCCCGCGACACCAACCCCGCGTATGACGTGACCTACGGCGCCAAATGGCTGACCGACCTGGAAGTGGCCTACAACTTCACCAAAGCGCTGAACCTGGCGGTGGGCGCCAACAACATCCTCAACGTCAAGGCCGACAACAACGCCTTCCCCCAAGGCGATATCAACGGCTTTCCGAAATTCGGCAGCATTTCGCCGTTCGATCCCTACGGTGCGTTCTGGTACACCCGCGCCACCTACACTTTCTGATGAGGACTGCGACATGAGCCAACCAGACCGACAAATCCTGCTCGGCGCCTTCATCCCCAGTGCCGGCATCATGGGTTCCGCCTGGCGCCACCCGAGTGCCGCCAGCGACTCGTTCCGCGACTTCGAGCACTACCGCTGGATCGCCGAGAAACTGGAGGCCGCGCGTTTTCATGCGCTGTTCTTCAATGACACGGTGAACGTCGACCTCGACCCGCTCGCCCTGGCGCGCGGCCCCAACAGTGTGCGCTGGGACCCCTTGGTGCTGCTGCCGGCGCTGGCGTTGGCGACGCGCCGTATCGGCTTGATCGCCACCGCGAGCACCACTTACAACGAGCCGTACAACATTGCGCGCAAGTTCGCCAATATCGACCACCTCAGCGGTGGCCGGGTGGGCTGGAACCTGGTGACTTCCCTGGGCGGCGGCGAGAATTTCAACCGCGACGACCACATCAGGCATGCCGACCGTTATGAGCGTGCCGAAGAGTTCTACGACGTGGTTACCGGCCTGTGGGACAGCTGGGCCGACGACGCGTTTATCCAGGACAAAGCCTCCGGGCAGTGGCTGGATACCGACAAGTTGCAGGTGCTCAACCACCACGGCAAATACTTCCAGGTGCAAGGCCCGCTCAATGCTGCGCGTCCGGTGCAGGGTTATCCGGTGATTGCCCAGGCCGGCTCGTCCGATGCCGGCAGGCGTCTGGCAGCGCGGGCCGGGGAGTTGATCTTCACCGCTCAACACACGGTGGAGCAGGGTCAGGCGTTCTACCAGGAGATCAAGCGAACCGCCGCCGGTTTGGGGCGTAACCCCGAGCACCTGAAAGTGCTGCCGGGGGTGTCCACCGTGATTGGTCGCACCCAGGCCGAAGCCCAGGCCAAGTACGACCAATTGCAGGAGCTGCAAGACCCTAAAGCCTTCCTCAGTTCCATTTCGCGCTTCACCAGCCTGGGTTTCGATCTGTCGGAGTTGCCATTCGATTCATTGGTGCCGTTGCCACCGGAACAGTTCGACACCAACACCCATAAAAGCCGGCAGAAACTGGTGTTCGACCTGATCCGCCGCGAACGCCCGACCGTGCGTGAGCTGTTCAACAAGCTCACGGCCGGTGGGCATCGCATCCTCATCGGCACGCCGCAAAGCGTGGCGGATGACTTCCAGGAGTGGTTCGAACGCGGTGCCGCCGATGGCTTTAACGTGATGTTCTCCGGTTTGCATCAAGGCATCACCGACTTTGCCGACGGCGTGGTGCCGGAGTTGCAGCGCCGGGGCTTGTTCCGCCGTGAATACCAGGGCCAGACGCTGCGCGAAAATCTCGGCTTGCCGTACATCACCAACCGTCATCAAGGGGCGCGTTCATGAAGCAGCTTTCAGTCGCGATGCTGGCGCTGTTGCTGGCGGCGTGCGGCGGGCCATCCGACCAGGTCACCCAGGCGGAAGCCGGCAAACCTCAGGGCGGAGGCACACTGCGCGTGGCGTTGGACGGCGACCCGCAATGTGTTGACCCGCAACAGGCGGGTAACAACACGGCGCTGAACGTGGGGCGGCAGTTGGTGGACTCCTTGACCGACCAGGACCCGGTCACGGGTGAAATCGTACCGTGGCTGGCCGAACGCTGGGACGTGGATGCAGACTCGCGGCGCTTCACTTTTGTGTTGCGTCAGGGCGTGACGTTCAGTGACGGCGCGGCGGTGGATGCGGCGGCGGTCAAGGCCAACCTGCACGCCATTGTGGCGTTGGGCGCGCGGTCGATACTGGGCTCGACCTACCTGGCCGGGCTCAAGCGCATCGACACGCCGGACAGCCACACCGTGGTCGTCGAGTTCGAACAACCCAATGCGCAATTCCTGCAAGCCACTTCGACCATGACCTTGGGGCTGTTGTCGCCGGCGAACCTGGCGCTGCCTTCCGGCGACCGCTGCCAGGGCCAATTGGTCGGCTCGGGGCCATTTGTGCTCAAGTCGTTTGTGCATAATCAGAAGGTCTCGCTGACCCGTCGTGAAGACTACGCCTGGGGTTCGTCCCTGGCGGCCCATAAGGGCAAGGCGTGGCTGGACGGCATCGAATTCCTGATCATTCCCGAATCCGGCGTGCGCCTGGGCAGTCTGGCGTCCGGGCAAATCGAGGTGAACACCAGCGTGGCGCCGCAGGATGAACCGAGCATCGAAGGCCAGGGCCTGGTGCTGCTGACCCGTGCCAATCCGGGGGTGGTCTTCAACTTGGCGCTGAATGAGTCGACACCGTTGTTCGCCGATATCAAGGTGCGCCAGGCGCTAAGCAAGGCAATTGATCGAGCCGAGTTGCAGCGCATCATTTCGCGCTACCAGAAACCCGCCACCGCGTTACTGGCCAGCAGCACGCCGCTGTACCGCGATCTCTCCAGCCTGCTGGCCTACGACCCCGAAGGTGCACGCAAACTGTTGGATGAAGCGGGCTGGCAGGTGGGCGCCGATGGGGTGCGGGTCAAGGACGGCAAGCGCTTGTCGTTTCGCCTGGATTACTGGCAGCAGACGCCGATCCTGGAACTCGTGCAGCAGCAGTTGAAGGGCGTGGGCATCGACTTCCAGCTGAATAAATCCACCATCAGCCAGGTCACGGCAATCCAGGCCAGTGGGGATTTCAGCGTGCGTTTCCTCAACCTCACGCGCGCCGATCCGGACGTACTGCGAACTGTGTATTACGCGCAGGGCTACAACATCAACAAGCGTGAACCCAGCGAAGTCGACCGCCTGTTGCGCGAGTCCTCCGAAACCCTCGACAGCGCGAAGCGCCAGGTGTTGATCGACCAGGCCAGTGAGCGGTTGCTGCGCGACGGTCACGCGATCGCGCTGGTGGAACTGGCCACCGTCCTGGCCCATGGCAAGCACGTGCACGGCCTGCATTACGAAGCGTCATCGCGGCTGCAATTCTTCGACACCTGGTTGAAGCCATGAAGGGCGCGGGGTTCTACCTGTTGGCCCGGGGCGGGCAGGCGCTGCTGGTGCTATGGGCTGCGTTCAGCCTGTCGTTCGTGATTTTGTACGCGCTGCCCAGTGACCCCGTGAGCATCATGCTCAATCAGAACGGCGAGCAGACCACGGTCAATCAGCAGCAAGTGGCAGCACTGCGCGCGCAGTATCACCTCGACGAGCCGCTGGTGGTGCAGTACGGCATCGCGCTGTGGCACGCGGTACAGCTGGATTTTGGTGACTCGATTCAGAGTGGCCAGCCGGTGTCGGCGTCGTTGGCCGAGGCGCTGCCGAAGACGGCGGCGTTAGCGCTGGTGTCATTGCTGGTGTCGTTGGTGTTGGGTGTGGGGCTGGCGCTGGTTGCCAGCCTGACGCGCCGGCGCTGGTTGCGGGATGTGTTGCTCGGGTTGCCGGCGGTAGCGGTGTCGCTGCCGACGTTCTGGGTGGGATTGTTGCTGTTGCAGTGGTTTTCCTTTGGCTGGCACTGGTTTCCGGCGATGGGTAATCAGGGCCTCGCTTCGTTGGTTCTGCCCACGCTGACACTGGCCATTCCCACCAGTGCCGTGATCGCCCAGGTGTTGGCGCGCTCGCTGGCTGCCACTTCACGCTTGCCCTTTGTGGACGCCCTGCGCGCGAAGGGTATGAGTCCATTGCGTGTGCTGTTGACCCATGTGCTGCACAACGCTGTGATTCCGATCCTCAGCCTGAGCGGGGTGATTGTCGGCTCGCTGCTGGCCGGTTCCGTGGTCACCGAAACCGTGTTCTCCCGCGAAGGTATCGGGCGCCTGGCCCAAGGCGCGGTCAGCAGCCAGGACATCCCGGTGGTGCAGGGTGTGGTGGTGTTGGCGGCGCTGATCTTTATCACCGTCAACTTGCTGGTGGACCTGCTGTACCCGCTGCTCGACCCACGTATTCGCGGAGCTGCACGATGAGCCTTGCCTTGACTGCCGTGTTGCCACGGCCGCGTTATTTCACCGTACTGCGCAGGCGTCCGCTGCTGCCGCTGGGCGTGATCGTATTGTTGCTGGTGTTGGGCTGGGCCTTATGGCCGCAGCTGTTCACGCAGTTCGATCCGCTGCTCGGTGTGCCGGCCAATGCCTTGCAAAGCCCGTCCACGGCCCATTGGTTTGGCACTGACCATCTTGGGCGCGACCTGTATAGCCGCACGGTGTATGGCGCGGGCCTGTCATTGCGCGCGACGTTGTTGGCGGTGTTGATCGCCTTGTTCAGCGGCATTGTGTTGGGGGTGCTGGCCGGTTTCTTCGGCGGCTGGGTCGATGCCGTGCTGATGCGCTGCGTGGAAGTGCTGATGGCGATCCCTGCGCTGTTGCTGGCCATGGCGGTGATCACGGTGCTGGGGTTTGGAACGGTGAACATTGCCCTGGCGGTGGGCTTGTCGTCGGTGGCGACGTTCGCGCGCCTGGTGCGCGGCGAAGTGCTGCGTTGGCGCGCCAGTACCTTTGTCGAGGCCGCTTCTGCCTGTGGTGTGGGGCCGTGGACCCTCATCGCCCGGCATATCCTGCCGCACGCCAGCGCTCCGGTGTTGGCACTGGCCGCATTGGAGTTTGGCAGTGCGGTGTTGTCGGTCTCGGCCCTGAGCTTTCTCGGTTTTGGCGCACCGCCGCCGCAACCCGAGTGGGGCCTGTTGGTGGCCGAAGGGCGCAACTACATGATTGCCGCCTGGTGGTACACCAGCCTGCCGGGCCTGGTAGTGGCGGCGGTGGTGGTGTCGGCCAACCAACTGGCGCGGGCGTTGCAACAGGATCAAGGAGCGACACGATGAGCGAGCAAATCTTGTTGGACGTACGCAACCTACGCATCGCCTACCACGGTCAAGACGGGCGAACGGAAGGTGTGGCGGGTATCGATTTTCAACTCAAGGCCGGTGAGATCCTGGCAATTGTCGGAGAGTCCGGCTCCGGCAAATCCACCACCGCTGCGGCGCTGGTGGGCCTGCTGGCGAGTAATGCGCAGATCGAATCGGGCAGTATCCTTCTCGCGGGCCAGGCGTTGACCCACGCCAGTGAACGTCAGTGGCAAAGCATTCGCGGGCGTAGCGTGGGGTTTGTGCCGCAGGATCCGGCGCTGTCCCTTGACCCGGTGAAACGCGTCGGCAAGCAACTGGTGGAAGCCTTGACCCTGCATGGCGTGCCCAAACCGCTGGCGCGCCGACGCAGCCTGGACCTGTTGCGTGAAGTCGGCCTGGTAGACGCTGAGCGGGTGGCGCGCGGGTATCCCCATCAATTGTCCGGCGGCATGCGTCAGCGCGTGCTGATCGCCATCGCCTTGGCCAATGACCCTCCGCTGGTGATCGCCGACGAACCCACCAGCGCGCTGGATGTGGGCGTGCAGCGGCAGATCCTCGACCGTCTGCAAAACCTGGCTCGCGAGCGCGGCACCGCCGTGTTGCTGATCACCCACGATTTGGGCGTGGCCTTGGACCGCGCGGACCGGCTGCTGGTGATGCACCAGGGGCGTATCGTCGAAACCGGTGAGGCCAGGCAGGTCTTTCAGGCACCCCAGCACGCTTACACCCGGCAACTGTTGCAGGCGGCGCCGAGCCTGTTGGTGCAGCGTCGCAGGCAAGTGAGTGGGGTGCCAGCGGATCAAACGCCGTTGTTGACGGTGCAGGGATTGCGCAAGGACTTCTCCACCTGGCGCCATCCGGCGCCGTTGGCGGTGGAGGATGTGTCCTTCCACCTGCCACGCCATGGCACCACCAGCCTGGTGGGTGAGTCGGGATCGGGCAAGTCCACCACCGCGCGGTTGATTCTCGGGTTGGAGCAGCTGGACAGCGGCAGTGTGGTGTTTGAGGGGCAGGACATCAGCCGTGTTTCACGTCGCGATTGGCTGGCCTTGCGACGACGGATCCAGGTGGTTTATCAGAACCCCTATGCGTCGTTGAACCCACGGTTGAGCCTGGAGCAGATCATCAACGAGCCGCTGCAGGCCTTTGACCTTGGCGACCGCGCCTGGCGTCGGCAGCGCGCGGCGACCTTGCTGGAACAGGTTGAGTTGCCGGCGCGGATGCTGGGCAGTCGACCGGTGGAGTTGTCCGGTGGGCAACGGCAGCGAGTGGCGATTGCCCGGGCGCTGGCGTTGGAACCGCAGTTACTGGTGCTGGATGAAGCGTTGTCGGCGCTGGATGCGTCGATCCAGGGGCAGATCTTGAAATTGCTCGCCCAGTTGCAGGAACGCTTGGGGTTAAGCTACCTGTTTATCTCTCACGATTTGGCAGTGGTACGGCAGATTTCCGATCATGTGGTGGTGATGCGCGCGGGCAGGGTGGTGGAGCAAGGCGATTGCGAGCAGATTTTCAGCGCACCGGGTACTGACTACACGCGCAGTTTGTTGGCGGATATTCCGGGACGGTTGGCGCAGGTCACCTGATCCCACGCAGGCTTTACGCAAAGCGGAACGACGCGCCATGGGCCGAGGGTGGCAGGCGATCGCTGCCATCGACGCTCAGACGCGAGCGCAGCGTGCCGGTTTGCGCGGTGGTGCGGTACAGGCCACGTTTTTGCAGGGCCGGGATCACGTGCTCGACAAAGTCATTCAGCGAGCCGGGGCTGATCAGCGGGTTAAGCATATAGCCGCTGGTACCTGAGATACGTGCATGCTCCTCGATCTTTTCCGCAATCTGCTCCGGGGTGCCGACCAGGATCAGGTCGCTGCCACGGGTGACATTGGCAAAGCGCTGGCGCACTTCACCGGCCGTCAGTGGTTTACCGCTGCCATCGGGCCTCATCACGTAGGAGGTCATGCCTTCGGTGTGGGTCGACAGCGCTTCGTTGTCGGCGTAGCGGCTGATGTCGATGCCGGTGTCGCCGGCGTAACTCACCAGCTGTGCCTGCAGGTGATAGTTGCTTTGCAGGGCGTCGTATTTTTGCTGTGCTTCGATGGCGGTGGGCGCGGTGACGATACGCAGCACGGTCAGTGACTTCACATCGGCGGCCCGTCGGCCACGGGCTTGGGCCTGGCACCAGATGTCTTCCAGGCCTTGGCGGATTTCCAGCGGGTTGGACTTGGCGATAAACACCAACTCCGCGTGCTTGGCCGCAAACTGCCGGCCGCGTGCCGACCAGCCGGCCTGGATCAGCAATGGCGTGCGTTGCGGCGACGGCGACGTCAGGTGTGGCCCGGCAACGCGGTAATGTTCGCCGGCATGCTGGATCGGCCGTACCCGTGTGCCATCGGCGTAGGTTTGCGCCAGCTTGTCGGCAATCACCGCGTCATCCGCCCAACTGCCTTCCCAGAGCTTGTACACCACGTCGAGAAACTCTTCGGCGCGTTCATAGCGGTCATCGTGCTTGATCATCTGCTCCAGGCCGAAATTACGTGCTGCGCTGGACAGGTAGGAGGTGACGATGTTCCAGCCGATCCGCCCATCCGACAAATGATCCAGGGTGCTGAAGCGCCGGGCATGGGTGAACGGATGCTCGTAGGTGGTGGTGACGGTCACGCCAAAAGCGAGCTTTTCGGTGAGGGCCACCAGGGCTGGAATGATCGTCAGCGGATCGTTGGCCGGGGCTTCCACCGCCCATTTCAGCGCCATGGCTTCGGAGCCGCCAAACACGTCGTAAAAGCCCAGCACGTCACCGAAAAACATCAGGTCGAGGTTGGCTTCATCCGCCGTGCGAGCCAGGTTCGACCAGTACTTGAGCGTGTTGATCCCTAGCCTTTCATCGGCGGGATGCGTCCACAGGCTGGGCGCGCCGCCGCAGCCGACACTGGCTTGTTCATAAAGGCCGAATAACAGTGGGGTAGGATCGGACATGGTGCTTCCTGCAGACAAAGAGAGGGCTAGCGCCCGTGGAGATAAGCCTTGCCGTAATGCCGCTCCAGTCGTGCCTGGATCAGCTCCAGACCGATGGACAGTAGCCAATAGATAACGGCGGCAGTGGTGAGCATTTCGATATAGCGGTAGGACGATCGACCATAGGATTGTGCGAGGAACATCACCTCCCACACGCCCATCACCGAGACCAGGGATGAGTCCTTGAGCATCGAGATGAACTGGCTGGTGGTCGGCGGAATAATGGTGCGCATGGCCTGGGGCAGTACGATCTGCCAGAACGTCACCGCGCGGCTCATGCCCAGTGCCGCGGCTGCATTGCTCTGGCCCTGGGACACGCCGAGGATACCGGCACGGAAGATTTCGCTCAGGTAAGCGCCGTAGTTCAGCGACAACGCAATAATCCCGGCACTGATCGCACCCGGCACGACGCCCAATTGGGGCAGGCCGAGGTAAATCAGCAAAATCTGGATCAGCAGCGGCGTGCCACGAAAGAACGAGGCGTAAAAACTGGCGATACCGAACGCCACCGCACTGCTCGACAATCGCGCCAGGGCCGTGGCGAACCCCAGGGCCACCGACAGCCAGATCGAGCAGAAGCACAGGAACAGGGTCAGCGCCGCACCCTGCAAAAAGCCTTGGGGCGACAGGTGCAGACCGACCAGGTTCTGCCATTTGGCCGCCACGATAGAGAACTGCAGATCGAAGCTCAGGAACATCCCGGTGAACAGGCACAGCATCACGCCCCAGGTCAGCCAGAGGCGAACACGGAACGACAGCCGAGCGCGTTTGACCGGCGGCGGTTTCAGCGTGGAGGGTGGGGTGGGGAAAACACTCATTGGGTGATGTCTGAGCCGATCCACTTCTGGGAAATCTTCGCCAGCGTGCCGTCGCTTTTCAGCTCAGCCAGGATCTGGGTCAGCTTGGCATCCCATTGCGGATCACCTTTCTCGGTGGCCACCACATTGGGTTCGGCGTACAGCACATCGCCGGTGATTTTGAAGCGTGGGTCGTGCTCGATGCGTTCCTTGGCGGTCACCAGGTTGGTGACCATCGCATCCAGGCGTTTGCCGGTGCCCAGCGCAAGGTCCTGGAAGGCGATGGTTTCGTTGTCATAGGGCACGGCTTGTACAGCCTTGAACGGATAGTCGATCGGCTTGCTGGCGCCTTCGATCACCAGGTCCTTGGCCAGGTAGGCCTCGTAGGTGGACGCACTGCCCACGCCGACTTTTTTACCGGTGAGGTCGACCGCCGACTGGATGGCGTTGTCACCGGCATTGACCACCACCACGGCAGGCGAGGCGTAATACTCGAACGGGAAGTTGAACACTTGACCGCGCGCCGCGCTGGGGGTCATGGAGCAGATGCACACGTCATACCGGCCATTCCAGCGGCCGGCGGCAATGACTTCCCAGGAGGGCGTTTCCAGCTTGAGCTTCACTCCGAGCTTTTCGGCCACGGCCTTGGTCACATCGACGTCAAAGCCGTCCAACTGGTTTTGTTCGTTGAGGAAAGAAAACGGTGGGTAATTTTCCATCAACACGCCGACCAATTGCCTGGATTGGGTGATGCGGTCCAGCGTCTGCCCAGCAAACACGGCCGGGCTAGCCAAAAGGAGGGTGACGCTGAGGGCGGCGGCAGTGCGTAAGTTCATAAAAGCATCCAAGCGGGTTTTTTATATTTAAACGCGATAGATGCACTTATGTTTAATGATATTAAACGCTGTAAACCGACGCTTTGGTTATATGTTCCTGCTCGCGCAAGTCACGTTGCCAGGCCAGCATCAGCGCATCCGTGGAGCGGTGAGCCAGACGCCGGCGATGTTGAGAAAACGGCGACGATTTCCAGCGGCGACATAGGGTTCTCTCAAGCATTAGTTTTCCAGGTGCAGCGCCTGTTGCTTGAGTTGGCGCTTGCGTTCGAAAGGCAGTTTTTCCTGGTCGCCATAGGGGGCGCTGTACCAGTTGCCGTAGGTTGGGTTGGGCAGCAGGAACCAGCGCTGGCCAAGCCACGCCAGGTACGGCGCGGCGGCTTTGCGCTGGTCGGCCAGGGTGTTGTGTTCGGCTTGCACGAAGTCCCCGAAAGAATCACCGGCCAGCATCAGCACACGGGCGTGGTTGGCGACCCATTGGCGGCGGCAGTTCTTGCCATAGCCGGCCTGCTCGCAGTGACCGGTCGGCGTGCTGGCGGCCAGTACCTGTTCGTTGCGTTCTACCGGGAAGCCACGCAGGCGCAGGTTGTTGACGGTGGCCTGGACCTGGCTGTGTTCACGGTTGGTGATGTAGTAGACGGTGATGCCCTTCTGGTCAGCCGCCTGTAAAAACTCGACGGCGCCGGGCAGCGCCTGCGCCTTGGCCTGATCAACCCAGGTGTTCCAGCGGTCGTAGGAGTAGACCTGGTTGGTGCGGATGTCCCGCGCGTTGAGCGGCACGTTGTCGAGTACGGTTTCGTCGATATCCACCACCACTGCTGGCGGCAGGCCGGCGAGGTTGCGTGGCGGCAAGGGCAAGGCGTCCCACGTCGGGTCGGCCAGGGCCGTGTCCAGCTGGCGGGTGGCGCTGGCGAATACCTGGCGATAAATCAGCTCGTGCTCGATGGAGGTCTGGGTCCACAGCACCGCGTCCAATTGATCGTTGGCGGGCGGTTGTTGCTGGCAGCCCACCAGGGCGGTGGAGAGCAGGCACACACTGGAGTAAATCAGATTACGCATAAACACTCAGCCTCAGAAATTGACGGTGGCGGATAACCGCGCTGTACGCGGCGCTCCCAGGAACAGGTTGTCGACGGTCAGGTGCAGCACAGTATCGTAATCGCCGACTCTGGTGGTGTAGCGGCCGGCCACATCGAACACTGCGTAGTCGTCCACTGACGGGGCGGCCCAGATCAAAAGCAGAAGCTCGGCGGCCTTAGAGTGGACCGGTTTCTCGACGCTGGTCTCGGGCGAAATGTGGGTGGTGGTGGTGGTGGTGGTGGTGGTGGTGGTGGTGGTGGTGGTGGTGTACATATCCATTGCTGCGGTAATGGCGGATATTGGTTCCGCCCTTACGGCGGGTCACTTTCGAAAAGCGCGAAAGTAACCAATGGACTTGTTCCCTCGCAGCGGACGCCAAGAAGCGATATTTTAATCGCAATCTTGGAGGCACTTATGGCACAGCAAACTCGCCGCAGTTACACCGACGACTTCAAAGCTCAGGCAGTGACACTCGCTGAAAGCATTGGTCGAGGAGAAGCTGCCCGACAGTTGGATATCTCGGTCAAAACCTTAGGTAATTGGCTGGACGCCGCACGCAACGGGCGTCCTCTCAGTTCTCCTGCCCGGCATCCGGTCTCTGACCTGGAAAGCGAGCTGGCTCGGCTTCGAGCTGAAAATGCCACGCTCAAAATGGAGCGAGAAATCCTAAAAAAAGCGACGGCGTTCTTTGCCAAAGAGTCCAACTGAGATACGCCTTTGTCGCCCGTGAACGGACTCACTTTCCAGTCAGGCTGTTATGTCGAGTGATGGAGGTCTCGGTGTCGGGCTTTCACGGCTATTTGAAGCGTCAGAAACGTCCTGATCCAGATGTGGCGATTCGCTTGGAAATTCGCGCGATTCATCGGGCAAGCCGAGGCACTTATGGGCGTCCACGCATGGTTAAGGCGCTTCATAACCGCTCGTACGCGATAGGGCACAAGCGAGTAGCTCGTCTGATGAGAGAGGAAATGCTGCGAGGAAAAATCAAAGCCCGCTTCAAACACTCGACGGATAACCGGTATATCCAACCTATTTCTGACAACGTGTTAAAACGACGCTTTTCCGTGACAAGCCCAGCACCCGCCTGGGTGGGGGATATCACGTATATTTCGACCCGCCAGGGTTGGTTGTACTTGGCTGTGGTGTTGAGTATCCAGACCCGGCAGGTGCTGGGTTACAGCCTGTCGGATCGTATGCCCGAGGGCTTGGTACAACAGGCGTTCATGAACGCCTGGACCAGAGCGCCCGTGGATCACGGTGTGATTTTTCACTCTGATCGAGGCCGACAATACACCGGTAGCGGTTTTCGTAGCATGATCGCGGAAAGAGGCTTCGTGCAAAGCATGAGCCGTAAGGGGAATTGCTGGGATAACGCCGTGGCAGAGAGCTTTTTTGCCACACTCAAGAAGGAAGAAGCCATCGGTGTGTATCCCAGCAAAGCACAGGCCCATGCATCAATCGCAAGCTACATCCATGGGTTTTACAACGCGGCACGGCTGCACTCGGCGCTGGGATACAGCTCACCTAATGACTACGCAAAGCAACTGAAGCAAACTGCTTAACACTCGCTTCATGGCGTACGTTTTGAGGGAACAAGTCCACCAAAGCGCTCTTACCCCAACACTCGGCACCTCGCTTAGGCTCGGTGTGCCCGAACGAAGGCTTGAATCCGTGGGCCGCCGCGATGGGCCATCCTTGGCCCAGCGCGGCTAACCCGGCGTCCTGCCGGGTTACCCACGGATTCAAGCCTGCGTTCGGCCAGCGTGTTTGACGGGGCGCCTAAGATCAAAATCAAAAACAACCGCGGCGGCCTTCGAGCCGACCGGTATTGCAAGCCGATCTCGGTTCAAATGTGGGAGCTGGCTTGCCTGCGATGCAGACATCTCAGTACATCAGGTACACCGAGTTGATGCCATCGCAGGCAAGCCAGCTCCCACAGAAAAGCAGATCCAACTCAGCTCTGGCTCTGGCTCTGGCTCTGGCTCTGGCTTTGTTTTTGATTTTGATCTTAGGCGCCCCGTCAAACACGCTGGCCGGAATTCGGCAGGGATTTGGGGGGTAAACCGGCAGGGATGCCGGTTTAGCCGCCCCGCGCCATGGATGGCGCGTGGCGGCGGCCCCCCAAATCACTGTCGGATTACGGGCATACCGAGCCTAGGCGAGGTGCCGAGTGTTGGGGCAAGAGCCTTTTGCTTACTTTTGGCTGGGCCGGCATTCCGGCTTTTCAAAAGTGAGCCGCCGTAAGGGCGGAACCTATTTCAGCCGTTACCCAAAGAACGGATATGTACTCAATACATCAAGGCCCACACACCAACACCTGCCGCTCATAATTCAACGCCTTGTTCTGCACCCCCAACGCATACGAAGCACTGCAACTGCGCTCACCCCACTTGATCACCAACGTCCCCTGATCCTCCCCCACCAACGCCAACGCATTCCCATTCGGATCAGCAATCGCCAACTGCTTGCCCGTCGAGTCCTCCAACGAAGCCCCAAACCCCAGCGGCTTATGCTGCGCATCCAACAACTCGAACAACACCCGTCGCCCCGTGGTGCCGCTGTAGCGTGCAACCACGATGGCACCCCGACGCGGCACCACTTGCTGGGTGGCGTTGGTGATTTCCACATCGCCGCCCAGGTCTCGGGTGTCCAGGCTGACCCAGTTGACCCGGTAAGGCTGCGCATTCGGAATCACCGCATAGCCGTTGTAACCCGTCTCCACACCGCTGTAGCTGCTGATCTTCGCCCCGGAAATACCCGGCACCTCAGCCAGTGCAAAGGTCTCGCTGACGGTCTGCCCCAGGTTGATCCCACCGCCATGGGCCACCACCGAACCTGCAAGGTTGAAGTTCTGCGAGTTATAGCCCTGGCCCTGGCTGTAGCCCAGGCTCACATCCGCCACCGAGGTGCGGCTGTTGATGTTCACCGAGCCGGAATCGCCACTGGTGTCGCTGTGCCCGGCTTGTACCGAGTAGAACGTGTCGCTGGCGTCGGCGACGTAGCCGTTGATGCCCGCCTGGGTGGTGGTGTCGCCGTGTTGGCTGCTGGTGGTGACAAACGCTCGGGGTGCACGGGCCTGGCTGCCCAGTGGGAACGAGATGGACAGGTTCACCTGGGTGTCACTGCTCGGCTCACCCCACGTGACAATCTGCTTGGTCCGGGTCACGCCGAGGTTGTAGCTCAGGTTGCCCCAGTTGCTGGTGTAGCCGGCGGAAAAACTCTGCGAGCCGCCACGATTCCAGTAGCGCTGGTCGCTGGCGTTCACATACAGGCTGCCAAATTCGCGGTTGCGCCCCAGGCTCTGGTTGATGGTGAGGTCGGTGCGGGTTTTCGAATGGCCGCTGCGCACGCGGATGCTGTCGCTGATGTCTTCGACATGGTCGCTGAAGCTGCGATAACCCTCGGTGGAGTAACGGTAGGCGGCCAGGGTGAAGTTGGTGTCAGTGCCGGCAAACGTCTTGGCGTACAACGCGCGCACGCTGCTGCCCTGGGTGGTTTGCCCCTGGGCCTTGCTTGAAGAATGGGTGACATCCAGCGACACCGCGCCCAACGCGGTGTTGCGTCCGGCACCGAGGGACAAAGCGTTGTAGTCTTCGCTGGCCTGCAAGCCGACGATGCCGCTGAGGTTGCTGGTCAAGCCATACGCCAGGGTGCCGCTCAGGAAACGCGGAGTGGCCAAGCCCTCGGTGTTGCTATTGAACCGGCCCGCCGAGACGCTGTACTTGACTTGCCCCTCACGCACCATGATTGGCAAGCTGGAAAACGCCTGCATCGTCACACGACGGGTGCCGTCGGCTTCGATCACGGTGATCTGCAAGTCGCCGTTGGAGCCACTGGGGTAGATATCGTTGATCTCGAACGGCCCCGGTGCGACGTTGGCGGTGTAGAGGATGTAGTCGTTCTGGCGGATCTCCACCGTCGCGTTGGTCTGCGCCACACCGCGGATCACGGGGGCGTAGCCGCGTTCGCTGTCGGCACGCATGCCTTCGTCGGAGGCCAGTTTGACCCCGCGATAACGCACACTGTCGAACAGGTCGGTGTCGGAAAAAATCTCACCGGCACTGAACTGGCCCTTGATCGCCGTCACGTCGTGCTGCACGTAGGTACGGTTGCTGGTGTAGGTGTTCTTGCGCCCGGTGCCGCCGCTCAGGTTCGATTCGTTGCGCAAGCGCCAGGCGCCCAGGTTGATGCCGTTGCGCAGGCCCAGGTTATTGGCGATGCGCGTGGCGTAGTCACCGGCTGTGCGGCTGCTGTTGAGCTGATAGTTGATGAACGCGGCCGGCACGCCGTCGTCCCACAGCTGCGGGTCGACATACCCGCGCAGCCCGCGCTGCATGGCCACTTGCGGAATGCTTGCAAGCAGGCGCAGGCGGCTGCTGTCGTAGCGCACCGTGGCGTCTTCGATCAGTGCTGGCAGTGGGTAGCAGTCCTGCGGCTGCTGCGGATCGATTTTGCCTTGGGCCTGCAAGCGGGCCATGTCGATCCCCAGTTGCTTGAGCAGGTCGAGGGTCAGGCAGGCTTGCACCTGGTCGTTTTGCGGGTTGCGCTTGAAGTCGATATCACGGCGGCCCACCAGCACTTCGTTGCTGTACAGGTCGACACGGTAAGTGCCCGGCAACACGCTGTTGGCCGACAGCAACTGTTGCAGGTCGACGGGTGACTGCGAGCCCTGCAGGAAGGTGGTGTTGAAAGTCTGCGCAGCCTCGTCGGCCATGGCCCAGGCGGGCAGGCAGGCGGCAATCGCCAGCCACAGCGTCTTCAACTTCAGTGCGTCACATGCGGACCTGTTGCTGGAAAGAAAAGACATGCGAAGACCTGTGGCATCCCGGGTGGGCGAGCAAGCGTGAGGCGAAGTGCTCAGGGTTTGAGGCGTGACTCAGTGGCGTGTGCAGTGCCACTCGCCAGGGCGGCGGTGTAATGGTTCTGCGCGCCGTAGTCATTGATGCTGGAGAACGACAACTGCACCGTGCCAGCGGCCACCGGAGCGTTCAGCGGGAACTGTTTTTCCTCGCCTGGGGCGACCATGGTGGAGTCACTGGCCAGTTGCGCCTGCACCTTTATGTCGGCCATGGACACGTGATACAGCGTCGGGTTTTTCACGTTCAGCAGGGTTTGCGCGCCGCGTTTGGTCAGCGCCCACTCCAGCTGGGCAGGGGCTTGCAACGCACTGCCAGGCAAGCCGGCAGGGCGGAAAAAAATCTTGATGCGTTGGCGGATGGCCAACTGCAAGGTGTTTTCGGCGGCGCTGGCCTTGGGGATTTCCTGCACGTTGAGCCAGACCACCGACTCGCGGTCGGTGGGCATGCCGGCGCCTTCATACAAGATGCGCAGCAGTTGCTGTTCCTTGGCAAACACCCGTGCCAACGGCGGGGTAACGGCGAACGGCGCGCGGCTGCCGCTGGCATCGTTGCGGTCGACCCAGGACTGGATCAACACATCCTGGTTACCGTTACGCACGGTGATGTTGGCTTCTTTGTGGTCGCCATCGAACACAATACGGGTGGCATTCAATGAAATGCTGGCGGCGGCCTGGGCAGCCATGAGCATGCCCAGCAGCCCGAGGCCCACGGCGAGAGAACGAGGCAGCATGAGGGTTATCCGGTGTCATCAGAAAAAGAATGGCGAGGCCGCAGGGCCTCGCGCGTTCGGTGCTCGGGCGCCGGGGTTATTCGTATTGCAGGATGAACGGCAGGGTGGCGTCACCGCGACCGGCCGTCGATGCGCCGGCGGCACCGGTGGTGACGTAGGCGGCGGCAAAGCTCAGGGTGGCGTCGCCGCCTTCGGTGCCCTGGCCATGCATGGTGCTTTCGATACGTGCGGTGGCCGGGGAGCTGAGGTCGATCAACGTGCCCTTGCTGTCGAGCAGGGCGATGCCGACGTTTTGCGCGGTGGCCGAACCTGGGTTCAGTGCCAGCACGTTCTTGCCCGTCACCAGGCCCGAACCACCGTTGTTGGCGTCAAAAATCATCGCGACTTTGGTGCCCTGGTTGCAGTTGACGTTCAGGTTGAAGTCTTTGGCGGTCACACGGCCGGCAGTTGGGTTCTCGGCAGTGCCCATGTCCTTGATCGAGACGTTGCCCATGTCTACCGAAATGGTGCGGTCGGAGTTGGCGCCGTCCACCGAGCAAGCGTCGTTGTTGATCACGCCGGTGAAGGTGATTTTGCCGCTGCCGCCGAGGGTTGGCTTCGGTACAACCGGCTCTTCGGCGAATGCGCTGCCGGAGGCGCAAAGAATGGCCGAAGTGATAACAGCCAGGGAGAACTTCTTCATGATGATGTCCATAAGTGTGAGTTGGAAAGTGCGGTTTCTGAACTGCCGGGAAATAGTAAGAGGCGAGGGCGGGCGGGCAAATAAGACGATTCTTATAAGCGCCGAAGAGGCAGGGTTAGTTGCACTTATGGAAAGGTCAAGGCCAGTAGATAAAGGGGGAAGCCATTGTCCTTGAATGGCTTTAAAGTGATTGCTTAGTTGAAGATGTTGCGCGCCAGGCAATACGCCAGAAGGTCTTGATCGCTGCTGACTTCAAGTTTGCGCATGGCCGATATTTTTTGTGCGCTGATGGTCTTGGAACTTCGGTTCTGGCTGCGCGCAATATCACTGACACTCATGCCCGAGATAAACAAACGCAGGATTTCGAACTCCTTGGGTGACAACGTCGAGAAGCGTTCGTCGATGGCGGTGAGGGTCTCGATCACCGACGTCTTGGGCGGTTCCAGGCTGCGATAGGCGCTTTGCTGGGCGATGGCCTTGAGTGCCAGCTGGATCTCGGTGTGCAGCTGGCTTTTCTGGATGATGCCGACCACCCCCAGTTCCTGCAGACGGGTGAGGATCAGGTGGTTGGAGATCATCGTCAGGATCAGGATCTGCACCTGTGGGAAATGCCGTTTCAGGTACTCCACCAGCTTCAGGCCATCGCCGTAGGGCGAGTCGCCCGGCATGTTGTAGTCGGTGATCACGATGTCGGCACCCTGGCGCTGCAGCAACTCGATCAGGGCCGGCCGAACAGACGGCTTCGCCCACGACCTGGAAGCGCGTGTCGCGCTCTACCAGTTCGCGCACCCCGAGCAGCACGATCGGGTGATCGTCCGCGATAACCACGTTGAATGTTTTCATAAGGGGCCGTCCGTAGTGCCAGTTCAAGTGAGGGGAGTGGGCCCGGGCTGGAGCGTATCCAGGACGGCCGAGAGGCGTTGCATGACCGTCTTCACCTTGAGCGTCAGCGCAGTGTCGAGGCTGCCACGGTTAAGTGCGCTTTCCAGTTCGATACAGGCCTGGGCCAGGCTGTTGGCCTGCACCGCGCCCAGGGCACCGGCGACTGAATGCAGGCGTTGGCCGAGGCGGTGGGCATCGCGCTGTTCCAGCGCTTCGCCAATATGCAGCAGGTCCTGTTGCACACTGCTGATAAACAGCGGGCGCATCTTGTCCGAGAGGTGCACGGTGTCGTCAAAGGTTTCGGTGGGCGGTGCTACCTTGCACAGCTTGATCAACTGCGCGCGCAGGGTTTGCAGGCTCAGGGGCTTGACCAGCCAGGCATTCATGCCGACAGCCAGGCAGCGCACGCCTTCTTCGCGCATGGCATTGGCCGTGACGCCGATGATCGGCAAGCGGGGCGCGTGTTCGCGCAGGGTCCTGGCGAGTTCGTAGCCGTTCATCAAGGGCATGTTCACGTCGGTCAGCACCAGGTCGAAGGCCTGCGGTTGCCACAGATGCAAGGCCTGTTCGCCGTTCGAGGCCAGGCTCACCGAGCAGCCGAGTGCTTCCAGTTGCTCCTTGATGATGGCCTGGTTGATCGGGTTGTCTTCGGCCACAAGGATGCGCAGCCCCAAGCGTCCGGCGCTCTGTGGCTGGGCCGCCGGTGGTGGTTCGTGCTTGCCGTGCTGCGCCAGGGATACGGTGGCGGCAATGGCCCGCACATCGTGCATGTCGACCACCCATCCCTGCTCAGTCGGCAAGGGTGGGCTGTGGGCGCCCGGCAGGCAGATGACGCGTTGGCCGATCCAGGGTCGCGCAGGTTGATCGGGCAACATATCCACCAGCACGGCGCAATGGGCCACCGGTTCCTGGGTCGGCGCAGCCACGGCGGCTGCAATGCCCAAGCGGTTGAGCCAGTCGCACATCGATTGCGCCAATTCACGCACCGGCGCCTGCACATACACCGGCGTCGTGCTGGGTTCCACCAGGGGCAGATTCGTCAGCGCAGCGGCACACACCGGCAAGCGGATTTTCAAGGTAAAGCTGCTGCCCAGTCCGGGCTCGCTGACGACCTTGATCTGGCCGTCCATCATCTGCGCCAGCCACCGGCAGATGGGCAGCCCCAAGCCCGCACCGCCTTCACCTGCGGTGTCCGGAGCCTGGTAAAAGAGATCGAACAGTTTGGCCTGCTGTGCCTGCGCGATGCCCACGCCGGAGTCGGTCACCTGCCATTCCAGCTCCACCTGCTCAGCGTCGTGCGCGCGCACCCTGGCACGGATCACCACGCGGCCGATGTCGGTGAACTTGATCGCATTGCTCACCAGGTTGTTCAAGATCTGGCGGATACGCAGCGGGTCGCCCATGACGCTGTCCGGCAGCTGCGGGTCGATGCAACTGTAGAGTTGCAGGCCCTTGCGCTGGGCGAAGGCGGCGTAGGTGTGCAGGGTGTCTTCGAGCATGTCCAGCGGGCAGAATTCCACGGCCTCGATCGCCATTTGCCCGGACTCGATTTTCGACACATCCAACACATCGCTGATCAGCTGGAACAGCGTGGCGGACGAGCGCTGGATGGTGTGCAGGTAGGTTTTCTGATGCGGGTCCAGGTCGGTCAGGCCCAACAACTCCAAGGTGCCAAGCACGCCATACAGAGGCGTGCGGATTTCATGGCTCATGGTCGCCAGGAACAGGGTCTTGGCTTCGTTGGCTGCGTCGGCGACGCGGCGTGCGTCTTCCAGCGCCGAAGCATCCTCGATGTGCCGGGTGATGTCATTGAACGCATACAGGCGCACGTCCTGCGCCTGATAACGTGTGGACACGAAACCGATCTGCAGGTGACGGCCTTCGATCTCCAGGTGTGTCTCGCCGCTCTCGGCACTGTCGTGGGCGCCGGCCATGGCCGCGACCAGGCGTGCGGTGCCCGGCCATTGCTGGGCGCGCTGGTTCTCGATCAACACTTCGCCGTCGCTGCGGCGCACCACGCATAGCCCGGTGGGGGCGGTGTCGATGATCACGCGGCTGAACGCCACGCTTTCGGCAATGTGCTCGTGGGCCAGGCGTGCCGGTGCAATCACTTGGCGCCGATACCAGCGGCTGCCAGCCCATCCCAGCGCCAGCAGGCTGCCCAGGAACAAGGCCAGGCTGCTCAGCGGCCACACGGCGTAGTGGAAATAACGTGCGTAACTCAAGCCATAGATCGCGCTCCAGGGCTGGTCACCGGTTTGGGAAATCTTGAATTCGAAACCGTTCGAGGTGAAGTGCACGCCGTCGCTGAGCGGCGCTCCAACGACTTCCGGTCCGATCAGCCGATGACCGTCAGGGGCAATCAACGTGATGCGATCAAACGCAGAGCGCTCCAGCGCGCGCTGTACGTCGTCGGCCTGGGCCAGGTCCAGCAGCGTGCCGACCACAGCCGAGTCCGGGCCGTCGAGCGCAATACCCATATAGGCCAGCAAATGCTCAGGCGCGGGCCCGGCCTGCCAGTACACGCGCTCGGGTTCCAGGCCCGGCGGCGTCTGCGCCAGGGCTTCCTGCACCGCGTTGACCCGCCCCGGCGGCGAGTCCACGGCGGGGATATCAATGGCGTAATTCGCCTGGCGGTTGAACACGAACGTCTGTGGCGCCCCGTACGGCGAGGAGGACCAAAAGGCACTGTAGTAACTGGTGAGATGAGCGCCCAACGCGAATATCCGCGGCCGGGCGCTGACACCCACGCGCTGCTCATCGAACGCCACGCTGAATGGCACTGAGAATGAGTACTTCTGGCCCTCGTACAAGGTGCGACGAGTGTCGACCATACGGCTTTTGAGGCTGACTTGGACGTTGGTGGCGCGCAACAATTCGGCCTGGATGCCGGGATGCGCCAAGTTCTTGAGGAACGCTTCCTGCTGCGCCAGGTTTTCCATCAGTCGGGCGAAGTGAAACCGCATGGCGCCATAGCGGATATCGACGCCGCGTTGCAGCGACCAGTAGTTGGTGAGGGCCAGCAGCAACGCGACCCCGAACATCAGCATCAGGCCTTTGTTCAAGCGCAATGAGCTTCGGGTGAAGGCTTCGAGGATCGCGTTGTTGTGCTTCATCAAGGACGTCCGCAGGCGGAGAAAAAATCGGCACTGGATGGAGCTTAGCCCCTCTCTGCAACAAAAGATCCGTGCCTGGCGCCTAATGAGATGTCGCGGGGCCATCATTGTTCAGAAGTTGTTGAAATTGTTCGGAAGATACCGCGTGGGAGATCAAGAACCCCTGCACCTGGTTGCAGTCGATCTTGCGCAGCAGGGCCAGTTGTTGTGGGGTTTCCACCCCTTCGGCGACCACGGTCAGGCCCAGCTTGCGGCCCAGGCTGATGATGCTCGCCAGGGCCGATGCCATGCCTTCGTTGTCGTGGCAGCCCTGGACCAGCGCCTGGTCGATCTTGAGTTCGGTAAACGGCGTGGAGACCAGGTTGAGGTACGAGCTGTAGCCTTTGCCGAAATCATCCTGGGACAAGCCAAATCCCTTGATCCGCAGGCGGCAGGCACCGGCGTAGAAGTTGCTGATGTCCTGGGGCACCGAGCACTCCATCAGCTCGAAACAGATCATGCCGGGGATGCCGTCGTGCAGCAGCACGAACTCCAGCAAACGGTCGGCCAGATCATGGCTGTTGAGTAAATGGGTCGGCAGGTTGATCGACACCGGGATGTCATAGCCGCGCAGGCACCATTGTTTTTGCGCGTAGATTGCTTGCTTGAGTACCAGCCACAACAGGCGCTCTTCCAGTTCGAAGGCTTTGATCGCCTCCAGAAAGGCGCCGGGCAACATCACGCCTTGCTCGGGGTGCATCCAGCGCACCAGTGCTTCGGCGGCGACGATGCGACCGTTGGCCAGGGACTTCTTGGGTTGGAACCAGGCTTGCAACTGGCCGTTGCCCATGGCCTGGATCAGCGTGTGACGGTCGATGTCGAGGTGTTTGGTCGGCAGAGGAGAGGGCGTGCGCATCTTGTGCCTGAGTTGCTCGACCAGGCTACGCAGGGCGTCGGCAGCCACCGGTTTGGAGATCAGCCCGATCACTTCCACGTCCAGGTTCTTGGCCACCAGGCTGGCGGCCATCAACATACGCCGCGACGCCACGCTCATGATTGCCAGTGCCGGCTTGCAGCGCAGGCTGGCCAGGCTTTGAATGAATTGCACACCGTCCATGCCGGGCATCAGCAGGTCGGTGAGCACCAGGTCGAAGTCCCGTTGGCGAAGACGTTCCAGCGCTTCTTTGCCATCCTGGGCGGCTTCGAGCATGAAATCCCCCAACTCACTGAGCAGGTGCTGCAAGTAGATGTGCTGCAGAGGATGGTCCTCGACGATCAAAATACTAAGGGGCTTCATGAATGATCCGTGCATAAGGCGCCAGGGAATTGAAGAGCGCCCGCAACGCGAAAGGCTTGACCAGGCAATGGTTCATGCCGGCGGCCAGGCACAGGTCTGCCTCGCCGCGCATCGCGTTGGCGGTGGCCCCGATAATCGGCAACGGGCAGCCCTGGCGCCGCAGTTCCCGCGCCAGTTCGTAGCCGTTGATGTGGGGCATGTTTACATCGGTCAGCACCACGTCGAAGGTGCCGGCGGTGTAGAGCTGCAACGCTTCATGACCATCGGCGGCCAACTCCACGGTGCAGCCGAGTTCTTCCAGTTGGTCGCGCAATATCAGCTGGTTGATGATGTTGTCTTCGGCCACTAGCAGGTGCAGGTTGAGTTTTTTCAGGTCGCGCTGGCGTGTCTGTTCGTCGGCGCGTGCCACCCACAACCCCTGTGCCTGGCTGACCGCTTGATGGATCGCACTCAGGTGGTTGAGGTTGACGTGCCATGCGCCGGCCTCATCCGGCGGGGGGCTGCTGGCGTTGCTGCTGGCATGGATGACCGGGCCCGCCCAGTCGGCGACCAGCAACGGGTCAACGTTGCCGGGGTGCAGTTGCAACAGCAGGTGCCCGTCGGTCTGCGCCGGCAGGGCGGTCTGCGCGCGTGCGCCCCAGCGGCGTAGCCAGCCGCTGATCGCGTTCGCCAGTTCCGGGATGGGCGAGGCGATGTAAATGGTTTCGGCCAGCAGGGCTGGCAAGGGTGGGGTGGGGGCTTCTTCCAGGGGCAAGGTCAGGCTGAAGCTGCTGCCCAGGCCCAATTCGCTGACCATGCGGATATTGCCGTTCATCAACTCGGTGAGGCGCTGGCAGATCGGCAGGCCCAGGCCGGTGCCGGCGACCACGTTGGTGTTGCCTTCGCTCTGGTAGAACGGCTCGAAAATCAGCGCCTGGTCTTCCTGGGCGATGCCTTTGCCGGTGTCCGAGACCTGCCACAGCAGGCTGGAACGCTCGCCGTCGCGCCCCAGGACTTTGACGCGCAGCACCACGCGTCCGTAGTCGGTGAACTTCACGGCGTTATTGAGCAGGTTGTTCAGGATCTGGCGGATGCGGGTCACGTCGCCGATCAAGCGTTCCGGTAGCTTGGGGTCGAAGCAGGCATAGAGTTGCAGGCCTTTGCCCTGGGCGGCTGCCGCGTAGCCCTGGATGATTTCGTGTACCAGGTCCAGCGGCGAGAATTCGCTCAACTCCAGGGCCAGTTGCCCGGCTTCGATCTTCGACACATCCAGCACATCGCAGATCAGTTGCAACAAGGTCGAGGAGGAGCCTTCGATTGCGTGCAGGTAGTCTTTCTGCTGGGTGTCCAGTTGGGTGCGCGCCAGCAGTTCGAGGGTGCCGAGCACGCCATACAACGGCGTGCGGATCTCGTGGCTCATGGTCGCCAGAAACAGGGTTTTCGCCGCGTTGGCGGCATCGGCCGATTGCCGGGCTTCTTCCAGCGCCGCTTCGACCTGCTTGCGTGCGCTGATGTCGCTGAAGGCGCAAAACAACACGTCTTCGCCTTTGTAGCGAGTGGGCGCACTGCTGAGGTAGAGGTGACGACCGTCGATGGTTTCAAAGTAGTCGCTGCGTTCGGACGGTCCGTTCGCGAAGGCTTGCTCGATCCAGCCGTCGCGCAAGGCTTCGCGCTCCGGACCGGCCCCCAGCCATTGCTGCGCCAAGGTGTTTTCCAACACCACCTGGCCGTCGGTACGGCGCAAGACACACAGCGCGACAGGCGCGGTCTGGATCACATCGCGGCCGAACGCTTCGCTTTCGATCAAGGCCTGGATGCGATGGATCGAGGGGATGATGAAGCGTTGGTCAACCCGGCGCATCACCAGCCAAATCAGCGTCACGCTGAACAAGCAGAACAGCAGCGAGCCTAGCAACTGCTTCCATAGGCCACTGACCACCGCGCGCAGGTCGATGGAGTACATCAATTGCCAGTCCGAGGACTTCAAGTGCTTGCGGATCACCAAGTGATCGGGCAACCAGCCGTTGCCGACAAACCCGAAAAAGCTGTCCTCTCCCGGCCTCAGGCGTTGCTGGCTGAGCTGTGCGTTGTCACTGTTGGTGAACACCAGCATGCCTTGGGAACTGAGCATCATGAACTCGCCGGCACTTTTGTCGCTGAGGGCGGAGGACACTTCGCGGCTTTCCATCTCCATGCCGAGCCAGCCGGATTCAGGGTCGCGTTCATCCAGGCGGATAAAGATGTACAGGTGCGAATGGCCCTCGGTCCTGTCACTCAGCCATAACTCATTGAGTGTGCTGGGATCGCCGTGTTGCACGGCCTTGAGGCGGTTGAGCAGGCACTTGGAGATTGGCAGCACCTGGGTGGTGGCATCGTACAGCCGCGTCACCTGCGGCGTGGGCCCCGCGTTCACGTACAACAAGTTGAGCTGTTTGGCCTTGAGGTACTCACGCATCCGCGTGGTCAGCCAGATGCTCCACTGGTTGTCCGGCGAATCGCCGAGTTGCAGGTGCTGTTCTTCCGGAGAGAAGGTGTAGACCGGTGTTTTCGAGGGCCGCCGTACCGCCGACAGGCTAAGGCTTTCGAGCAAGGCCTCGCGGTTGGTGAAAAAGGTGTGGGCCTCGGCGATGGCACTGCTCATGTAGCCGCGGCGCTGGGAAATATCATTGTTGAAGGTGGACAGCAGAAAAGTGTAGACCCCGCTCAATATGCCGATCAGCAGCACAGTCGCAAAAATACGCAGCAGCCTTCTGGCAGCTTCGGGTCGGGAGAGGACGGGGTTGATCTGGAGCAGATAACTTTTCAATCGCATCGGCAGACTTTAAGTGCCGGCCGACACCGATGGCATAAGACGATCCTTAAAAGTCAGCTATTTGTAATACATATCGACCACCACGGCGGCGTCAAACGCGCCGGGGATCGGCAGGGTGCGCCATTTCAGGTCGGCACGGAATTCATCGTGGCTCTGGCCCAGCCCCATCAGTTCCTGCAACGTAAACCAGTTGTTGAAAGGCAGCTGTTGCTGGCTCTCCGCGCGGGATAATGCGATGCCCACGGAGTTGTTGTTGTCCGGTACCAGCAGGCCATTGACCACTGCGCCACCGCCCGGCGTGGTCGCGAAGCGCGCACTGACGGTGTAGGGCGTGTCGCAACCCTTGCGCAGGTTCAGGCTGAAGTTCGCGGTGCTGGCGACTTCACCGATCGCCGCTTTGCGCGAAGGCGTCGGGAAGTTGACCACGCTGGGGGTGATGGTCAGCTCCGGCGTACAGGGCACGAATCGGATGCCGTTCATGCCCGTCACCACGTAGTTGAAATTGCTGTTGGGCCGTGAGTTGAGGCCACGCACGCCGTCCAGCTGGAACACGCGATAGGAGGTCAGCGTACTGGCCTGGCCACTGGGTGGCGTAGGGTCGTATTTCTCGATGAAGACACTGAAGTTGAGGGTAAAGCGCGCCTTGTCCCAGCCCACACAGTTGGCGGTGCAGCCCCGGTCGGAAAAGAACCCGGTGCCGACCTTGCCGGTGCTCTGGGTGATCGGCTGGTTGTTGTAGCGGATGCCCACGCGGATACCGGTGCCGATACTCACGTTGGCCGGGTTGACGTAGAAATACACCTCTTCACGGCCATGGTTGTAGTCGTCCTTGCAGATCACATTTGTCGTGCGCGGGCCGGACTCCCAGATGATGGTGCCGTTGGGCGCATCGGCGGCCACCGCCAGCGCGGTCCCCAGCGCTTCCTGGGTGATGATCGAGCCGCTGCCGTCTTCTCGACAGGCCAGCGCGTGACTGGTGGCCGGTAGGGCCGCGCAGGCCCAGAGCAGCATCGGCAGAAGTCGTCGGGTGAGTGACATAGGTGCAAATACCTCGCGGTCTATCACTTGAGCACCGCGCTGTGGCGGGCCTGCAAGCCGATATCGGTGATTTCGGTGAAGTGGAGGGGGGTGCCTTTGATGATCGCGCCCGGTGCGTCCAGGGTTTTGCGCTCGTTGGGCTTGAGCAGCAGGTAATCACTGAGGGCCCAGGTGTCGGCGTGCAGGTTGACCAGCGACACGTGAAACGCACTGGGATTGCTGACCGTGACACGGCGCCCGTCCGTGCTCCAGACCAACTGCTGCACCGCTTGCGCCGAACCGCCGGCCAGCGTCGGCGGGCGATAGAACAGCTTGAGGCGTTGGCGGATCGCGAACTGCACGCTGTTGGGGCTGTCGGGCTTGAGCGGGATTTCCAGGATGTTGAGCCAGAACAGCGATTCACGGTGTGTGGGCAACCCCTCGCCGGCGTACAGGATGCGCAGTTGGTGATGCTCGCCGGGCCCTAGCCGAACCAGGGGTTCGGTGGCGACAAAAGGGACGTCGCCATTGGGCGGTGTGTCTTCGCCACTGATCCAGGTTTGCACCACCACTTCGCGGGCGGCCTGGTTGACCACACCGATGGTGGCGCCCCTGTCCTGGCCCAGGTAGATCAGGCGCGTGCCTTCGATTTTCAGTGCCGCCCGGGCCGGCGGTGCGAGGGTCAGCAGTACGCCGGTCAGCAGCAGTAGGCGCAGTAGAAACATGAACACAGAGAAATTCCATGGCGGCGTTCGAGACGCGGGCCATGGTAGGGAGGCTTGGAGGGAAAGGCTTTGAGGCGATTCTTAAAAGAACCGGCATGCCCAGGGTAACCGTTTCAGATTCGCCTTAAAGTCAGGCCTCGTTCCGGACGGTTACCGTGATCACCGTTGAATGATCGACGCTGATGCCCAACTGTCAGGTTTACCCTATGCCCAATAAAGCGTTACGCCTGCTGATTGCCGATGCGGACCTACTGCAGCGAATCAAGATCGAGAAAATGCTCAACCAGCTGGGCTATTACCGCATCGCCCCGCTGAGTTCCTTCGATGAGCTGCAAGCGTTGACGCGCTCGGAAGGCGTGGCATTCGACCTGTTGATCATCGACACTGCGCTGGTGCGCTCGCGACAGGTGAACCTGCTGAAGTACTGCCACGACAACCGACTGATTCGCCATACGCTGATCTATGACGGGCAATGCGCGCAGAGTTCGCTGGTCTCCGTGTCCGTGAGCCAGACCCTGCATTTGGCGCTGTCACAGTCACCGGACTTCAACTCGTTGCGCCGCTGCATGGAAATCGTCGACCCGGCGCACGCCGTGCCATCGGTGGAGCGGCCGACGTTGCGAGCCGTGGATACGGACGGTGCGGCGCCGCGTACGAGCAGGCTGTCGATTGCCACGCGAACCACCTACCTGGGAGACCCGGCGGTGGTTGCGTGTGCCATCGGCTTGTCACCCAAGCGGTGAGGCGTCAGCCACGCCAGTGGGGGAGGGCGTCTTGGTCTATCGTCCAATGGGGCTGGCCGGGTCTCAAGGACACGCCGCCGACCCAACGCTCATGGCTGGCATGGTCGAGCCAATACGCGTCACCGCTCAGCACCTGATGCGCCAGGGGCGTCAGCCTCAACTCGCGTTGCGGCCAGTCCTTGTGCGTATCGGACTCTGTGAGCAAGGGGGCGTCACCGTCAATCAACGGCCGCATCAGCGCATGAAACATCATGTCCCCCAGAAACGGCAGTGGTTCGCGCTTGGCCATCAATTCGGCAAATACCCGACCGAAGGGTGTTGGCCCGACGTCGGCCAGGTACGTCAGGGCCAGGCGTTCGGTCAGGGATAAGCCATCGCGCGCGCCTGGCAGTTCCTGCAACTGGCGTAACAGCGCCGGGGCCAACAAGGGCAGGGCAGGATGCTTGTGGTGGGCCATTTCCGCCCACTTGACTGGCGAACTGTCGCAATACGCCGACCAGGCCTCTTTGGCGAGTTCCACGGCGTCATCATCGATCAAGCGCCGTTGCGGCCACAGCCACGCCAATACATCCGGCGCCAATTGGCCGATGCCGATAAAGCGTTGCACGCCGGGAATGCGGTCTACCTCGATCAGTTCCAGCTTGCGCGGCGCCTGCTCAAGGCTGGCGAGCGCGCGGATCAGGAACAGTTGGTCATAGGCATCCGCTTCGCACCACAGCACACTGTGTTCGGCGCTGGCCAAGGCTTCGAGATGGTCGTATTCGGCGTCGACACGGCGTGCGGCGTCTGCTTCATCGATGGCAAAGGCCTGGCTGATAAAAGCGCTGCGCATCGCACGGAAGGCTTGGCTGGGCAAATCGCGGACCGGGCCCATGCACAGCGGGTCGGTGAGCATCCGGAACTGCCCTTTGAACCCCGCCAGTTGGAGGCTGTGGGCGATGTCATTGCCGCAGCGCCAATGGGTGGTACGGGCTTCGTCGCTGGCGGCAAAGTCGGGGTGGCGGGCGGCGAAGTCGATGGCGTCGACATGCGCCTTGAGCTTGGGCCAACTGCTGAAACCCAGCTGCTTGGCGATTTCCCACTGAGCCTGGGACAAGGTCGCGTTCGGGTCTGCGGCTTTGAGGCGTGGCAGCAGTTCCTTGGCGAGCTTGCGCTGTTGCTCAAGGTTGAGGCGGCCATCGGTATTGAAGTGGCGGTACATACGATCTCCTTGCACAAACCTTTTCCGCTTCAAGGTGGGGAGTCGTAGAAAAAGAGGATGTTGCAGTGTCTTGGGCGCAGCCCTTTCCGCGGAAGGTGGCGTAGAGAGCGCCAGGCGGGAAATATAGGCAGTGCTGCGCCCGATTGCAAATATACGGGTCAGCCGGGCTTTTTCAGCAGCGTTTCGGGCCCCGTGGTCGAACGGATACTGTCTTTGGGAACTCGGCGTTTCTGGAACCGGACTTCGCCGCCCTCACTGTGTTTTTCCACCAGGTACAACAGGTCGTCGCTTTCGCCGACGATACAGGCAGTGACCACATCGAGGTTGTTGAGTTGGAGGATTGAAGGCTTGCAATCACGAATCTCTTCGTAGGCCCTCAGCTTGCCATGGGCCATCGACTGCGCGTACGCCAGCGACCAGATGATCCAGGCAAAAAATGCCAGAAGGCTGATCAGCAGTGTGCCGGATATCGGCGTTGGGGCTTTTCTGTAGCTCTTCTCCAGCCTGCGCAGCATTCGATAGCGACGTGTGTGGGTGCTCAGTTCCCGAGTGGGTAAAACACGGTCAGGGTTTTCGGTGAAGTACATCAGGCAAGCGAACACCAGGACCGCTGCGCAGACGATAAGCAAGGCAGCCAGTTTGACCAGAATGTCATTTCCGCCGTACACCACGTAGTGATAAGTGTCGTAGCCGAGACGGTTGACGGGCACGCCGAGCGCGTTGTTATACGCCTCCAGATAGGCGTAGCCATTTGAGTAAAACAGCGCAAACAACAGCAGCATGATCGGCAGGCTTTGGCGCTTTATCAGTCGCCACAGCCACGCTGCGCTCAAGCGGGAGGCGGGGGCATTGGATGCTTTCGGTTCGTCCATGAGGGCTCCTTTTATAGGAGCGCGAGTCTAGCGAGCAGGCTGTGCTTTGCCCAGGCCGCCTGCCGACACGATGCATAGAAAGAGGCAGCCTTGCGCACAAGGCTACCGGGGCGTTATTTGTCCTTGCGCGCATCCAGTGTCTTCTGATGCTCTGCCAGAAACGGCTGCTCCGCCGGATCAAAGCGGTCGATCCCGGCGGTAAAGCGATGCCAGTAGGGGTACAACGGCTGGCGACGCGTCACGGCTTCGATGCGTGAGGACTGTTCCTGGGTGAGCTTCAATTCAGTGGCAGCCAAGTTGTCGCGCAAGTGCGCTTCGGTGCGGGCGCCGACGATCAGCGAAGTGATCCCCGGTCGATCCTTGAGCCATGCCAGGCACGTGCGGGCGACCGAGACGCCGTGCTCATCACCGACGGCGGCAAGGGTTTCGATGATGTCGAGCGCACGCTCTTGGTCATGCACGTAAGGTTCTGGCCAACCGCTACCCTGGCGGGTGTTGGCGGGCGGCTTGTGGCCACGACGGGTGGACCCGGTCAACAGGCCTTCGCCCATTGGGCCCCACACCAGTGTGCCCACCGACTGGTCCAGTGCCAGCGGCAGCAGTTCGTACTCGGCTTCGCGGGATTCTGGTGTGTAGTAGATCTGTTGGGTGATGGGTTTGAGCATGCCGTGCAGTTCGGCCTTGCCCAGGGTCTTCATCATTTGCCAGGCGGTGAAGTTGCTGGTGCCGAAGTAGCGGATTTTCCCCGAACCCACCAGCAGCCGCAGCGCTTCAAGGGTTTCCTCAATGGGGGTCATGCCGTCCCAGTTGTGCAGTTGGTAGAGGTCGATATGGTCGGTACCCAAGCGTTTCAAACTGGCTTCGCACGCGCGAATCAGATGGTAGCGTGAAGAACCTGAGTTGTTGGGGTTGTCGTCCACCGGGCTGCGGCCCTTGGTGGCCAGCAGGATATCGTTGCGTTTGTCACCCAAGGCTTTGCCGACCACTTCTTCGGCCAGGCCGTGGGAGTAGAGGTCGGCGGTGTCGACCATGTTCACCCCCGCGTCGAACGCGATATCGAACATGCGTTTGGCCAGGGGCACATCCACCGATCCGCATTTCTCAAACTCGGCGCGACCGCCAAAGGGCACGGTGCCCAGGATGATTTCGGATACCAGCAGGCCGGAATGGCCCAGTTGTCGGTATTGCATGTTGCCTCCTCGGTAATGCTGAACCTAGAGTTCTGAGCCACACCGGCTGCGATAGTTTGAATTTTTTGAATGAAATCCCGGCGAGTGTGCCTCACCATTGCCTCATCCAGATTGAGAGGAACACCGCGTCCATGAGCGCACTGATCGAAACCCGCGCCCTCACGCGCATGGACGAGCGCCGCCACGTGGCCTTGCTCCAGCCCACCGATTTCACCTTGAATGCCGCCGACCGCGTGTCGATCACCGGCGCGTCCGGCTCCGGCAAAAGTGTGTTCCTGCGTGCACTGGCGCTTTTGGACGCGCCCAGTTCCGGGCAGATCCTGTGGAATGGCCAGCCGATCGGCAACGCGCAGATTCCCCACTACCGCTGCCACATCAGCTACCTGTCGCAACGCCCGGCACTGCTCGACGGCACGGTGGAAGACAACCTGCGTTTCCCTTTCAGCCTCAAGACCTCGCGCAAACGCCGCTTCGACCTGGCCACGGTGACCACGCTGCTGGGTCACGCCGGCAAGACCCCGGACTTTCTGGCCAAGCGCGCCGCCGACCTGTCGGGCGGTGAATCCCAAGTGGTTTCGTTGATCCGCACCCTGCAACTCAGTCCCGAAGTGCTGTTGCTCGACGAACCCACCGCCGCCCTCGATCCCACCTCATCCCGCGAAGTGGAAGCGCTGATCGACGCCTGGTTTGCGGCTGATCGCGCCCGAGCCTGTATCTGGGTCTCTCACGACCTGGACCAGGCCCGGCGCATGAGCAACATCCATTGGCAGATGAGCGCCGGTGTATTGAGTGGAGCGACCCAGCCATGAACTATCAGAACCTGACCGCACTGGACATGGGCATCGCCGCCTCGCTGATCCTGGTCAACGGCGCGCTCTCGCTGCTGCTGCGCCTGGGCCTGGAGCGCCAGTTGTTGTGGGCGGCGGTGCGCACGGTGGTGCAGCTGCTGGCCATCGGTTACCTGCTGGGCTGGGTGTTCGAGTTCGCTTACTGGTACGTGGTACTGCCGTTGATGTGCGCCATGACCCTGATCGCCGGTATTTCGGCAGCGGGGCGTGGGCGGCGGACGTACCGGGGGCAGCGCGTCGACAGCATCCTCTCGGTGTGGGGCAGTTCGTGGCTGGTGACGGCGGTGGGTTTGTTTGCGGTGATCCGCATCCATCCGTGGTACGAACCGCAGTATGCGATCCCGATCCTTGGCATGATCCTGGGCAATACCCTGACCGGCGTGTCCCTGGGCATCGAACGCATGACCCAGGAACTGACGTCGGGACGCAACACCATCGAAATGATCCTCGCTCTCGGCGGCTCGCGCTGGGAAGCCGCGCAGGAAGCCATCCGCCAGGCTGTGCGCGCCGGGATGATCCCGACGCTGAACCAGATGACCGTGGTGGGCATCGTCAGCCTGCCCGGCATGATGACCGGGCAGGTGTTGGCGGGGGAGAGCCCAGTTGACGCGGTGCGGTATCAGATCGTGATCATGTTTCTGATTGCCGCGTCTTCGGCGTTGGGCACGGTGGGGGCGGTGCTGCTCACCTATCGGCGACTGTTTTCGGTGAGTCATCGGTTTTTGCGCGAGCGCCTGCAGGAGCGTTGAAGGTTCGTAAAAGTTGTATTTATCGCCATGGGGTCGTTGATTTATCAATACAGGCTCATTCAGCCAAGACCCATGAAGGTGAACAATGAAGGTTGTCAGTGTTTCAGCGCTGCTGTTTCTTACCATGCTGTTCAACGTCAACGCCCAGGCGGTGGGCAGCCACGACGCGCAATGCCAGGCGCAATGGTACCGGTCATCGGCCAGTGCGCACTGCACCGGCAGTGATTGGACCACTCAAGCGCCGCCGGGAACGTGCAACTTCCACCAAATGTGTATAGGGACCGGCGAAGTCATAAAAGATGCGCCTCACACGCCCTCAAAAGACCGTGTGACAAAGGACCGAAACCACAATGACCTCAGCGTTTCCCTGGACGACGCAGGCAAACTGTCGAACTGCAACGGCGTGTTGAAAGTGGGGGCCTGCTGAGGCCTATTGTTTCATTGAGTGAAATGCTGGATTGTAAATCCTGGTGATTCCTTCGATCAGGACCGCAGTGGAACATGCCTGGCGTCGATACCCAATCTTTTGGAGCCTTTCATGTCCCAGCCTGCGATCAAACTCTACGGTTTCCCCTTGTCCGGCCACTCCCACCGGGTCGAGCTGATGCTGTCCCTGCTCGGCCTGCCCACGGACTTTGTGCTGGTGGACCTCAAGCAAGCCGCCCACAAAACGCCCGAATTCATTGCGGCCATCAACCCGTTCGGCCAGGTGCCAGCCATCGATGACAATGGTGTCGTGCTGGCGGACTCCAACGCGATCCTGATTTACCTGGCGAACACCTACGGCAAAGGCCAATGGCTGCCGAGCGACCCGGTGGGCCAAGCCCGTGTGCAGCGCTGGCTGTCGACTGCTGCCGGCCAGTTGCATGCGGGGCCTGCCTCTGCACGACTGGCCACGGTGTTTGGTGCCGAAGTCGACACCGTCAACGCCATTACCCGTTCCCATGCGTTGCTGAAACTGGTGGAAGCGCAACTGAGCCAGAGCCGTTTCCTGGCCGGCGAGCAACCCACCATTGCCGATGTGGCGTTCTACACCTATAGCGCTCACGCGCCGGAAGGCAATGTTTCGCTGGCCGACTACCCTCATGTACGCGCCTGGCTCGCCAGTATCGAGGCGCTGCCGGGGTTCGTGGGCATGCCGCGCACGGCGGTGGGGTTGCAGTCGCAATAACTTTCTAGAGGCGTGCCGATGGACCGATTTCATGAAATGCAGGTGTTCCTGGCGGTGGCCGAGGAGGAGGGCTTCGCCGCTGCCGCGCGCCGCCTGAAAACCTCGCCTCCCAGCGTGACCCGCGCCATCGCCGCCATGGAGGAACGCATCGGCACTCAATTGCTGGCGCGCACCACCCGCAGCTTGCATCTCACCGAAGCCGGCCAGCGTTACCTGGAAGATTGCCGGCGCATCCTGGCCGAGCTCGATGAAGCCGAGGAAGCGGCGGCGGGCAGTTATTCCATCCCCTGCGGCCATTTGACGGTGACCGCGCCGGTGCTGTTTGGCGAGCTGTATGTGGCGCCGGTGCTGGGGGAGTATCTGGATCGGTTCCCCTTGGTAAATATCAACGCCTTGCTGGTCGATCGTGTGGTCAACATGACCGACGAAGGGGTGGACGTGGCGGTGCGTATCGGTCACTTGCATGAACCGGGGCAGCAGGCGATCAAGGTCGGCGAAGTGCGCCGGGTGGTCTGCGCAGCGCCGGCCTATCTCGAACAACACGGGCGGCCTACGCATCCGTCGCAGTTGCGTGAGGCCAAGATCGCCACGTCGTCGTCCAGCTCACTGGTGAGTGGCTGGGAATTCGTCGACGGCGGCCAACCCTTGAGCGTGTCCATCGAACCGCGTCTGGTGGTCACGGCGAACAATGCCGCGATCAACCTGGCGCGCCAAGGCTGGGGCATGACGCGGGTGTTGTCCTATCAAATCGCAGCGGCGGTGGCGGCGGGTGAACTGGAGATTGTCCTCCAAGCCTATGAGGCGGCGCCGCTGCCGATCCAGGTGGTGTTCCAGAAAAATGGCCGGGTGCCGGCCAAGATCAACACCTTTGTCGACTTCCTCACCCATCGCCTGGGCCAGGACGCTGCCCTGAACCCGGCGATGAAACGGCGCAGCTGATGGAGCGTTATCGCGATATGCAGTTGTTCGCCGCGCTGGCTGGGCAGCCGAGCCTGGCCTCGGCGGCGCGTGACGCTCAGGTCTCGGGCCCGACCCTGGTACGCGCGATTGCCCGCCTGGAAGCGCGTTTGCGCGTGCCGTTGCTGGCGCGCAGCACGCGCGGCGTGAGCCTCACCGGCGCCGGCAACGCCTACCTGGCGGACTGCGTACGCCTGCTCGCTGCGGTGGACGCCGCCGAAGCCTCGGCCAAGGGGCTGCACGTGCAGGCCCAGGGCAACTTGCGGGTGTTTTTGCCCTTCCTGTTCAGTCGTTATGTGATGGCGCCGGTCCTGGCTGACTATTTGGACCGCTATCCCGAGGTGAACCTGGTCGTCAGCTACCACGACTATTATCCGAACCTGCATGAAGAAGGGCTCGACGTCGCCATCCTCGTCGGTGAACTACCCGATTCGTCATTGATTGCCCGACCGCTGGGGCAGGTGCGCCCTATTCTCTGCGCCAGCCCCGACTATCTCGCAGCTCACGGCGAGCCCCGACACCCGGACGACCTCAAGCAGCACCGGCTGATCGCCAGCGCCCATCAGGTGCATTGGGATTTCCAGGGCTACCCACTCAAGGCCCGCGCCCGACTCGGCTGCGCCACAGTACAGGGCGCGATCAATGCGGCGGTGCAGGGTGCGGGGTTGATCCGCTGCCTGAGTTATCCGGTGCACGAACACCTGCAGAGTGGGCAACTGCGTCGCGTCTTGCCGGATTTTGAACTGCCGCCACTGCCTGTGCAGGTGGTGTACCGCGAAGGCCGCAATGCGCCAATGCGCGTGCGCAGTTTTGTCGACCACTGCGTCATGGCGCTGCGCGAACACCCGGCATTTCAGCTGGCGTAATGGTGGATTGCCTGGCGTGGTAATTCTCACGCCGGCTGGCAGGGCGCAGCATCGACACATCCAACCTGAGGTGCTCGCCATGAACCTGATCGAACAATCTCCCTGGCATGCCGGCGAACGGCAGATACAAGAGGCGGTGGGCGTGGCCGACCGCATGGCGGTGGTCGGGCCGAAGGTGATCCGTGATCACCTGCCGGAACAGCACCGGGATTTCTACCCCTTGTTGCCTTACCTGATACTGGGTGCGGTGGACGAGCAGGGCCTCCCTTGGGCGACGATGATCGAAGGCGCGCCAGGCTTTGCCCACTCGCCGGACCCACAGACCCTGCAGATCGACAGCCTGCCGTCCGCGACCGACCCGGCCCGCAACGCCCTGCGTGAAGGGGCCGCCGTCGGCCTGCTGGGCATCGACCTCAACACCCGGCGCCGCAATCGCATGAACGGCCGTGTCGGCGCACTCGATCACGACGGCTTTTCGGTTGATGTGGTGCACACCTTCGGCAATTGCCCCAAGTACATCCAACTGCGCCCGGTCGACGGCATCGCGCGTAAACCCGGCACGGTGGTCGAACGCTTCAACGACCTGGACGCAGCCGCCCAAACCCTGATCCGCAACGCCGACACGTTGTTCGTCGCCAGTTACGTCGAGCTGGACGGCCAACGTTCGGTGGATGTTTCTCATCGAGGCGGCAACACGGGTTTTGTGCGGGTCGAAGGCAATGTACTGACCATCCCCGACTTTGCCGGCAACCTGTTTTTCGCCACCCTGGGCAACCTGCAAGTCAACCCGGTGGCGGGGTTGTTGTTCATCGACTTTGAATCGGGGGACGTGCTGCAAGTGACGGGGCGCACCACGTTGATTCTGGACGGCCCGCAAGTGGCGCTGTTCGAGGGCGCCCAGCGACTGTGGACGGTGACGGTGGAACAGGTGGTGCGCCGCCCGGCGGCCTTGGCGTTGCGGTGGCAGTTCGCGGAGTTTTCGCCGTTCAGTCTGGCGATGGCGAGTTGGTAGCGGGGGTATTCGTGCCCCTTGGTTAACACTCAATTGCGCCATGCCCGGTGGTGACCCACGCTATATGAGGCAATACTCCCTCAGGTTTTTGCCCTGAGGTTCCAAACATGAATGTACCGAGCCGCCTTGCGCTCCTGATTGCCACCGCGACTGTTCTCAGCGCCTGTGGCGAAGCGTCCAAATTACCGTTCCAAGCCGGAGTCGGGCCTGCGCCGCAACTTCCCGAACCCAGTACTTCCTTGATCCCCACGCTCAAGGTCTCCAAGGCCGTGGGCTGGCCCGATGGCGTGCAACCCACTGCGCCGCAGGGTTTCACCGTCACAGCCCTGGCCGAAAATCTCGATCACCCGCGCTGGGTCTACACCTTGCCCAACGGTGATGTGTTGGTCGCTGAAAGTAATCACCCACCCATGCCCGAAGGCGCCACCGACGGCGGCACGGGTGTGATCGCCTGGGCAAAGCGCACGGCGATGGGTGTGGTGATGGGGCGTGTCGGCGCGGATACACCGAGCGCCAATCGCATCACCTTGCTGCGCGATGCCGATCACGATGGGCATGCCGAAGTGCGGACCGAGTTCCTGAGCGGCTTGATGTCGCCGTTCGGCATGGCGCTGGTGGGCAATGATTTGTATATCGCCAATGCCGACGCGGTGGTCAAGGTGCCTTACACCCCAGGCCAGAGCCACATCGACGCTACTCCGGTCAAGGTCACCGACCTGCCGGCCGGCATCAACCACCACTGGACCAAAAACCTGCTGGCCAACCCCGAAGGCACCCGGCTGTATGTGACGGTGGGGTCCAACAGCAACGTCGGCGAAAACGGTCTCGACGCAGAGGAGGGGCGTGCGGCGATCTGGGAACTGGACGTGGCCAGCGGTGAGAAGCGCCTGTTCGCCAGCGGCTTGCGCAACCCCAACGGCCTGGCGTGGAAGCCGGGTTCTACCCAGCTGTGGACGGTGGTCAACGAACGCGACGAAATCGGCAGCGACCTGGTGCCCGATTACCTCACCTCGGTGCAGGACGGCGCGTTCTACGGCTGGCCATGGAGCTACTACGGCAGCCATGTCGATGTGCGCGTCCAACCGCCACGCCCGGACAAGGTGGCCCAGGCTATCGCGCCGGACTACGCCCTGGGTACTCACGTCGCGCCGCTGGGCCTGACCTTTTCCGATGCACGCGGCATGCCGGCCGCCTTTGCCGATGGGGTGTTTGTCGGTGAACACGGCTCTTGGAACCGCAACCCGCAAGCGGGCTACAAGGTAGTGTTTATCCCGTTCAAGGAGGGCAAACCGTCGGGTACACCGGTCGACTTTCTCACCGGTTTTCTCAATGCAGAAGGCGAAGCGCAAGGTCGGCCGGTGGGTGTGACCTTGGACGAGCAGGGCGCGTTGCTGGTGGCGGATGATGTGGGGAACACGGTGTGGCGGGTGACACAGAGCAAACCCTGACCTCGATATGTTGCGGGATGTTGAACCGCCAGATTGAATGATGCCGTTGGGTTAGCCTTGTTTTCCTACCGACAACAAGGAAGCGTCATGCAACGACAGGTCATCAATCCCACGACGGTATTCAACTCCCTGCAATACGGCTTCAGCCAGGCCCTTGAGGTGCCACAGGGTCGGCGCATCATGCTGTCCGGCCAGGTGGGGGTGGATGCGAACGAGCGCACGGTCGGCCCAGGCATGGCCGAGCAGACTGCCACTGCGCTGGACAATATCCACAAGGTGCTGGCCGAAGTCGGCGGGGATCTGTCCCATGTGATCATGCTGCGGCTGTACATCGCCGAGTCCGCCCGCGACCAGCAGGAGCCTATCGCACAGGCGCTGCGCCAGCGCTTCCCGCACAACCCGCCGCCGTCTTCGTGGATTATCGTCAGCGGGTTGTCGTTGCCGGAGTGGTTGATCGAGATCGAGGCGGAAGCGGTTGTTTCGTTCAGTACCGAATCATCACCGACTTGAGCTCGGTGTAATCCTCGATGAATGCACTGCCAAACTCCCTGCCTACCCCCGAAGAGCGATTCCCGCCAAACGGCACCGCCGGGTCGAGCAGTGTGTGCATGTTCACCCAGACGGTGCCGGCCTGGATCGCCGGCACCATGCGCAGGGCCTTGCCCAGGTCGTTGGTCCACAGGCTGGCGCTGAGGCCGTAGGGGCCGTTGTTCATCAGGGCGAGCAGTTCGTCTTCGCTGTCGTAGGGCAGGAAGGTGGCGATGGGGCCGAAGGTTTCTTCGTTGAGCAGGGTGTCGTTGATGCTGTTGGCGAGGATCACCGTGGGTTCGACGTAGCAGCCGGGACGGTCAATCAGGGTGCCGCCGTGGATGATCGTATTGTTTTCGGCGCGGGCCTGGCTGAAGTAACCGAGCAATTTGAGTTGGTGCTGGCGGTGGGTGACCGGGCCGAATTCGGTGCGTTCATCGAGTGGCGAGCCAATGTTGAGGCGGCCGAGGCGCTGGCTGAGTGTGTCCAGTACAGCGTCCATTTGCGAGCGGTGCACAAAGAAGCGCTCGGCCGCCGCGCAGATTTGCCCGGAGTGCAAAAAGCCCGCCTCGATGATGCCGTCCACCGCCTTGTCCACGTCCACATCGCGCAGGAAGCCAGCGGCATTCTTGCCGCCCAGTTCCAACGTCGCACGGGTGAGGCCGGCGCCCATGGCGCTGCGGCCGACGGCAATGCCCGTCGGCACGGAGCCGGTAAAGGACACTTTGTGGGTGCCAGGGTGTTCCACCAGGCCTTTGCCGACATGTCCGCCGCCGGTGAGTACGTTAAGCACACCGGCTGGCAACCCGGCCTCGACAGCCAGTTCAGCGATGCGCAGAAGGGTCAGCGGCGTGAATTCGCTGGGCTTGATGATGATGCTGCAGCCGGTCACCAGCGCCGAGGCGAGTTTCCAGATGGCGATCATGGTGGAGAAATTCCACGGCACGATGCCCACCACCACGCCCACCGGTTCACGCAAGGTGAACGCGGTGTAGCGTTCGCCGTTGAACGAGGGCAGTGACGGGGTGAGGGTCTGGCCGCTGAGCTTGGTCGCCCAGCCCGCGTAGTAACGCAGGAAATGCGCGGCCTGGTCGACTTCGAACGCGCGAGCAATCTGGATGATCTTGCCGGACTGGCAGGTCTCGATCTGCGCCAGTTCTTCGCGGTTGCGGTCCAGCAAGTCCGCGAGCTTGAGCAGTACGTTGCCGCGTGTCGCGGGTAAGGCCTGGGACCACAACTGGAAGCCACGGTTGGCGGAGTCCACCGCTGCGTCGATATCCGTCAGGTCCGCATCGGCCACCTGGGCGATCACCTCGCCGGTGGCCGGGTTGGTCACGGCCAGGGTCTGGCTGGAATGGCTGCGCACGTTGACGCCGTCGATGAACAGCCCATGGGACCGACGCAGAAAGGCTTCGACTTGGGGCAGCAGCGGGATATCACTCATGGCAGGTTCCTGGCAGTTCACAAAGGAAAGCCCGAGGGTAACCAAGCCACCGGACCATGGCTTGACTCTGCCTGCCAGGCTTTATGCCTATGGTTGCCGTGCCTATGAAAAGTACAACCTTGCCTGCGGAACGTGCATTTTCCACCTGCGCGCGCCCATCGATACTGGCCCTGCATCAGGCGCCGTTCCTCAACCCGGAGCGCCCGCCGGACTTCCAATAATAAGCAGGGCCGTCCATGAAAAAGCCAAACCCGCTCCTTGAAGACCTCAAGCCCCTCCTGCCCCTGATTGCCGCGAATGCCACGCGGGCCGAGCAGCAGCGCCAGGTGCCGGATGAAAACATCGCCTTGCTCAAAAGCATCGGCCTGCACCGCGCCTTTCAACCCAAGGCCTTTGGCGGGCTGGAACTCTCGCTGCCCGAGTTCGCCGACTGCATCGCCTTGCTCGCCGGCAGTTGCGCCAGCACCGCCTGGGCCATGAGCTTGCTGTGCACCCACAGCCACCAGCTGGCGCTGTTTTCGGCGCAGTTGCAGCAGGAGATCTGGGGCGAAAACCCGCACGCCACCGCCAGCAGCAGTATTGCGCCGTTTGGCCGGGTGGTGGAGGGTGAGGGCGGTGTGCACTTCAGCGGTGAAATGGGCTGGAGCAGCGGCTGTGACCATGGCGAGTGGGCGATTGTCGGCTGCCGTCGGCACAACGCCGAAGGCGGCCAGGATTACTGCTTCGCCGTGCTGCCGCGCAGTGACTACCAGATCCGTGACGATTGGTTCGCCGCCGGCATGAAGGGCAGTGGCACCAAGACCCTGGTCATCGACAATGCCTGGGTGCCCGAACACCGGATCCAGAAAGCCAAGGACATGATGGAAGGCAAGTCCGCAGGTTTCGGCCTTTATCCCGACAGCCAGATTTTCTACGCGCCGTACCGCCCGTATTTCGCCAGCGGGTTTTCCACCGTCAGCCTCGGTGTGGCCGAGCGCATGCTGGAGGTGTTCCGCGAAAAAACCAAAAACCGCGTGCGTGCCTATACCGGTGCCGCCGTCGGCGCTGCGACGCCTGCGTTGATGCGCCTGGCTGAATCCACCCACCAGGTGGCCGCCGCTCGCGCATTCCTCGAAAAGACCTGGCAGGACCACGCCGAACACAGCGCCGCGCATCGCTACCCGAGCCGCGAAACCCTGGCGTTCTGGCGCACCAACCAGGCCTACGCGACGAAAATGTGCATCGAAGCCGTGGACCGGCTGTTCGCCGCCGCCGGCGGTAACGCCTGGTTCGAACACAACGAAATGCAGCGCCTGTTCCGCGATTCCCACATGACCGGCGCCCATGCCTACACCGACTACGACGTCTGCGCGCAGATCCTCGGCCGTGAGCTGATGGGCCTGGAGCCGGACCCGAGCATGGTGTAGCGCGTTCTTCCCCTCACAACAATCAGGGCGCCCATCCAATGGCGCCCGGGAGTCTTGCATGTCTGACAGCTGCCGTTTCGACCCACGGGCCTTTCGCCGCGCCTTGGGCAACTTTGCCACCGGCGTGACCGTGGTCACCGCCGCCACCGCGTCCGGGCGCAAGGTGGGCGTGACCGCCAACAGTTTCAACTCGGTGTCCCTCGACCCGCCGCTGGTGCTGTGGAGCATCGACAAACGTTCGAACAGCCATGAGGTGTTCGAGGAGGCCAGCCATTTTGCGGTGAATGTACTGGCGGCCGACCAGGTGCACCTGTCCAACAACTTTGCGTGCCCGCGTGAGGATCGCTTCGCCCTGATCGAGTACGAGCCGGGGGAGGGTGGTTCGCCGGTCTTCGCCGATTGCTCGGCGCGGTTCCACTGCGAGAAATACCAGCAGGTCGACGGCGGCGACCACTGGATCATGATCGGCAAGGTGGTGGCCTTTGATGACTTCGGGCGTGCGCCACTGCTGTATCACCAGGGCGCTTATGCCGAGGTCCAGGCGCTGCGTCCGTGCGCGCCCGAGACGGTTCAGAACGGCACGGCGACCACCAACTGACTGTAGACGTTGGTGCCGTTGCCACCGACTTGGTTGCCGCCGGTCTCGGCATCCTTGTTGGGCTTGTAGAGGCCCAGCAGCGGCGTGATGATCAGGTGCTCGTTCACCGCCCACTCGGCGTACAGGTCCAGCTCGCGGCCATCCAGGTTGAGTTGGCCACGGGTGCTGACCGTGTTGTAGTCGAAGAACAACGCGCCGAGGGTAAGGTTTTCCAGCGGTTTGACCTTGAAGCCCACGTGCTGCACTGAGGTGTTGGTGTTGTAGGGGCCCGAGTAGTTGCCGGCCACTTCACCCTGCACCCAGGTGCCGTAGCCCCGGTTGAAGCCTGCGAACATCCCGTCCCAATTCTTTGAATAGCGCGCGTAGCGATAGGTCAGGTCCGGCGACCAAGGCAGGTCGGCGAAGGTGTAGCCGGCTTCGGCGTAACCGGCATTCTGCTGGCTGTCGCGGCGGTCCTGGCGGGCCAGTTCAAAGGCGAAGTGCGCGTTGTCGATGCCGGCATTGCCGGCGCCGCGCAGGCTGTAGAGGTTCATGCCCTTGCGTTGGCGCTGTACCTCGCTGGCGAAGCGCTCGTCCACGTCGATGCCGTGAATGTAGGTGAGCCCGAGGGTGCCCGGTGCGGCGCTGTATTCCAGGGTGCCGGCGGCCATTTCGGTCATGGCCTGGGCGGGGTTGTCGGACTTGATCCACATCAGGCTGCCATGCACGCCGTCCTTGCCACCCAGGCGGATCACGGCGGTCTTGTCGAACGCATGACGCGCGGCGATGTAGTACGCGCCGCCACGGTTGAACTCCCCATCGCCCACGCCCTTGCCGAGGTTGGGGCCGTCATCATTGATCAGGAAACCGTCGCCCAGCATGATGATTTGGCGGCCGAACGACAGGTCCACGCCGTCCTTGCCCAAGGCCGGGAACAGATCGCCGGAGCGCCAGCCGGCAAAAGCTTCGTCAAACTTGGTGGTGCGTTCCTTGCCCGTGGTGACCCCGGATGCATCGCCATCGCCCCAGGTGCCGGAACTCACCAGGTTGGCCGTGCCATACACGCCGCCCAAGGCGCCGAGGCTCTGGTCCACGCTCAGGCCGTACTTGATAAAGGCCTCACGCCAGGTGGAACCGCCGCTGCGCCCATCGTAGTTCTTCGGGCTGTTGAACATCCCGTATACGGCGAGGAAGTTGCCGGTGACCGTGGTGTCGGCATCGGCATATAACTCGATGGCCTGGGCCTGGCCCATCAGCAGCGCAATACCCAGGCCGACCGCCTGGCGCAGGTGACGATTTTTCAGTGTGTGCTCCATTGTTATTGTCCCCATCTTGGTTAAGAGTGAGGGCGCATTAGGGCGAGCGCGGGGGGCGATGTCTTTTCTCTGCGTGCCAGGGAATTGACCCAGGCCGCCACGCCCTACGCTGTGGCAGGGAGCAACAAAACCGGCGGCAGACAGGGGCAAGACGATCAACGTGAGTGGGGCGCAGAGTGCTGACACATTAAAAAAAACCGCTTTCGAGGACCCCATCATGTCGATCAATGAGCGACTCACCGCGCACCTCAACCGGGGCACGGTAGGTTTCCCCACCGCCTTGGCCAGCACCATTGGCCTGATCATGGCCAGCCCGGTGATTCTCACCGCCACCATGGGTTTTGGCATCGGCGGCAGTGCGTTCGCCCTGGCGATGCTGATCGCCGTGGTGATGATGCTCGCCCAGGCCACCACCTTCGCCGAGGCCGCCTCGATCCTGCCCACCACCGGCTCGGTGTACGACTACATCAACTGCGGCATGGGGCGGTTTTTCGCGATCACCGGCACCTTGTCGGCGTACCTGATCGTGCATGTGTTCGCCGGCACTGCCGAAACCATCCTGTCCGGGGTCATGGCCCTAGTGAACTTCGAGCACCTCAACACCTTGGCGGAATCGGCCGGTGGCTCGTGGTTGCTGGGCGTCGGCTTCGTGATCGTTTTTGGTGTGCTGAACGCGTTTGGCGTCAGCGCATTTGGCCGAGCGGAAATCATCCTCACCTTCGGCATGTGGACCACCTTGATGGTGTTCGGCGTGCTGGGCCTGATCGCCGCGCCCGCCGTGCAGTTGGACGGCTGGTTCGGTGAGTCGCTGGTGGGCACCGACCTGATCACCGTGCTGTCGTTGGTGGGCATGGCGATGTTCATGTTCGTCGGCTGCGAATTCGTCACACCGCTGGCGCCAGACCTGCGCCAATCGGCCAAGGTCATGCCACGCGCGATGATGCTGGGGCTGATGGGCGTGGCCACGTGCATGTTCATCTACGGCGCAGCGATGAAACGCCAAGTCGAAAACGTGGTACTCGATGCCGCCTCCGGCGTGCACCTGCTGGACACGCCCATGGCCATCCCCAAATTCGCCGAACAAGTGATGGGCCAAATCGGCCCGCTGTGGCTGGGCATCGGCTTCCTGTTTGCCGGCGCAGCCACCATCAACACCTTGATGGCCGGCGTGCCACGCATTCTCTACGGCATGGCGGTGGACGGCGCGTTGCCCAAGGTCTTCACCTACCTGCACCCACGTTTCAAGACGCCGTTGCTGTGCATCCTGGTGGCGATGCTGATTCCTTGCCTGCACGCGCTGTACCTGGGCGGCAACACTGACAACATCATGCACCTGGTGCTGGCGGCGGTGTGTGCGTGGAGCTTTGCCTACCTGCTGGTGACGATCTCGGTGGTGAGCCTGCGCATCCGTCGGCCGGACCTGCCACGGGCGTATCGCTCGCCGTGGTTCCCACTGCCACAGATCGTATCGAGCATCGGCATCCTGCTCGGCATGTGGTTCATCACGCCACCGGGCATGAACCCGGCGGACATCTACGTACCCTTTGGCGTGATGCTGGGCGGCACCGCCGCGTACGCGCTGTTCTGGACCTTGGTGGTGCAAAAGGTCAACCCCTTCAAACCGGCCTCCGTGGAGGACGTGTTGGCAAAGGAATTCAGTCATCAACCGGAGCTGGCCGATGAGCGTTATGGCGACTTTGCGGCAAAGACTGTTTGAACTGTTTCGCGCCGATCGCGCGCCGGCAGGCTATCGACCGGGAGTGACCCTGGCGCACCTGCGGCGCAACCTCGGGTTGGCGACACTTGAAGTGGACGGCGTAGCGTTCGAGATAGTCGAGCGCACCGAGTCGCAGTTGTTGATGCACCTGGTGCTGACAGAGTTCGTCCTGCGTGTACCCACTGCGACAGAGGGCACCGCGAGCTTCGAGGTGCACCATGGCGGCGCGATTCGACGCACTGGCATTCGTGTACGGCGCCGCTCCGGCAATCAGGCATTGGGGCGTGAGTTGCAGGCGCGTCTGATCGCGGACGACGGAGTGTTCCAGGCGCTGATGCCGCTGGATTTCAAGCGCTTGCGCATCGAGCTGCTGGGTCAGCAATGGTGCGTGCGCCTGGAGCACATGGGCGGCAGTGAGGTGGTCAATCGTTTACCCGCCTTTCGACGCTACATCGCATTAAGCCCTGCGCAACGCAGTCATTTACTCGCGGCGCTGGCCGGATTGAATCGAGTGTTGTCGAACCTCTGATTGGCATCATTAGTGCTTCTGCAAAGGGCAAACAGGTTGTTGTTGCGCGTATATAGATAACATGTTAACTATTGCGCCAGAACAACAAAAAGAATCCTTTGCGGAGACACCCCATGAGCATCCCACAGCATGCACACGACGGGCTGGACACCTGGAACCGCGACCTACGCGCCGCGTGCGGTTACTTCGACACCGAACTGGCATTCAACCGCTCACTGTTCATCGGCGAGATCAAAGACCTGCCACGCGGCGTCGCGATCCTGCGCACCAATGCCGGGCTGATCAAACGCCCGGCGCACCATGCCGACCACGACAACGACCAGGATTGCTTCCTGGTCAGCCAGCGCAGCGGCTACTCGCAGATCGTACAGAACGGCCAGACCCTGCAACTGGCCCCTGGCGAAATGCTGCTGATGGACTCGGTAGGCTCCATCGAAATCACACCCTTCGGCCTCATCGAACACGCCTCGCTGTCCCTGTCACGCCCGCAAGTGTGCAAGCACCTGGGCGGCGACGCGCGCGCCTTCGGCAAGATCTCCTCGACCAAGGCCTGCGGACGCATGTTGCATGTACTGATGGACCAACTCTGCAAGGACGACACCGAAGACGGCGCAGGTGAAGTGGAGGCGCTGCAAAGCGCTTTCGTGTCGCTGCTCGGCTCGGCGCTGGAGCAGGGCGACGAATGCCGCGAAGGCTTGGCACTGTTGCAGGGCAACAACCTGCGCAGCTATGTGCAGAAGGTCATCGATGAATCCCTGAGCCAGCCAGGCCTCAGCCCGATCGGCCTGGCCAATCGGCTGAACATTTCAGTGCGCCACTTGTACCGTCTGTTTGAAGAGCAGGACGACAGCGTCTGCCGCTACATTCAGCGCGCGCGACTCAAACGCAGTGCGGATGACTTGACCAACCCGTTCCTGCGCAGCGAGTCGATCACCTCGATTGCCTACAAGTGGGGCTTTACCGATTCGGCGCATTTCAGCCGGTCGTTCAAGAAGCAGTTCGAGGTGTCGCCCAAGGATTTCCGTTCGAGCCGGATGCAGGCGGTGGGGGCGTAGGCGGGTCAGACTTCTGGCAGGGTGGACCCACCGTCCACCACCAGGGTCTGCCCGGTGATGTAGCTGGCGAGGTCGGAGGCGAGGAACAGCATGGCCCCGGCGATATCCGCCGCCTCGCCCAGGCGCCCAAGTGGCACGCGGCGGGCGATGCTGTCATTCAATGCGGCGTCGCCCAGGTTACCCATCGCCGGTGTGGCGATCATGCCCGGTTCCACGCCATTGACCCGCACCTTCAACGGTGCCAGTTCCAGCGCCGCGTTGCGGATAAAACCGTTGACCCCGGCCTTGGACGCCGCGTAGTGACTGAGGCCCGGATAACCGACACGGTTGCCGGTCACCGAAGAGGTCACCAGCACGCAGCCTCGGCCTTGTTCGCGAAACGCCGGCAACGCAGCCTGGGTCAGCCAGAACAGCGCCGACAGGTTGACCGCCAACGTGCGATGCAGGATGTCCGGGGTGATGTCTTCAAAGGCCGTCAGCGGAAAATACCCGGCGTTGTGTACCAGGATATCCAGGCGTGGCAGCCGTTGAACGCACTCAAACACCGCTGCTGATTCGGCCAGGTCGACGCCGACCGCGTCAACCCGATAGCCCTGCGCGGACAACTCAGTCGCGACCGCCTCAGCCTGTTCCCGCTGTCGGTCGGCAATCACCACCTGCGCGCCACGCCTGGCAAATGCCTCGACGATACCTCGGCCAATGCCCTGGGCACCGCCCGTGACCAACACCCCTTGCCCGCTGAAATCCAGGTCATGCATGGGCATTCTCCATGTGAGCGAACGCCAGCGTTGGTACATCGACAATGCTGGAACCGCCATCGGCCACCAGCGTTGCTCCGGTGATGATCGACGCATCACTGGACGCCAGGAAGCGACACACCTTGGCGATCTCTTCGGCACTGGCGGCGCGGCGCAACGGCACGTCGGCGCAGACCCGGTCATAGGCCTGCTGCAACGTGACGCCATAGGCGTCCATCAACGGCTGCATCTCCGCATCGGCCATGGGCGTTCGCACCCAGCCGGGGCACACCGCGTTCACTCGCACACCGTGCGGCCCATAGTCCCGCGCCAGCGAGCGATTGAGCCCGAGCAACGCATGTTTGGCCGTGGTGTAGCCGCACACCTCGGGCCCCGCCGCCAGGGAGGCGATGGAGCCGATCAACACGATACTCCCCGCGCTTTCCTGCAACAGTGGCAAGCACGCGCGGGCGCTGTAGAACGCGCTGTCCAGGTTGCTGCGCAGGGCGCTTTCCCAGGTGGCGGGGCTGGTCAGGGTCGCGCTGCCCAGGCCATGCCCGCCGGCACAGGCCAGCAGCACATCGAGGCGTCCATAACGCTCGCGGATCTGTTGGATAAACCCGTCCCAGGTCTGCGGGCAGGCGGCATCGCCCACCAGGATCAGGCCGCCAGTGTCCTGTGCCACCTGTTCCAATGGCTCACGGCGCCGCCCGATCAACACCAGGCGTGCGCCTTCCTGGGCATACAGGCGGGCACACGCGGCGCCGATGCCCGTACCGGCCCCGGTGATCACCACCGTACGCGGCTCAGTCATCGGGATACTCCGTACGGTTGAGCACCTGGCAATACGAGCTGATCGGGAAGTTCGACAGCGCATCGAAGGACGCGCCCGCATAACCGAAGATCTTGCCGTCACTGCGGTGCTGCTGCAGGTCGATCAGCACCAGGCCGAGGGTGGGTACGATCTTCTCCTGCCACACGAACAGGTACAGCTGCTCGGCGATCTTGTAGTAATGGCAGCGGTCGGTGTCGCACAGGCCTTGCTCCACGCCCTTGAGGCACTGCCAGGCGTAGAAGCGCTCGTTGAGGTAAATGTGTTCGTAGACTTCGCTGGGGCTGTAGCGGTATCGGTTGCGCAGGCCCACCAGTTCGTCGGTGGGCGCGTGCAGGCAGAGGCCGGCCTGCCATGGGCGGTCGAGGCTGCCGTGGAGGAAGTCCACTTCGACCGAGGTCAGCGGTTTACCGGCGAGGGCGCGGTGATAAAGACCTTCGTGGGTCTCGGCCGGGTCCGGCAGGCGTCCGATCACTGCAGTGAATGAGGCGTTCGGCGTGTCCAGCACCAGGCTGATCGACCAGCTGTGCCCAGCCTCATGCTTGATGAAATCGACCAGGTACAGGCCTGGGCGGATCGAAGTGGCGCGGTAAGCCGCACTGCCGCTGGAGTGGCCGTCGGCAGCATGCCAGGCCAGGCGGTCCTGCTCGAAGCGGTGCTCGATCTGCCAGCCGTTGGCGAAGTGCAGGGTGAAGGTCTGGCCCGCCAATTCGGCAAGATTAGGCAGGATGAACGCGTCCGGGGCGAAACCGTCGGCCAGCGCCCCTACGGTGATCCAGTCAGAAGAACTCGTCATGGCCACGTCTCCCTTACACGACGGCAAAGTAGTGTTTGACGAAGCTTTCGCTGAGCACTTCCCACAACACCGGCGTGCCCTTGGTCACGAACCAGCTATCACCGCTTTTGTAGCGCGTGGTTTGGCCAGTGGACTCGTCGGTGAGCAGTACTTCGCCGGTCACCACTGTGGCTTGTTCGGTGAACGGGTAGACCATGCGGAATTTGCCCTGGGTGGTGCCGAAATAAGCGCTGCTGACCGGGTCGGTGGGCGCGCCGAAGGTCATCTTGCCGAAGGCTCGCACTTCACCTTCGAGAATCTGCGAACCGAGGTCGGCCACGGTGCCCCAGGGGTCGAGTTCCGACAGCTGGATGTTGTGTTTGAGCGTAGTGAGGGTCATGGCAGTTGCTCCTGATGAGGAAAAAAGGGGGTTAGCGGCGCCCGTTCCAATAACCGGAAAGTTGGTGCCAGGATTTGCCCGCCGTCAGCAGCAAGGGCCGGATCGCGTCCTTGCCGAGAATGGTCGGGCGATGAATCGAGCTGACCAGGTCATAGCGCGCCGAGCCTTCGCTCATGCCTTCAGCCAGGACCTTGCAGATGATGTGGCTGGGGGTTACGCCGAAGCCGGAATAGCCCTGCACGAAAAACGCGTTGCTGCGCCCCGGCAAGGTGCCGATCTGCGGGAACAGGTTGGGGCTGCACGCCATCGGGCCGCCCCAGGCCAGGTCGATCTTCACATCCTTGAGGTAGGGGAAGATCTTCAGCATCAGGTTGCGGTTCCACGCCTTGAGGTCGCCGGGAATGTGCTCCACCAGCGGTGTGGCGGCGCCGAACAGCAGGCGGTTCTCGTTGGTGACGCGGTAGTAGTCGATCACCGGGCGGATGTCGCTGTAGGCCCCGCGAATCGGGCTGATGCGCTGGATCAGCTCTTCGGACAACGGCTCGGTCATCATCTGGAACGCGTAGGTGTTGATGGTCGAACGGTGCAGCTCCGGCTCCAGCTTGTTGAGGAAACTGTCGCAGGCCCACAGCAACTTGCTGGCGCGCACTGAACCGCGTCCGGTGCGCACAGTGATGCGCTCGCCATAGCTGACCTCCAGCGCTGGGCTGTTCTCGAAAATCCGCACGCCATGGCTGGCCAGTGCGGTGGCTTCGCCCAGCAACAGGTTCAGCGAATGCACGTGCCCGCCGCCCATGTGCAGCAGGGCGCTGCTGTAGGCTTTGGAACCAATGATCTGCTGCACGTCGGAACCGCCGAGAAAGCGGATCTCGTGCTGGCTGTTGATCGACTTGAAGTCCTTTTCCCAGGCGCGCAGGGTTTTTTCCTGGCGGGCGTTGAAGCCCATGTAGCCGTAGCCGTGGCAGAAGTCCGCGTCGATGTTGTACTTGGCGATGCGGCTCTTGATGATGTCGGCGCCCAGGTCGCTGATCTCGAACACCTGGCGCAGGCCGTCTTCGCCGACGTCTTTCTTGATCTTCTCCAGGTCATGGCCGATGCCCGCCATGATCTGCCCGCCATTGCGGCCGGTGCCACCGAAGCCCAGGTAACGCGCTTCAAGCACGACGATATTGGTGATGCCTTTTTCCGCCAGTTCCAGGGCCGTGTTGATGCCGGAGAAACCGCCGCCGATCACCACCACATCGGCGTCGATGTCCTGTTCCAGGGTCGGGAAGCTGAGGTTGTATTTCTTGGTGGCGGTGTAATACGTGGGGGTTTCGATGTTGATCATGGCGCAGCCTGAAAAGGTGAAGGAAGGCTCTAAAGCGGATGCCTCCATTAGGGGCCCTGGCGGGGTGGAAGTCTTGATCCTGCGTGCCCAGGCTTTTGATTCTGCGCGCCATGGGCGGTGCGCTAGACAAGTTATAGCGCGCTCGCCGGCCGGGAATGCTAGAGTTTCGTTAAATTATTAACTAAATACTTCGTGACCCTGATCCTATGCTCAAACCTCGCCAGTCCCTGACCTTGACCCTGCTGCAAGCCCGCGAAGCCGCGATGAGTTTTTTCCGTCCGTCCTTGAACGAACACGGCCTGACCGAACAGCAATGGCGGATCATCCGCATCCTTGAACAGTACGGTGAGCTGGAGATCTACCAGTTGGCGGAACTGGCCTGCATCCTCAAGCCGAGCATGACCGGCGTGCTGGTACGCATGGAAACCGCCGGTATGGTGCACCGGCGCAAAGCCGAGCAGGATCAGCGCCGGGTGCTGGTGACATTGGCCGACAAGGGCAAGGCGAGTTTCGAGTCCATGAGCCAATGCATGGAGGCCAACTACCAGCGTTTGCAGGATCAGTTGGGCGAAGAGAAGTTGCAGACCCTGTTGGGTCTGCTGGATGACTTGAAGAACATCAACCTCAAGCGTTGAGCGGCTTCAATACACGCCGACGCCATGGGGTGGCGCCGGCGCACCTTTGAATGTCCCGGCCAGCGCCTGCAACCCGCGCATCAACACCGTGGTGTCCACGCCGACCGCGACAAACGTCGCGCCCAACTCAATGTAGCGCCGCGCCAGGCTTTCATCCGCACTGAGTATCCCCGCCGCCTTGCCCGACTGCACGATGCGCCCGATGGCGTGCTCAATCGCCGCTTGGACCTCGGGATGCCCAGGATTGCCGCGATGCCCCATCGACGCACTCAAATCCGCCGGGCCGATAAACACGCCGTCCACGCTTTCGACGGCGGCAATCTCGTCCAGGTTCGCCAGGCCTTCAAGGTTTTCGATCTGCACCAGCAGGCACATCTGTTCATCCGCCAGATCGAGGTAGCCAGGGATGCTGTTCCAACGTGAAGCCCGCGCCAGTGCACTGCCCACACCCCGGTTCCCTTGGGGCGGATAACGCATCGCACGCACCAGTTCGCGGGCCTGGGTGGCGCTTTCGACCATCGGCACCAGCAGGGTCTGGGCGCCGATGTCCAGTAGTTGCTTGATCAACGCACTGTCGCCGATCACCGGGCGGATCAGCGCCTGGCTAGGGTAGGGCGCCACGGCCTGCAACTGGGCGAGCATGCCGTGCAGGTGATTGGGCGCGTGTTCGCCGTCGATCAACAGCCAGTCGAAACCGGCGTTGGCGGCCAATTCCGCGCAATAGGCGTCGGCCAGGCCGAGCCACAGGCCAATCTGTACCTCGCCGTTGCGCAGGCGTTGTTTGAAGCGGTTGATGGGCATGTCCATGACAATCCTCCAGGGTTCAGACAAAGCGGCAGGCAATCGAGCCGAGCAGGTCGTAGTCGACGTGGAAGGTGTCGCCAGGGCGAGCCGCGACCGGGCGCGTAAACGAGCCGCCGAGGATGATCTGTCCCGGCAGCAGGGTCACGTCATAGGGCGCCAGTTTGTTTGCCAGCCAGGCCACGCCCTTGGCCGGGTGGTTGAGCACGGCGGCGGAAACGCCGGATTCCTCGATCACGCCATTGCGGTACAGCACCGCCGGCACTTTGCGCAGGTCGATCTCGGTGGGACGCACGGCACGGCCGCCCAGCACCACGCCGGCATTCGCGGCGTTGTCGGAGATGGTGTCAAACACCTTGCGTGTTGCGTGGGTGTGCGGGTCGACCTGCTGGATACGTGCGTCGATGATCTCCAGCGCGGGGATCACCCATTCGGTGGCGTCGAGCACATCGAACACCGTGCAGTTCGGGCCGTTGAGGGGTTTGCCGAGGATAAACGCCAGCTCCACTTCCACCCGCGGCACAATGAAGCGTTCGAAGGGAATGTCGCTGCCTTCGTCGAAGAACATGTCATCGAGCAGGGCGCCGTAGTCCGGTTCGGTGATGTTTGACGAAACCTGCATGGCCCGCGAGGTGAGGCCGATCTTGTGGCCCTTCAGCGTGCGGCCGTCCTGGATCTTTTGCGCAACCCAGGCACGCTGGATGGCGTAGGCGTCTTCAAGGGTGATGCCGGGGTAGTCGAGGGAAAACTGGCGCACCTGTTCGCGGCTGCGTTCGGCGCGGTCCAGGTGGGCAGCGGCCGCAAGAATTTGTTGGGAGTCGAGCATGGCAACGGTCCTTAACGGGGATTGACGATGGCGGCGTGGGTGCGCAGCACCAGCAGGCCGCCGAGGGCGATAAATACAGCGAGTACGTACAGCGCCAGGCTGGCGCTCTGGGTCGCGTCGCGCATCCAGCCGATCAGGTACGGCGCAAGAAACGCGGCGACGCTGCCGAACGAGCTGATCATGGCGATACCGGCCGCCTGGGTGGTGTTGGAGAGAAACGCCGGCGGCAGCTGCCAGAACATCGGCAAGGCCGCGCTGGCACCCATGCCGGCGACCACCAGCCCGCCCATCACCAGCAGCGGTTTGTCCGGCGCCAGGCCCGCCACGGCGATGCCGACGGCCGCCATCAGCAGCGGCACGCACAGATGCCAGCGCCGTTCGCGGTGGCGGTCGGACGAACGCCCGCAGCCGATCATGAAGAAACACCCGGCCAGGTACGGCACGGCACTCAGCAGGCCGACCTGGCTGTCGCGGCCGATACCGGCGCCGTGGATCAGCGTGGGCATCCAGAACGCCAGGGTGTTCACCGCCAGCATCACCGCGAAATACACCGCCACCAGCAACCACACCTGGGGGTCGCGCAGGATGCCGCCGAACGAGGTGATGGTCTTGCGCTGTTCTTCACTGCGCAGTTGGGTGTGCAGCTGAAGTTTTTGCTCAGCCGTCAGCCAGTGCACCGAGTCGAAATCGTCCGGCAACCACTTGAGCACCACCAGCCCGAGCAGCACCACCGGCAGGCCCTCGATCAGGAACATCCACTGCCAGCCGCGCAGGCCGCCTACATCATGGAAATGTTCAAGGATCGCTCCGGACAACGGCCCGCCCAGCACGCCGGCCATGGGCACCGCAATGGCAAACAACGCGGTGACCTGGGCGCGGCGGCGTGCCGGGTACCAGCGGTTGAGAAACACCAGGATGCCTGGGAAAAAACCGGCCTCGGCCACCCCCAGCAAAAAGCGCAGCACATAGAAACCCCGGGCGCTCTCCACCCACAGCATGCCGGTGGACAGCAAGCCCCACACCACCATCAGGCTGGCGATCCAGCGCCGGGGGCCGACGCGGTCCAGCGCCAGGTTGCTCGGCACGCCAAACAGCGCATAGGCGATAAAGAACAACCCGGCGCCGAAGCCATACACCGTGTCGCTGAAGTGCAGGTCGCTGCTCATCTGCATCTTGGCGAAGCCGATGTTGATGCGGTCCAGGTGGGCGAACAGGTAACACACCAGCAACAGCGGCATCAGGCGCCAGGTCACTGAACGATGGGTGCGGTCGTGCTCGGCCAGCACGCGGCTGGCAGTCGATTGGGCTGTGCTCATGATGTTGTACTTTTTGTCTGAGAGGCCGTGAGGGGAGCGACGGGGTTTACCCCGTCGGGTTGTTCAGGAACGCATGCACGTTGTTCTGCTTGAAATTCAGCTGCGGATGCAGCTCGACCATCTCGAACGACAGCGCCAACAAGCGTTGCGCCTGCAGCTCGGCGAAGTGCGTGGTGATCACTGCAAACAACGCCTCGGCCACCGCCTGGCGCGTGGCCAGGTCGCGACCCTGGCCGACCTTGAGGGTCATGTGCACAAAGGCATAGTCGTGTTTGCCATCGGCCATGCGCCAGGTGTCCAGGCGCACGCCACGGCTGCGGATACCGCCGAGGGGGAACACGCCACTGTCTCCCAGCACGCGGTGGACCTGTTCAAACAGGCCGGGCAGGTCGGCCTGTTGTTCGATGTTGTCGGTGTACTCGGCGATAAAGTGCGGCATGGGTTTCTCCCAGGTTTACAGCGGGAAAATCGCGTTGATCTGTCCGGTGCCCGAACTGCCGAACGGCGGCGTGATGATCTCCGCCGCCTTGGCGTAGTCCGGCCCACCGAGCAGCCCCAGGAGCATGGCGGTGTCGTGCATCTTGCCTTCGCCGAAGCAGTGTTCGGCGTAGTCCGGCAGCATCGCGCAGAACTCCTTGAAGCGGCCTTGCTTCCACATCTCCACCACATGCAGGTCTACCTGCTTGTCGAACTCGCGGGTCCAGTTGTGGATGTTTGCTTCGGCCTGGCGGTCATCCGAAAAACGGTGGGACAGCGAGCCGGAGGCCAACACCAGCACCTTGCGGTCACTCTTCTCGATGGCCCGGCGCACGGCGGCGCCAAACGCAAAGCTGTCTTCCAGGCGATGCCACGCGCACCAGGCGGCGATGGAAATGACTTTGAATTTCTCATCCTCCGGCACCCCCATGTGCATGTAGCGCATGGGCACCAGCGTGCCGTATTCCAGCTCCAGGCTCGGGATGTTATGGGCCATGCTGCGCACGCCGGCCGCGTTGGCCTCGGCGGCGATCAACTCGCCCAGTTCGGGGCAGCCGGGGTAGGCGTAGTCCATGTTCTTGATGAAGTGCGGCAGCTCGTTACTGGTGTAGGTGCCCTGGAACTGCTCGCCACAGTTGACGTGGTAACCACTGTTCACCAGCCAGTGCACGTCGAACACCACCGCCGTATCGGCGCCCAGTTCGCGGGCGCGACGGCCGATTTCCTTGTGCCCGGCAATTGCCGCTTCGCGACAGCCGTGATGCTTGCCGGGCAGTTCCGACAGGTACATCGACGGTACGTGGCAGATCTTCGCCGCCAGGACCACTTCGCCCATGATGATTCTCCAGATTCATTATTTTTGTTGGAGCGCATGACCCGGTGTTACACACCCCAACGCGGGATGTGATGACTGCCCATGGAAATGCACACGTTCTTGATCTCGGCAAACACTTCGAAGCTGTACTGGCCACCTTCACGCCCGGTGCCGGAGCCTTTGACCCCGCCGAATGGCTGGCGCAGGTCGCGTACGTTCTGGCTGTTGATAAATACCATGCCAGCTTCTATCCCGCGCGCCAGGCGATGGGCCTTGCCGATGTCCTGGGTCCAGATGTAGGAGGCCAGGCCGTACTCGGTGTCGTTGGCCAATTGCAGGGCCTCGGCTTCGTCCTTGAACGGGATCAGGCACACCACCGGGCCGAAGATTTCTTCCTGGGCGATGCGCATTTTGTTGTTCACATCGGCAAATACGGTCGGCTGGATGAACTGGCCTTTGCTCAAATGCGCCGGCAGGTTGGCCGGGCGTTCCAGGCCGCCGGCAAGCAGGGTGGCGCCTTCCTCGAGACCAATCCTGATGTAGCCGGTGACTTTGTCGTAATGCGCCTGGGTGATCATCGAACCGACCTGGGTCTTTGGATCCTGCGGGTCACCGACGATCAACCGTTTGGCGCGCGCCGCGAATTCGGCGATGAACTGCGGGTACACGCTTTCCTGGATAAAGATGCGGCTGCCAGCGGTGCAGCGTTCACCGTTCAGGGAGAAGATGGTGAACAGCGCCGCGTCGAGGGCGCGCTCCAGATCGGCGTCCTCAAAGATCAGCACCGGCGACTTGCCGCCCAGTTCCATGGAGTACTTTTTCAGGCCCGCGGTCTGCATGATCTTCTTGCCGGTGGCGGTGCCGCCGGTAAAGGAAATTGCCCGCACGTCCGGATGGCGCACCAGCGCATCACCGGCCGTGGTGCCGTAGCCCTGGATCACGTTGAGCACGCCGTTGGGAATCCCGGCTTCCACCGCCAGGCGCCCCAGTTCATTGGCGGTCAGCGGCGACAGTTCCGACATTTTCAACACCGCCGTATTGCCCAGGGCCAGGCATGGTGCGGTCTTCCAGGTGGCGGTCATGAACGGCACGTTCCACGGCGACACCAACCCGCACACGCCCACCGGTTGGTAGAGCGTGTAGTTGAGCATCTGGTCGTCCACCGGGTAGCTGTGGCCGTCCATGCGCGTGCAGACTTCGGCAAAGAAGTCGAAGTTGTGCGAAGCGCGAGGGATCAACACATTTTTGGTCTGGTGGATCGGCAGGCCGGTGTCGAGGGTTTCCAGCTCGGCCAGGTGCGGCACGTTCTGTTCGATCAATTCACCGAGTTTGCGCATCAGGCGTGCGCGCTCCTTGGCCGGGGTGTTGGCCCATTTTGGGAAGGCCTCTTTGGCGGCTGCCACGGCTTGGGCGACTTCTTGCGCACCGCCGCTGGCAACCTCACCCATCGCTTCGCCGGTGGCCGGGTTGTAGTTGATGAAGGTGTCTTTGCTTTCGACCTCGCGGCCGTTGATCCAGTGTTTGATCATGCTGCTTACGCCTCTTTCCGGGCAGAGAAGAACTCCGCCTCGCTGACAATTCGGTTGACCAGGCGGCCCACGCCTTCGACTTCCACCACCACTTCATCGCCGGGTACCACGTCGGCCAGGCCTTCGGGCGTGCCGGTGGCGATCATGTCGCCGGGTTGCAGGGTCATGAAGCTGGACAGGTATTCGATGAGGTAGGGGATGTCGAAAATCATGTCGCGGGTGCTGCCCTCCTGACGCAGTTCGCCGTTGATCCAGGTGCGCAGGGTCAGGTTGCCGGGGGCGGGCACATCGGTCACATCGACGATCCACGGGCCGACCGGAGTGGTGGCGTCGCGGTTTTTCACGCGCAGGTTGGGGCGGTAGTAGTTTTCCAGGTAGTCGCGGATCGCGTAGTCGTTGCACACCGTGTAGCCGGCCAGGTAGTCGAGCGCATCGGCACGTTTGACGTTGCGTGCGGCCTTGCCGATCACCGCCACCAGTTCGCACTCGTAGTGCATGTAGGCGACGTTGTCCGGGCGCCAGGTGACCTGGCGGTGGCCGGTGTAGGTGCCGACGGACTTGATGAAGGCCAGCGGCTCGGTCGGTGGCGTGAAGGCCAATTCGGCGGCGTGATCGGCGTAGTTCAAGCCGAGGGCGAACATGTTGCCGGTGGCTGGGGGCAGCCACTCAACCTGATCCTCCGCGAGCAGGCGACCGTCGTTCAGGCGCACGGCATTTTCGGCTTCGACCTGCACCGCGTGGATTTCATTTTCAAAACGAATGCGCGCGCGTTTCATGCCGGGGTCTCCGCTTGAATATGACTGACCAGGCGGCCCACGCCGCTGATTTCGACCTCAACCTTGTCGCCGGGCAGCACATCGACACGGCCTTCGGGCGTGCCGGTGATCAGCACGTCGCCAGCGTGCAGGGTCATGAACTCGCTGATCTCGGCGATTAATTGTGGGATGTCCCGCACCCAACTGGCGGTGGAGTTTTCCTGGCGCAGTTCACCATTGACCCACAGCTTTAGGCTCAGCTGATTGGGGTTGTCCACCTGTTCCCGTGGCACCAACGCCGGCCCCAGCGCGCAGAACCCATCGCGACATTTGGCTTTGACGGCGGGGCGGTAGTAGCTGTCTTCCGGCAGGCTGAATTCGTTGACCACCACATAACCGGCCACATGGGCCATGGCATTGTCCAGGCTGACGCGGCTGGCGCGCTGGCCGATCACCACGCCTAACGCAGGGCCGGGTTGCAGGCGTTCACCCTGGGGATGCAGCACCACCGCGTCGTGCTGGTTGCGCGTGTTCGGGGTCTTGATAAACAGCACCGGCTGGGTCGGCGGCTTCTGATAGGGCGCCTGCTGGAAGGCGGCGAGATGCTGGTCCAGCAGGCCCTGGTAGTTCAGCGCAACGCCAAACAGGGTGCCGTTGGCAACATCATGCAGGGTACGGCTCATGCGTTTCTCCTGGCGGTGGCGACTGCTGCATAGGCAGTTCGTTAAGTTGTTAACGTTATAATTAATATGTTAACTACCGTCAAGCGTGGCAAAATCCGGTGGCATTCAAATAACAACAAGGGGGCAGCGTGCAGCCGATTCCCAACATCAATATCGGGCAGGTCTACGACCAGCGTTACAGCGATGCCGAGGTGCATTACGACCAGCTCGGTAACCTGGCGGGTTTTTTCGGGCGCAACATGCCCGTGCACCGACATGACCGGTTTTTCCAGGTGCATTACGTAAAAAGTGGCGCGGTGCGGGTGTACCTGGATGACCGCCAGTATGTGGAGTCCGGGCCGATGTTTTTCCTCACGCCGCCCACGGTGCCCCACGCCTTTGTCACCGAGGCGGATGCCGACGGGCATGTGCTGACCGTGCGCCAGCAGTTGGTGTGGGGCTTGATTGACGCCGACCCCAGCCTGGCCTCCGGCGCCGCCTGTGTGGCGTTGACGGCGGGTGACCAGGGCCTGGATCGATTGTTCGAAGAGTTGAACGACGAGATCAACGCTGAGCGGGCAGGGCGTGCGGCGGCCCTGGACAGCCTGACGCGGCTGATCATGATTCGCCTGCTGCGGCTGTGCGCGCACTCCTTACCGGCGCGCCCGACCCGCCATGAAGACCTGCGCATCTTCCATCGCTTCAACGAGTTGATCGAGGCGCACTACCGGGAACACTGGCCGCTGGCGCGTTATGCCGAGGGGATTGGCGTGACCGAAGCACGCCTGAATGAGGTGTGCCGGCGCCTGGCCGACCTGCCGTCCAAGCGCCTGATCCTGGAACGGGTGATGCAGGAAGCCAAGCGCCTGCTGTTGTTCACCGGCAGCTCCGCCAACGAAATCTGCTACCAGCTGGGCTTCAAGGACCCGGCGTATTTCAGCCGGTTTTTCCTTCGTTATGCGCAGGTGACGCCGGGGGAGTATCGGCTGCGGCAGTCGGACTTGGGTTGACCTGCCACGCGCCGCCCAGCGCGGTGTACAACTTCACCTCGGCTACCAACTGCGCCAGGCGGTCGATGATCAACGCCTGTTGTGAGCTGAACAGCGCACGTTGCGCATCGAGGAAGGTGAGGTTGCTGTCCACGCCGCTGCGGTAGCGGTGTTCGGCCAGGTTGTAATACTGCTGGTTGGCCGCGACGAAATCCCGTTGCGCCTCCAGTTGATCGGTGTAGGTCTGCCGCGCCGCGAGACCATCGGCGACTTCCTGGAAGGCGGTCTGGATGGATTTTTCGTACTGCGCCACCGTGATGTCCTTTTGCAGCTTGGCGTAGTCGAGGCTGGCGCGCAGGCTGCCGGCGTTGAAGATCGGCAGGTTGATCTGCGGCTGGAAGGTCCAACTGCCGGAGCCGCCCTTGAACAGCCCCGACAGTTCCGTACTGGCGCTGCCGGCGTTGGCAGTGAGGCTCACGGAAGGGAAAAACGCCGCGCGTGCGGCGCCGATATTGGCATTGGCGGCGCGCAGTTGGTACTCGGCCTGGAGGATGTCCGGGCGACGTTGCAGCAGGTCCGAAGGCAGGCCGGCGGGCACCCGCGTTACCCAGTCATCCGCCAGTGGGCGCGACGGCAAGTGTTCATCCACCGGACCACCCACCAGCAGGGCGAGGCTGTTGAGGTCCTGGGCGACTTGGCGCTCATAACGGGCCACGCTGGCGCGGGTGCTTTCGACGCTGGTGCTGGCTTGCACCACGTCCAGTGCCGAGGCCTTGCCGGCGGTTTTGCTGCCGCGGGTGAGGCGCAGGCTGTGTTCGTTGGCCACCAGGGTTTGGCGGGCCAGGGCCAGCAGCTCCTGGTCGGCACGCCAGGTCAGGTAGGCATTGGCGACGTTGGCCACCAGGCTCAACTGTGCGCTGCGCCGCGCCTCTTCGGTGCCGAGGTAGGTGAGCATCGCCTGTTCGCTGAGGCTGCGGATGCGGCCGAATAAATCCAGTTCATAGGCACTGATGCCCAAGGTCGCGGAATAGCTCGAGGTAATGGCAGGCTTGCCCGTGCCGGTCACATCCCCCGGCAAACGCCGACGCTGACCGGCGCCGGTGGCAGAGACGGCCGGGAACAGATCCGCCCGCTGGATGCGGTACTGCGCCTGGAACGCCTCGACGTTCAGCGCCGCCACCCGCAGGTCGCGGTTGTTGAGCAGGGCTTCGCCAATCAACCGTTGCAACGCCGGGTCATGAAACAACTGCTGCCAGTCCGACGTGCCGGACTGCGCCAGTGCGTACACCCCTTGCTGGGGATACTGCGCCGGCACGGGCGCCTCCGGCCGGTGGTAATCGGGGATCAGCGAACAGCCGCCGAGCAGCCCTGCCAGTGCGAATGCGCTCAATTTATTCATCAGGCGCCAACCATCCATTTGGCCAGGCCATGCCGACCGCTCACGCCCAACTTGGCGGCGGCGCGCTTGAGGTAGGTTTCGATGGAGCTGTTCTTCACGCTGAGTTTTTCCGCCATCTGCGGCACGGTGCCGCCGGTCAGCAGACCCAGGCACACCTCTTGTTCGCGGGCCGACAGGGTGATTTCACCGAGGGACAGGCGCTTGTAGAACTCACGCTGCAATTGGGATTGCTCCAGCAAAGTGTGGGCCGGTTCGGCCTCGGGGTGGGGCGCCTGGCGCAGGCTCTGGGCGTGGCATTCGATCAATGGCAGCAGGGTGTCCGACAGGCACTTGAGAAACGACAACTCGGCCAGTGAAAACCCACGATGGTTGGGCGGGCGATAAAACGAAATCACACAGCGCCGATTGCCCTGGCGCGACACCAGGTTGCACTGGTGTGAGGTGCCCCGCGGGAACGCGCTCTTGGCCTTGGCCCTTAGCTGGATCAGCAGCGGGTCCTGCATGCCGAGCATTTCCCGCAGCAACGGGTGGTCGTCCATCGAGTTCAGGGCCAGGGGCGGCAGGTCCTGGGTCTGGCCGGCGCTGCCGAGCAGCTTGATATCGAGCACACGGTCGCGCAGCTCGTCGAGGGTCCATTCGCTGAGGTCCACCAGGTGGATCGGCACCCACTTGTCCACCAGGTGCAGCATGTGTGCGGCGAAATCCGCGTGGCCACTGTTGGCAATCAACTCGCCCATTTCGGCATAGAAATTCGGGCTCTGCGCGTTGGCAATACTGCTGGTCAAACTCATAGCCATCTCATCCTTGATGTCGAAAACCGTCAACAGACTCTCTGGGCCTCTGCGGGGGCGATCCGTTGCTCACACACCAGAGTCGGTAGTCGAGAGTGTATTTAGCCAGGGGATTTGTCCTACGTATGTAGCAGAAACGAGGGACACAACGTGCCATAAAAACCACGTCATTAATTCGACGTTTCTGAGAGGTAATTCCGGCCGATAAAAATCAGAAGAGGCTTTTAGAGTTAGTTAACTATTTGATAAACAACAAGAATTTTTATATTTAAAAACAATCAATGAATACTGACAGCGGGCAGGTATAGCCAATTTCCTACACAGCTTTAATCGTTTCAGCAGTGAACCATCAGCCAAGCTCAATCTATCCATTTGGATGTCCGGGTTTAGGGTGACAGACACTCCCCTATGCCCATGCTCCAATCCAGCCTATTCGTCGTAATGGGCCTCCCTGCGCGGCCAGTGCCTGAACCCCATGAGAAGGATCTTATGAAGCAATCCTCCAGCTTCCCCCTTACTGCCGCCCAACAGGACATCTGGCTCGACCAACTGCGCGTAGGCGATTCGCCGCTGTACAACATCGGCGGCTATGTGGATTTCGCCGGTCCCATCGCGCCAGACCTGATGCTGCGCGCCATCGAATTATTGGTGATCAAGCACGATGCGTTGCGCACGCAACTGCACACCGACGCCAACGGTTTGCCTCGGCAGACCTTCGCCACCACGTTGCCCGTCGAACTGGCCCTGCATGATGTTGCCGGGGAGGCTGATCCACAGGCCGCCAGCCAGGCGTTGATGCAGGCGCAAATGGCCCTGCCATTCTCCCTGCAGGGCGCGCCGCTGTTTCGCTTCTTCCTGGTCAAGCTCGACGACGATCACTACCGCCTTGGCACCCAGGCCCACCACCTGATCCTCGATGGCTGGGGCTTTGGCCAGATGCTGCAATCCCTGGCCCGGCTGTACACCGACCTGCAACAAGGCCGGCAGCCGGAGCCGTTGGCGCCGTCCTATGTCGACTTCATCGACGCGGATGAGCGCTACCACGCCTCGGCCCGCTATGCCCGCGACCGTGGGTATTGGCTGGGCAAATACCGCATGCTGCCGGAGCCCTTACTGACGCCCCGGCATACCGCCAAGGCGTCCAGCAATACCCTGGCCCAAGCGTTTCCGGTGGCGCTGCTCAACCGCATGGAACAAGTGGCCAACCGTTACCAGGCTTCGGCATTTCATGTACTGCTGGCGGCGATGTATGTGTATTTCACCCGCACCGCCCAGCGCCCGGAATGGGTGGTGGGGCTGCCGATTCTCAACCGCTCGAATGCGCGTTTTCGTTCCACTGTCGGGCTGTTCACCCAGGTCAGCGCGGTCCGTTTGCAGTTCGATGAGCAGTTGCCGTTCAGCGCCGTGGTGCGTGGGGTTCGTGACCAGCTCAAGCAGGACTTCCGCCACCAGCGTTTCCCCCTGAGCGAGATGAACCGTGAGCTGGGCTTGCGCCGCACCGATCGCGGTCAGTTGTTCGACCTGTCGGTGTCCTTCGAGCAGGATGACCACGAACTGCGCTACGGCACCACCGAGGCCCGCGCGGTCAAGGTGTCCAACCACCATGAGCCGTTGCCGCTGGCGATCCACCTGCGCAGCAACCGTTACCAGGACACCGCGTGCCTGCATTGCGTCTACAACGAAGCGTACTTCCAACACGACGACGTGCTCGCCCTGGCGCAGCGCTTTACCTGGCTGCTGGAACAAGGCTTGGAAGACGTGGCGCTGAAGATCAGTGACTTTTCCCTGGTGACACCCGCCGAACAGGCCCAGCTGCAACACTGGAACGCCACCGCCCAGCCCCACGCACCGCTGCAAACCCTGCACGGCCGCATCGAAGCCCAGGCCGCCCGTACGCCAGACGCCGTGGCGGCGGTGTACCAAGGCCGGCAACTGAGTTACGCCCAACTCAACCAGCAGGCCAATGCGCTGGCCCACCAACTGCTGGAGCGTGGTGTACAGCCGGACGACCGCGTGGTGATCCTGGCGCGGCGCGGGTTGGAGACGCTGGTGGGGTTGCTGGCGATCCTCAAATCCGGCGCCTGCTACGTGCCGGTCGACCCGGCCCATCCGGCCGAGCGCCTGAACTATTTGCTGCAAGACAGCGACCCGGTGGTGGTGCTCACCCAGCACGATCTGCTGTCGCGTTTGCCTGCGCTGGAGGTGCCGGTGATCCAGCTGGATCGCCCGACCTTCCACCTGGGCACCAACCCCCGCGTAGCGGTCAGTCCTTCCAATCTTGCCTATGTGATCTACACCTCTGGCTCCACTGGCCTGCCCAAGGGCGTGATGGTCGAGCATCACACCGTCGCGAACCTGGTGGACTGGCATTGCCAGGCCTTCGACCTGCACGCCGGCAGCCACACCGCCAGCGTCGCCGGTTTCGGGTTTGACGCGATGGCCTGGGAAATCTGGCCTGCGTTGTGCGTGGGCGCCACGGTGCACCTGCCGCCGGCGCATGACGGCGCCGAAGATATCGACGCGCTGCTCCGTTGGTGGCAGGCGCAGCCGCTGCAGGTGTGCTTCCTGCCAACGCCCGTGGCCGAGTACGCCTTCAGCCAAGGCCTGCAACACCCGACCCTGCGCACCCTGCTGATCGGCGGCGACCGTTTGCGGTCTTTTACCCAGGCGCAGTCCTTTGCGGTGATCAACAACTACGGCCCCACCGAAGCCACGGTGGTCGCCACCTCCGGCCGCATGGAAGTGGGCCAGCTCTTGCACATCGGCGCGCCCATCGCCAATGCCACGGTGTATTTGCTGGATGAACAGCAACGCCCGGTGCCCATCGGCGTGGCAGGGGAGCTGTACGTCGGCGGCAAAGGCGTCGCGCGGGGTTATCTCAATCGCCCCGAGCTGAGCGCCGAACGTTTCCTCGACGACCCATTTATGGAAGGCCGCATGTACCGCACCGGCGACCTCGCGCGCTGGCTGCCGGAGGGCAACCTGGAATACCTGGGGCGCAATGACGACCAGGTGAAAATCCGTGGCATGCGCATCGAACTGGGCGAAATTGAATCCGCACTTGCCACCCATCCGCAGGTGCAGGAAGCAGTGGTGCAGTCACGCGATGGGCAATTGCTCGCCTGGTTCGTCCCCCGCGAAGCGCTGCAGATCGAAGCCTTGCGTACCCACCTGCAGGCCTCGCTGCCCGACTACATGCTGCCCGCCGCCTACACGCAACTGGACGCGCTGCCCCTGACCGCCAACGGCAAGCTCGACCGCAAGGCATTGCCCGCGCCGACCCAGGACGCCTTTGTCACACGCCTGTACGAAGCCCCGCACGCCGGGGTGGAATCCCTGTTGGCGCAACTCTGGGCCGAGCTGTTGCAGGTGCAACAGATCGGGCGTCATGACCACTTTTTCGAACTCGGCGGGCATTCGTTGCTGGCCGTGCAGTTGGTGCAACGCATGCGCCAGGTCGGGCTGCGTGCCGATGTGCAGGTGCTGTTCGGCCAGCCGACCCTGGCGGCTTTGGCGGCGGCCAGTGAATACGGCGAGATGGACGCGCCTGAGCTGGCCGCACTGGATCCTGAGAGCCTGGCGCGCATCGTCGCGAGCATTCCCGGCGGCGCGGCCAATGTGCAGGACGTCTACCCACTGGCGCCGTTGCAGGAAGGCTTGCTCTACCACCACATCACCGACGAGCGCGATCCGTACCAGCAACAGGCGCTGTTCAGTTTTGCCCGGCGTGAGCAGGTGGACGCGTTTGCCCAGGCCCTGCAACAGGTGATCAACCGCCACGACATCCTGCGCACCAGCCTGGTGTGGGATGCGCTTGAGCAGCCAATGCAAGTGGTGTGGCGCGAGGCGCTGTTACGCGTTGAACCGTTGCGCGAGGAGTGTGAACCGCTGGATTTGCGCCAGGCTCCGCTGATGGCCCTGGACTATGCCGAAGAACCGCAGCACCAGCGCTGGGTTGCACGCCTGCGCTTTCATCACCTGGTCAACGACGCTACGTCCACCACGATCCTGATGCAGGAGCTCCGCGCCCATTTGCTCGGCCAGCAGGCGCAACTGCCGGTGCCGGTGCCGTATCGTAATGTGGTGACGCAAGCCCGTTCGCCGGCACGGCAGGCTGGGCATGAGGCGTTCTTTCGTGAGCAACTGGGCGATGTCGACGAGCCGACGCTGGCCTTCGGGTTACAGGAACGCCAGGCGGACCGGGCGCGCACGGATGAAGCCGAACGCGTGCTGAGCGACCGCCTCAATCAGCGCCTGCGTGCCCAGGCGCGAGGGTTGGGCGTGAGTGCCGCGAGCCTGTTCCACTTGGCCTGGGCCCAGGTGCTTAGCCGCGTCGCCGGGCGCGATGACGTGGTATTCGGCACCGTGTTGCTCGGCCGTTTGCAAGCGGGCGAGGGTGCTGACCGGGCCCTGGGCATGTTCATCAACACGCTGCCGCTGCGATTGCGCCTGGCCGGGAAAACCGTCGCTGATGCCCTGAGCGATACCCACGCTCGACTCAGCGCCTTGCTCGCCCATGAGCAGGCCTCGCTGGCGTTGGCCCAGCGTTGCAGCAGTGCATCGCCACTTTTCAACAGCCTGCTCAACTACCGCCACACCGACGCCGAACGCGACCTTACGTTGGTGCCGGGCATCGCCTTACTCAGCAGTGAAGACATTCTCAGCTACCCGCTGATGTTGACCGTGGATGACACCGCCAGTGGTTTCCAGATCAAGGCCAAGGCCCCACGTCAGGTCGGCGCCGAACGCTTGTTGGATTACCTTGAAACCGTGCTGGTCAACCTGACGGACGCGTTGGAGCAGGCACCGCAAACGCCACTGCGTGAAGTTCAGGTTCTGCCCGCCAGCGAGTTGAACACCTTGCTGGTGGACTTCAACGCCACTGAAACCGCATACCCCGAAACCCTCACCGTGCAGGCGCTGTTCGAAGCCCATGCGCGGCACATCCCCCATGCGGTGGCGGTGCAGGCCGGCGAGTTGCAACTCACCTACCGCGAGCTCAACGAACGCGCCAATCAACTGGCCTTCCACCTGCGCGAACGCGGGGTGCAACCGGATTCCCGCGTGGCGCTTTGCGTCGAGCGCGGGCTAGACCTGGTGGTGGGCTTGCTGGCGATCCTCAAGGCTGGCGGCGCCTATGTGCCGCTGGACCCAGGCTACCCGCGCGAGCGTCTGGCCTACATGCTCCACGACAGCCAACCGGTGGCGCTGCTGGTGCACGCGGCGACCCGCGACTTGTCGGGTGAGGTGTCGATTCCGGTGATCGACTTCGACCACTGCGCGTGGAGCCAGGCCCCCATCGGCAACCCGTTGGTGCCGGGCTTGAGCGTCGCCAACCTGGCCTACGTGATGTACACCTCGGGCTCCACCGGCACGCCCAAGGGCGTGATGATCGAGCACCGTGGCCTCGGTAACCTGATGCACTGGGGCTCGCAGTTGTGCCCCAACGCCGAGGGCGGCGCGCTGTTGCAACGGGCGCCTTTCAGCTTCGACGGCTCGGTGTGGGAGCTGTTCTGGCCGCTCACCAACGGCATGCGGTTGGTGCTCGCCCGGCCGGATGGGCATCGTGAGCCTGCCTACCTGGCGCAGGTGATTCGCGAGCAACAGATCAGTGTGATCAAGTTCGTGCCGGCCATGCTCCAGCAGTTTCTTGAACTGGAAGAGTCGGCCTTGTGCACCAGCCTGACCGACGTGCTGTGTGGCGGCGGCGAACTCACCGAAGCCCTGGCCCGTGGCGTGCAGGCGCGCTTGCCCAAGGTGCGCCTGCATAACGTCTATGGTCCCACCGAAGCTACGGTGGACAGCAGCGCCTGGACCCTGGAACCCGGCGCGCCGGTGCCTGCGCTGCAATTGCCGATTGGTCGGGCGATCAACAACACACGCCTTTATGTACTGGATGAACACGATGCGCCGGTGCCGATGGGGGTCAGTGGTCAGTTGCATATCGGCGGGGTCGGCGTGGCCCGTGGTTACCTGGGGTTGGAGCAGATGACCGCCGAACGGTTTATCGACAGCCCGTTTGTTGACGGCGACCGGCTGTATCGCACGGGTGATCTGGTGCGTTATCTACCGGACGGTAACCTTGAGTTCCTGGGGCGCAATGACTTTCAGGTCAAACTGCGCGGCGTGCGCTTGGAGCTGGGGGAAATTGAATCACGGCTGATGGCGCATCAGGCGTTGCGGGAAGTGGCGGTGTTGATTCGGGATGAGCGGTTGGTCGCCTATTTCTCTGTGCGTCATGAGGCTCCAAGCCTGGAAGCCTTGCGCGTGCATGTTCTGGAGCAGTTGCCGGAGTACATGGTGCCGGCGGCGTTTGTGCAATTGGATGAATTGCCGCTCAATCCTGCCGGTAAGCTTGACCGTAAGGCGTTGCCGGAGCCGGGATTGGAGTCGGTGGTGAGTCGGGCTTATGAAGCGCCGCTGGGGGAAGTGGAGATGCTGATGGCTGGGATTTGGGCTGAGGTGTTGAAGCTTGCGCGGGTGGGGCGGCATGACCATTTCTTTGAGCTGGGGGGGCATTCGTTGTTGGCGGTGAACCTGGTGGCGCGGATGCGCAAGGCGGGGTTGGAGGTGGATGCGCGGACGCTGTTCAGTCATCCGACGTTGGCGCAATTGGCGGCGCAGACGGCGACGCAGGTGGAGCGGGTGGAGGTTCCTCAGGCGGCCATTCCTCAGCTCAACCGGCGTCGCAGGATCTAAGGTTGGTAATGCGGATAGTGTGGGAACTGGCGTGCCTGCGAAGGCGGCCTGACAGCCGACCTGGATGTTGGATCAGACGGAGTACATATCCGTTATTTGGGTGATGGCGGGTATTGGTTCCGCCCTTACGGCGGGTCACTTTCGAAAAGCGCGAAAGTAACCAAAGCGCTCTTGCCCCAACACTCGGTACCTCGCTTAGGCTCGGTGTGCCCGAACGAAGGCTTGAATCCGTGGGCCGCCGCGATGGGCCATCCTTGGCCCAGCGCGGCTAACCCGGCGTCCTGCCGGGTTACCCACGGATTCAAGGCCTGCGTTCGGCCAGCGTGTTTGACGGGGCGCCTCAGATCAAGAGCGACTCGCTTCGCATCGTGGGTACGCTTTTTGGTTTCTGTAGATACCGGCTTGCCGGCGAAAAACGTGAGGACGCCGTGTTCAAGCAGTGGTAGGCGAAGGTTTCAGGCACGCGATGGAGCGATCCACCGTCGTTTTGGCCATTTCCAGTAAATGCCACACCGCCAGGATCTTAGCCCGCTCTGGGCTGGGCAACAGCTCGCCGCAATCCAATGCAGTCGCTGATGCGCTGTCGAGCAAACTGGCGGTGTAGAGCAGGGCGTCTTCGAAGCTGAGGTCTTCGTTGATGGCGTGGACACCCGGTGAAGGCAGGTAATGATCGATGGCGCGGTTGAAGGCGGCGCGGTCTTTGGCGGGGTCACAGGGTGGGTCGGGTAGGGCTTTGTTCATGGTGCAACTCCTATTGAGCAAAGGAGCTACCGCCGACGCTGCTAAACGCGGGTGGCAGCTGTACGCGGGTTAGCAGACCGGTCAATAGGAAAACCAGCGCACCCGAAGGTGCCCCGCGCACAGCCACCATAAACGCAGATGTGAACCGTGTGCCCATTGAAGTCAGGCTGCTAAACCCGATCACTGAAGTTCAGCGACGGAGCGAAGACTAGCCACCGATCCCGGCAGGCACAAGGCGGCGAGGATTGTCTAGGAAACGTCCTTCAATTAAAAGCGACACGCCTTGCTGGCCCTTTACAAACCATGACCAAATGCCATCCACCTCAGTCTGCGTTTAATAAATTCAAGATGCTTACGCGATATCCTGTGGCAAGCGGGCTTGTCGAATCGTCGCACCGCCCGCGTTGGGCTGCGCAGCAGACCCAAAACCAGGCAGCGCGGCCAGATAGGTAAACGATGTCCCCGGTTTGTACCTTCGCCGAGCATTGCCGGATGCCACGCTGAATGCATTCATCAAACTGCCGACAATCGCCTTATAACTCAAAAAAATTCGGCTATGCGATTCAGCTATTGGATTGTTCATGAGGTAATGCATTTAATTCGGGACCTAACTCATTGTTGTTCGGAATAAATCAGCGCCGTAAAGCGTTGTAATGAGTCACCGTTCCGCCTTAGAGATGAGCCATGAGCAACCTCGTTGCCGCCGCGCCCTTGATTCGCTTGCTTGGCCTGTGCAAAACCTTTGATGCCCAACGGGCGCTGGATCAGGTCAGCCTGGATATTTATCCGGGCGAGGGCGTGGCGTTGCTCGGCGCCACGGGGGCGGGCAAATCGACCTTGGTAAAGATCCTCAGCGGCAGCCTGGCGCCGGACACTGGTGAACTGTGGGTCGATGGCCAGCGCCAACGTTTCACCTCGCCGTTGTCGGCGCGCCGGGTTGGCATCGTGGCGGTGCACCAACGCCCCGACGATGGGATCGCCCCCGGCCTGAGTGTGGCCGAGAACTTGTTGCTCGATGAGCTGGGCCAACCCGACGCCGACTTCTTGCTCAACCGCAAAAACCTGCTGCAACGTGCCGAAGCCATCGCCGCCGGGCTGGGCCTGGACCTGCCGCTGCAACACCCGGTCGAACGCCTCGGCCAGGCGGACCGCCAATTGCTGGTGCTGGCCCGCGCCTTTGCACAGCAACCCCGATTCCTGATCCTCGACGAACCCACTGCCGCCCTGTCGGAAACCGACGCCGAACGCCTGCTTGGCCTGATCGACAGCCAGCGCGCACGGGGTGTGGCGATCCTCTACATTTCCCAGCGCTTGTCCGACCTGCAACGGGTCACCAACCGCGCGATTGTGTTGCAGGAAGGACGGCTGACCAGTGACCTCAATACCCGGCACTTGCCAAGTGCCGCGTATACCCTGTTCGGTGATGTGGACGAGCAGCCGGCAGTGATACCGGGCAAGACCTTGCCGGTGCCGTTTCTGGAGCGATTTACCCGCGCTGGGTTCATCCGCAATCGGGCAGAGGGACGGGCGGTGCAGGAGCAGGTCGCAGGGTTGCGAGTGGGCACGGACGAGGCCGGTGTGCCGCGCAAAAGCGGGATCAATCCCGAGAGTTGATTTGCAGGCGTGGGCGAACATCCATCAAACTGACCCGCCCCGTCGCCTCTCGAGAGTCTCGACATGTCTGACACATTGTTACCGCTGGCCTTGCCTGGCGTTGCGCTGAGGCGCTGGCGCCTGTTGCACCGCGTCAAGCAATCCCATGCCGCGCAGGTGTTCGGTGTGACCCAATCGACCATTTCCCGCTGGGAAAGCGGCGTGCAGGCCATGGACCCGGTGGCGCACAAACAGCTTGAGCAACTGCTGGCCGCTCGCCTCGACGCCGCCGCCGATCACGTCCTGGCCCGGCTGGTCAGCGAGAGCCCACGGCCCATGCACCTTGTCTGCGACCTGACCCACCGTCTGCTGGCGTGCTCCCCGAGCCGAGCCGCCGAGTTCACGCGCCCGATCAGTGAGCTGATGGGCTGCTCTCTTTGGCGTTTCGCCACCCCCGAGATCATGCGCAAGGAGCTGGCACTCAACGCATCCGGATGGCGCGAAACCCTGGCACCGCCTGCCGTGGAGTTTTCCACGGGCGCCAATGACTCGCTGCTCGTGCCCATCACGCAGGGTGTTTGCCGCTGGACCCGCATCCCCCTCTCGGACGGAACGGCCGCGCGCCTGGTCGAGACACTCTGACACGGGCGCACGCATATCTTATGCGTGGACGCCGGATAGCCCTGGACCTAGTCTGGCCGCCTGTGCAGTCGCGCAGCACGTCAGTCGACCGAGCCAGAGAACACCATGGACACCGAAGAGATCAAAGGGCGCCTCGCCTTCATTCGCGAGGCGGAAAAACTCAAGGACGTACTCCGCAGCGCCCACACCACCTCAGGGCGCACCGAAAGCACCGCGGAACATAGCTGGCGCCTGTGCCTGATGGCGATGGTTTTCGAGGATCAATTCAGCCATCTCGACAGGCTCAAACTGCTCAAGATGTGCGTCATTCATGACCTGGGGGAGGCCATCCATGGCGACATCCCGGCCATCCACAAAGCGTCGTTTCCCGACAAGAGCGAGCAAGAGAGAAAAGACCTTCTACACCTGACCCGCGCCCTCGACGGGCCATTGCAAACGCAGATAATGGCGCTCTGGGAGGACTATGAAACCGCACAGTCTGCCGAGGCCAAGGCCGTCAAGGCGCTGGACAAACTAGAGACCCTTCTCCAGCACAATCAGGGCAAGAACCCACCCGATTTCGACTATGGATTCAACCTGACCTACGGCAAAGGCTACACGGATGCCGATCCTTTGTTTGAGAGGCTTCGCGGGCTTATTGATGAGGGGGCGCGGGAGAAGATCGCCGCGTGTGATTCGGCGGTTTTGGCTGATTGAGCGCTCTCAGGTCAAATTTGACCAATGCCGCTCGTCGTATTTTTGCAAAAAAACAGTCGAGCAGCGCAGTACTTGTTAATTAATGAAGTATTTGATTGTTTTTGTAATGTGATCAATAAGTCACTAACGCTGTTGAAGAATGTGATGTTCGGGTGGCGTCCTCGAAAGAAGAAGTTCGTTGTATTCAATTGCTAGATGTCTGATTTTTATGAGTGAAATTTCTCATATTCACGAGCCTGGTAAAAATAGAGTATCTTGAATGTTTTTCCAAATGCGCTAAGTTTTGATGGAAAGTCGGTCACGCTTCCTGCGAGGTAAGCCATGAACGGTTATCCACTGTCCAAATCCTTTTTACTGGCCGCATTGTTTATAAAGGAACAGTTAAAGGAACCTGTTGCACTGTTCTGGATGGTGGTCTCTCCGGCGGTAACATTTTATCTAATCGCCTATGCGAGAACGTCCAATGATGATCGAACGATCAGTTATCTCGCCGTTACGTCATGGTTCTATGCCTTTATCGCCTGTAGCGTGGCTTTTTTTGGCCTGGCGTTTTATATCGTCGGGCGAAGAGAAAGTGGCTTCTTGCGCTCTTTTGTCTACACGACACCGACTAAGCTCATCTTTCTACTTGGGCAGTTTTTTGCCTATTCCTTCTTGTCGATTGTTTATTGCTTGGTGTTCTACGGCCTGACGCAATTTTATTTCGGGTCGGGGGTGGCAGTGTCGGATGTGCTGGATGTCGTGTTGAGGTTTTATATCTGTTTTCTCTTGTTCTCCATATTTTCGCTGTTGCTTACATTGGCTCCGCTAAGTTTTCAAAATGCCGGCACCGTTTTTTCTGTCTTGTTGTGTTTGATGTTGGCGCTTGGAATTGTCAGTGCCAGTTCATCTCATGCTGCGCTCCAGGTCATCAAACTGTTAAGTCCGATGGGATGGGCTAATCAAATAATGCTGGAGGGGGCCGCGGGGTCGATAGAGGTCGTGCTAGTTGTCATGGCGGCCTTTTCTATCTCCTTTGGCGTGACCTTTCGATTATTGCTCATCAACCCAATCTGGAGCCGATACTGATGAAGAAACTTATCGTCAGCTCACTCGGGGTCAGTTACCCAGGCCATGTACTGTTCAGCAACGCTTCTCTGACAGTCGCAGCCGGCTCCATATCAGGCCTTCTCGGCCCAAACGGCTCCGGCAAGACCACTTTTTTTGATGTGCTGTGCGGCCTGAAGAAAATAGAGGGCGGTGAGGTAAACAGCTCTTTCTCCAAGCTGCTGTACCTGTCGCAGATCATCAGTACGCCGCCTGTATTTCGCATGTTCGACATCTTCAAAATGGCCATGCTGTTTTGCTCCGACACTAAGGTTACCCAACAACATGCACTCGATAAAATCGAAAAATGGAGCCCCGGCATCGCAGAGCGTTACTGCGAGATCTGGAACAAAAAATCCGCACTCTGCAGTTATGGGGAAAAGCGTTGGTTTTTTACGTTGTCCCTGCTCTGCGCCAACGCGGACCTGGTGATACTGGATGAACCCACGGCGGGTGTGGATCCCGAGTTTCGTTATCACATCTGGCGTTGTTTGGAGGGGGCAGCGGCAGAGGGTGTCGCGGTGTTGGTTTCATCGCACAACGTCGATGAAATCGTCGCCCATTGCGATGATTTTTACATGCTGAGTCAAAGGCGATTCAACCGTTTTACTGATGCCCAAGGCTTCATGGACGCCTACGACGCCCAAAGCCTGGATGAGGCATTTATCCACGCCGCCAGTCTGCCAAAAGGATAAGACCGCCTTCTATTTGGGCTGGGGAATGAACGCCACGCTCCCATCCTCACGCTTGTGAAACCACCGCTCGCCATTATCCGGCTGGGTGCCAATCACCCGATGATCCTTGCCCAGATAAGCCAGTGGCGCGGGATCGTCCTTGGCGTACTGCGCGACAATGATGGTGCGTTGCGGGTCGAAGGTCTGGCCGCTGGTTTTTTCCAGCCAGGCCAGGAATGCCGCGCTGTCGCCCTGGCGGGGAAAGTCCTGGGTTTCGGCCACGTAGTAGAACGGCTTGCCGCCGTTTTGCAGGTACATCGGCACTTTGTTGTCCGCTTCCACCAGCACCCATTGCCATTGCTCCCATGGCGCGATTTGGGTCGCTTCGGCTCGTACGTCTTCGGCAAAGCGAGTCACGCCGCCGTTGCTGTTGCTCCAGGGGTAGGCCACGCCGAGTATCAACAGCATCAGGGCAGCGGCGATGGCGAAGCCTTTGAACCAGCGTGACTGGCTGGCCGGCCGTGCCCGCAGGCGTTCGCTGACCCACCAGGCGCCGAGCAGCTGGGCGAAGGGCACCAATGGCAGTACGTAGTAGCTGCGTCGGCTGCCGCTGGCGGTGAAGAACACGAACAACAGGCCCAGGCCCCACACCAGCCAGCGCACGTTCGGCGGCGTGTGGCGCCAGTGCCGCAGCGCCAGCCACAGGCCGAGCAGCCAGCAGGGTACCCAGGGCAGGGTGTAGGCGGGCAGGTAGATCAGGTAGGTGTAGATCGGGCCCATATGGTCGAACGGGTCGAAAAAGCGCACCACGTTTTCGCGGAACACCAGGGCCAGGCCGCTGCTGCCATAGCTAGGGGCACCGTAGAGATGGGACAGCACGAAGGGCACGGCATACACCGCCGCAGCGATCAGCAAGGCACACACCAGGCGCAGGTTGAGGTGGCGCTTGTAGCGATGTTCCGCCAGGAGGTGTGGCAGCAGCACCAGGCCGGGCAGCACAAAGCCGATCAGCCCTTTGAACAGCGAGGTCACGGCCAGCAGCAGGAAGAACACGCTATAGCGACCCAGCCGCGTGTCCTCCGGCCCGCGCCAGTACCACCACACCGCCGCCAGCACACCACACACCGTCAGCACGTCCGCCGTGGCCACGCGCGCCCAGAACAGGAAGTAGAAGGTGGTGGCGAGCATCCAACCGGCAATCAGCCCGGTGCCCTTGCGCAGCAGTTGTTCGCCGATCAGGTAGACCAGCCACACGCTCAGCCAGGCGCCGATCACGGACGGCAAGCGCAGTGACCAGGGACCGAGGCCACCCAGCAAGTGGGCACTGGCGGTGATCAGCCAGTAGGAGGGCAGGGGTTTGTCGTAATAGGGCGCGCCCTTGAGGTAGGGATCGAAATAGTCACCGCTCTGCAGCATCTGCAAGGCGATGTTCGCCCAACGGGTTTCCGGGCCCCATAGGTCGCGTGCGCCCAGGCCGGTCAGCAGTAGCAGGGCGGTGACGCCCAGCAACAGCAGCAGGGCGCCGCGTTCGGTCTTCCAGAAAGCCGCCATCACGGCGATTTCGAGTAGATGATCAGTTCGAGGGAGCCCTTGTAGTAGCGTTTGCCTCCGGGCGGCAGTTGCCCGGCTTCGCGCATTTCACTGGTGCTGTTGACGCGCATCAGTACGCCGACCGAGCCGAGTCGGCGCTGTTCCTTGAGCCAGGCCTGCACCGCTTCCAATTCCACTTTGCGATGCACCGAACCTGCGTACTGCAAGCCATATCGCAGCTCACCCTCGGTGTCGTACAGCGCCACTTCCGGGCGTTTCAGGCGCCAGGCCAAGGCACTGGCATTCCCCAGTTCGTTGCTCAGCAGGGCTTGGGTCTGTTGCAGTTCTTCCAGGTGTTCGAGCACAAACTGGTCGGGCATTTCGTTGTCCGCGATCCACTCCGGCATGCTCGCCGGCAGCAGGATCACCAGCAGGCCGATGCCCAGCGCTGGCATCGCCCACAGCGTCAGCGGGCGGAAGGCTTGCAGCAGGTTGGTGAGGATCCACCCCAGCAACACGATAAACGCCAGGGACAGGCTGAACATCTCCGCATGGCTGTTGCTGTACAAGGGTCGGGCGATTTGCAGGTAGATCAGCACGACCATGGCCGCCATGCCGATCACGAAGTTGAGCAGGCCATTGAGGCAGATCGTGCGGGCTTTATGCCGGTTGATCAGGTCGACCAGTGTATGCCCCATCAACAAGGCCAGGGGCAGCAGGCACGGCATGATGTAGGTCGGCAGCTTGCCGTTGCTCAGGCTGAAGAAACCCAGTGGCAACAGCAGCCACAGGGCCAGGAAGGCGATGGCCGGTTGGCGCTTTTCCTGCCAGGTCTTGCGCAGGGTGCTCGGCAGCAACCCTGCCCAAGGCAGACACGCTACCGCGATGATCGGCAGGAAGAACCACCACGGCCGCACGTGTTGCGCGTTGTCGGCGCTGAAGCGGCGGATGTGTTCATTCCAGAAAAAGAAGCGCCAGAAGTCCGGTTCCTGCAGATGGATCGCCAGCGCCCAAGGCAGGCACGCCAACAAGCACACCAGCATGGCCAGCGGGCCATAGCGCAGCAGTTCGCCCAGGCGGCGTTGCCAGAGCATGTAAGGCACGGCGATCAACACCGGCAACGCCAGGGCCAGGAACCCCTTGGTCAGGAAACCCAGGGCGCAGGCCAGGCCCACGACGGTCCACGCCCAAAGACGGCCGCGTACTGTGTGGCTGTCGAGGGCAAACCACAGGGCCACCAGGCTCAGGTTGACCCACAGGGTGAATTGCGGATCCAGGTTGGAGTAGCCCGCTTGCCCGGCCACCAGGCCGAAGCTCAGGTAGAGCAGGGCGCAGGCGAAGCTTTTGCGCGGGTCATCCCACAGGCGACGGGCGATCAGGTAGGCCAGCAGCACGCTCAAGCCGGTCGTAAGCGCCGAGGCGATACGCACGCCGAACAGGTTCTGGCCGAACACCGCTTGGCCCAAGGCGATCAACCAATAGCCGCCAGCGGGTTTTTCAAAATAGCGGATGCCCATGAAATGCGGCGCTACCCAGTTGCCGCTCTGGAGCATTTCCTGGCTGATCTGGGCGTAGCGGGTTTCGTCCGGGATCCACAAGCCGTGCAGACCCAGGGGCAACAGGTAAAACGCGACAAAGGCCAGTAATAACAGTGGCAGAGGTTTTAATCGAGTCATGCAAACGTCGCTCCCTGACGTTTAGTTGTGGGAGTTTCAAGTAATGAAGTAATAGAAGAAAAAGTCACAGCGTTCACTGAATTACGGAAAATAGTCATGATGTCCTTAGTTAAAAGGCGCAACTAAACATGCCAGAGCAGGGCTGTCTTTTTGCTGAACAAATGGACAGGAAAATGTTTAAAGTTGTTTTAACGCGGCCGGCCAGTCCGGGCCATTGACGATGCCCAGCGTCTTGAATTTGCCGTTGGGCAAGACCTGCACGAACAAGGCGCTGCCGTATTTGGGGAAGGCGGCATGGGGAAAGCCCAGGGTGCTTTCGAAGTCGGCAATGCAGCCGCTGTGGGTGACGAAGACCAGGTTGCGTCCGGGGGTTTTGTGGCTGAGCAACTCTTCGCCCATCGCCGCACCGCAGACGGCTTGCTGGCCAGAAGTCAGTTCGTTTTTACCAAACATGAAGCGCAAGGTCTGGGCGGTGCGGATGGCCGGGCTGGCCAGCACGTCGCTGCCGTCCATGCCCAGTGTTTTAAAGGCTTTGCCCAGGGTTTCGGCGTTCTGGCTGCCGTTGATCGTCAGGCCCTCCACGGGACCCAGGCAAGGGTTGGTCGAGCGGTCGCAACGCTCTTCGTGGCGCACCAGCACGATCAGGTCACCGTCGCGCCAGAGGGGCAGTACGTGGGAAGTGAGCAGGCGGTTACCAACGCCAAGGTCCTTGGGTGACGCGTGCCAGAGCAGGCTGGCGGCGAACAGCAAACCCACCACCAAGAGCCCCAGCCACAGGCGTCGCAGGCGCTTGATAAAGGCCCATCGCGAGCGCGGTTTGGTCAGGGTAAGGTCAACCACTTCATTCACCATGGGCAGTGTTGGCAATGTTGTATTAATTAGGCGCAACGTGTTGGCGTATGCCCACAGTGAAGCCAGAGGCTGTCACAGGGAGGCTGTCTTTTCGCTGAACATGTTGCGGTTAAAAAGTTGTCAGGCATGGCAACTAACAAGTTGCCGACGAATGACCCATGGCCGGTAATCTAGAGTGCGTGGGGTGGTTAGCCGGTGAAATCCATGTGAAAAATTTGCATGGCCTGGAGCGGCAGCCGTTATTCTCGATTGCCACCCCTCAAACGAGTGTTCTCATGCTGCAGGTGCAAGGTGTGTTCAAAAGCTATGCCACCCCCCAAGGGCCGTTGGCGGTGTTGGCCGGTGTGGACCTGCGCCTGGCCGAGCGCAGCAGCCTGGCGTTGATGGGCGAGTCGGGTAGCGGCAAGAGCACTTTGCTGCATCTGGTGGCCGGCCTGGACCGGGTGGACGGTGGCAGCATCCAGGTCGGCGAGCAGCGCCTCGACCAACTCAGCGAAGCGCAGCTGGCCCACTGGCGGCGCACGGAGATCGGGCTGGTGTTCCAGCAGTTCAACCTGATCGGCAGCCTGCGGGTCGAGGACAATTTGGCGTTCCAGGCGCGGTTGGCCGGGCGGTTTGATCCGCAGTGGCAGGCACAGTTGGTGGAGCGCCTGGGCCTGGGTGATCTGCTCAAGCGTTATCCGGAACAGCTTTCCGGCGGTCAGCAGCAACGGGTCGCGGTGGGGCGCGCGTTGGCGTCAAGGCCGCGTCTGTTATTGGCCGACGAACCCACCGGCAACCTCGACGAAGCCACCAGCGACGAGGTGTTACAACTGCTGCTGGACCTGTTGCGCGACAGTCCCTCCAGCTTGTTGATGGTCACCCATAGCCCACGCATCGCCGCACGCCTGGGCCGGCAGGTGGTGTTGCATCGCGGCCATGTCGTGCCCGCGAGCGCTGTTTGAAATGGCAGTTTTTTATTGGACCTTGCGCGCGCTGCTCAGCCACTGGCGGCGCCATCCGGTGCAGTTCTGCAGCGTGCTCACCGGTTTGTGGCTGGCCACCGCGCTGCTGATCGGCGTGCAGGCCCTCAACAGCCAGGCACGCGACAGCTATGCCCGCGCCAGCCAATTGATCGGCGGCGAACCCCAGGCCAGCCTCGGCGCGACGGACGGCGCCAGTTTTCCCCAAGCCGTTTTTGCCCAGTTGCGTCGAGCCGGCTGGCCGGTGTCGCCGGTGGTTCAAGGGCGGGTGCAGCTCAAGGAGCGCGAGGAGGTGCGCCTGCAATTGATGGGCATCGACCCGGTGTCGTTGCCCGGCAGTGGCGCGGTGGCAGGGCAGCGTTTGAGCCAGGCACAAATGCTGGCGTTTTTCGAACCGCCGGGGCGTACGTGGATTGCACCGCAGACCTTGCAGGCCTTGGGGCTGCATGAAGGTCAACAGCCCGTCACCCTGAGCGGACACACCCTGCCGCCGCTGCAAGCCCAGGCCGATATGGCCCCCGGAGTGTTGCTCACCGATATCGGCTTTGCCCAGCCTGTGCTGGAGATGCCTGATCGCCTGTCGCGGCTGTTGGTGGATAAAACTTTCGCCGCCGGCCAGCCCACGCCACCCGCTGGGCTGCAACTCAAGCAAGGCGAGGACAATAATCTCGCGCGCCTCACCGAAAGCTTTCACCTGAACCTCGATGCATTGGGCTTTCTGTCCTTTGTGGTCGGGTTGTTTATCGTGCACGCTGCCATTGGCCTCGCCCTGGAGCAACGGCGCGGGCTGTTGCGCACCTTGCGTGCCTGCGGCGTCAGTGTGCGTCTGTTGATCGTCAGCCTGGGCGTCGAACTCGGTGTGCTTTCGTTGCTGGGTGGCGTGCTAGGCGTGGCCAGCGGCTACCTGTTGGCCAGCCTGTTGCTGCCGGATGTCGCCGCCAGCCTGCGTGGTTTGTATGGTGCCGAGGTGCCGGGGCAGTTGAGCCTGAGCCCTTGGTGGTGGGGCGCCGGGTTGGGCTTGAGTTTGCTCGGCGCGTTGCTGGCCGGTGCCAGCAGCCTGTGGCGGGCGGCGCGCTTGCCCTTGTTGGCGCTGGCCAATGCGCAGGCCTGGCATGAGGCCCATGGGCGTTGGTTACGGCGGCAAGGGTGGGTGGCCGCTACCGCGCTGGTGACCGCCGTGCTGGCGCTGGGGTTCGGTCATAGCCTGGCTGCTGGCTTCGTGCTGATGGCTGCGTTACTGCTCGGTGCGGCCCTCGGTTTGCCGGTGGTGCTCAATGGCCTGCTCAAGGCTGTTCTGGGACGCAGCCGTTCGGTGCTGGGCCAGTGGTTTCTGGCTGATTGCCGTCAGCAATTGCCGGCGTTGAGCCTGGCCCTGATGGCGCTGCTGTTGGCCCTGGCCGCGAATATCGGGGCAGGCTCCATGACGTCGGGGTTTCGTCATACGTTCAACAACTGGCTGGAGCAGCGTCTGACTGCCGAGCTGTACCTCAACCCACAAAACCCGGTCCAGGCCGAGCAACTGAGCCGATGGTTGGCGCAACAACCGCGGGTGCAGGCGGTGCTGCCCACCTGGCAGGTCGCGGTGCAATTGCAGGGCTGGCCGGCGGATCTGTTTGGCGTGGTCGACGACCCGACTTATCGCCAGCATTGGCCGCTGTTGGAGGCGTCGAGCGAGCCGTGGGACCAGTTGCAGCAAGGCGACACGCTGATGCTCAGCGAGCAACTGGCACGTAGGCTGGCGGTGAAGTTGGGCGATACCCTGAGCATCCCGACGCCTCAGGGCACCTGGACGCCGAAAATAGTCGGGATCTACGCCGATTACGGCAACCCCAAGGGCCATATTCTGGTCAATTCCAAGCACCTGCTGACCCATTGGCCGACGCTGTCACCGGCGCGTTTCAACCTGCGGGTGTCACCGGCAGACGTGGCACCGCTGACGCGTGAGGTGCAACGCGCCTTTGCCCTGGAAGACAGCCGTATCGTCGATCAACAGCAACTCAAAGGCTGGTCGAGCCAGGTGTTCGAACGCACCTTCGCCGCCACCGCTGCCCTGAACAGCCTGACGCTGGGCGTGGCCGGTGTGGCGCTGTTCATCAGCCTGTTGACCCAGAGCCAGAGTCGCCTGGGCCAACTCGCACCGCTGTGGGCATTGGGCGTCACGCGTCGGCAATTGATGCTGCTCAACCTTGGCCAGACCTGGCTGCTGGCGGTGCTCACGCTGGTCTTGGCCTTGCCGCTCGGCTTGCTGTTGGCCTGGTGCCTGGACGCGGTGATCAATGTGCAGGCCTTTGGCTGGCGCCTGCCGCTGCAGGTGTTCCCGTGGCAACTCGCGCAATTGCTCGGGCTGGCGATGCTCGCGACGTTGCTGGCCTCGGCATGGCCGTTGTGGCAGTTGTATCGCAGTCGTCCGGCGGATTTGTTGAGGACGTTTGCCAATGAAGATTAAGTGGCTGTTGTGGATGTGCTGCTTACTGGTCGCTTGTGACAAAGTCCCTGAGCCGCAGGAAAGCTTCGCCGGCCTGGGCAGTGACGCGGCGGACTTTGCCCAAGTGGTGCCGGGCAAAGTGTTCAGTTTTCCCGAGGACCATGGCCCCCATCCGGGCTTTCGTATCGAGTGGTGGTACGTCACCGCCAACCTCAAGGACGCGCAGGGCAATGTCTTCGGCGTGCAGTGGACCTTGTTCCGCAATGCGCTCAAGGCCGGGCCGACCGAGGCGGGCTGGCGCGATTCGACGATCTGGCTTGGCCACGCCGCCGTGACGTCCGCCACTCACCACTATGCCGCCGAACGCTTTGCGCGCGGCGGCGTGGGCCAGACCGGAGCCCAGGCGCAGCCGTTCAATGCCTGGATCGACGATTGGAATTTCGTCACCCGTCCCGGCGCCGTAAGCAGCCTGGCCGACATGCAACTCAAGGCCAGTGGTGCGCAATTCGCCTATGACCTACAGCTGACCTCCAGTCGCCCATTGGTGTTGCAGGGTGACGAGGGCTACAGCCGCAAGTCCGACCAGGGCCAGGCGTCGTACTACTACAGCCAGCCGTTTTTCAGTGCCCGTGGCAGCGTCACTGTCGAGGGCAAGGTCTATCAAGTCGCCGGCCCGGCCTGGCTCGACCGCGAGTGGAGCAGCCAGCCGCTGAGCGCCAGCCAGACCGGCTGGGACTGGTTCTCCCTGCACCTGGACCGTGGCGAGCAGTTGATGCTGTTTCGGGTGCGGCAAGCCGACGGCGCGGGTTATCTCACGGGGACCTGGATCGACGCGCAAGGCCAGACGCAGACGCTGCACAACGCGGATATCCAACTGGTGCCGCTGGAAACCACCACGATTGACGGTCGCAAGATTCCCACGCGCTGGTCGCTGAAAATCCCCGGCAAACAGCTGGACATCACCACGCAGGCCGTCAACCCGAACGCCTGGATGAACCTGAGTATTCCGTACTGGGAAGGGCCGGTGCGGTTTGACGGTGGGGTGGGTTACCTGGAAATGACCGGGTATTAGGGCGGTTTCTGTAGGCTCTATTTCACCGCTGCGTAGGCAGCTTCCCAAATGTAAAGCGACCCCCCTGGACTTGTGTCCGGGGCGCAGGCGCTTGCTTATATTCCGACGCCATCTCAATTGCATCCTGGATGTGGGGCATGGCGCAGAGCTTTATCAACGACCGCGCAACGGACTACCTGAGCCTCAAATCCCGGTTGATGGGCGGCGGACTGAGTCGCCCGCGTTCCGATCATTTTGACGTGCTGAATCGGCACCTGCGGCCCGGCTTGGTGGCACCGGGGCAACTGGTGATTATTCCCGACAGCCACAGCCTGAATTGCTCGGTCGAGGAAGCGTGGTTGATGCGCCATGCCGAGGAAGTCCGTCGTCACCTGGCACTGAATGCGGCGACGGGTACGGCGCTGCTAGGCAACTATGACTTGCTGCAGAGTTTCATGACCAATGGCTCTATTGGCGTCGGCAGTGCGACCTCGGCCTGGGCACGGCACCTGAATGAAGTGGCGCAAACGTTGGAGGAAATCGAGCGGCTGCATCAGCGGTTGAAAGACGGCGGGTTGGACAGGGCGGCGTTTATCCAGCAGCGCCAGGCGGTGTTTCGGCGCTTGGAGGTGCAGCTGCAAGGGGCTGCACGGTTGGGGACGGGATTGCAGGGTAATGCGTCGTTGAAGAAGGTGTTGGGGATTTCGACGAGGAGCTATTTGCACAAGGGGGAGATTGCAGGGTATGCGCAGCGGATGCGGGAGATGGCGCAGATGTCGAAGTGGTTGGGCAACGGGACGTATATGGGGTTGGCGTTGGATGTGGGGGTAGCAGGGTTGGAGATCAAGGAGGCGTGTGTGACGGGGAGGGAGGCGCAGTGTAGACGGGCGAAGTATGTGGAGACGGGGAGGTTGGTGGGGTCAGTAGCGGGGGCCGCAGTGGGGGGAAAGTATGGTGCCAAACTCGCTATCCGAGGCTGTCGTATGTTTTTGGGTATTGCGATGAAGGGACGCGGTGAGATTGCGTGCGCAATTATTGGCGGCGCTGCGGGTGGGCAGACCGTAGGTAATGTTCTTGGTCATGAAGGTGCCTTATTGGGTGGAGAGATCCAAGAGGCTAACGGGGATATGATCTTTGTGCCGGAGGGAGCTTAACCGTGTCGTTTTTTCTTGTCTTCACCATCGTGCATTTTGCCGGGGCGTTTGTCGTTTTGGGGATCGGTTTTTTTGCCGAATATACAAAGCTCGACGAGGTGGAGAGTTACTTCCGCCAAAACGAAATGGTATGCGGCAATAAGCGATTTTGGAGCCGAAACCGGTGGATCGACAGGCAATATCGCATGATGCTGATTGCTGAGTTACTTTCAGATTCAAAGCGCCATCTGAGGGCAGGGGTGGTGAGTGAAGCCGAACTGGCTTCTGTTCCTTTATCGCTTAAACGCTGGGTGGTTTGGCCCTATTACCTTGGGTTCATTTGGTTGATTGCAACAGCTGTTTGGGTCTTCTGGCGCTGGTGGTGCGACATCCCTATTCCATAGCAATGATTATTTTCAATAAAAATACTGTACATACATCCAGTCATATTCTACATTCCATCCCAGGTGACCGGATGTCACCTGACCTTCAGTTTTTAACTATGGATGGATAAAAAATGAAATCGAAAAAAGCCTTTATGCTGGGCGCGGCCATGGCGGCCTCCTGCTTCGTCTCGGCCTTTGCCCTGGCCGAGCAATACCCTCACCTGGCTGCGCAAGCGCCGCAACCGACGATCAAGCAGTCCTTGAAAGCCGGCGGAAAAATCCCGGCCACCCAGGCGTCCGCAGCACTGAAGCAGCAGCTTCAAGCAGGCGCTCAGCAGAAAAAGCCGGCATTTGCCGCGAAGGCCCAGGCCGACTCCGTGGTGGAAGACCACGCCGCGCCTGCGCCAGTAACCCAGGTCAAGAAAGCGGACGCTCAGCAACGCGCCGCCGTACAGGCTGCACTGGTGCAGGGCTGTGAGACCACGCTGGATGTGAACCTGCTCTACACGATCAATGGCGTACAAACCGGCGACCTGCTGTGCTACCACTTCAACCTGCCGAAGAAGGCACGCATCAACGCACTGTTGGTAGGCCAGACAGCAGGCACCGACATGTCGTTGAGCCTGTTCCAGGACGATGGTCAAGGCAACCCGCTCCCCCTGGGCACGTCCAACAATCCGGGCACCGCGGACGAAAGCCTCAGCGGCGTTGTGCCAGCCGGTGACTACTACTGGTTCATGGAAGCCAATGCGGCCGTGCAGGGTTCGAGCTTCCAGTTCGGTGTAGCGGTGGACGACAATATTGACGCCTACGAACCCAACGACACGCCGGATACCGCGTTCCAGCTGCCGGACACCCTGAACTACATCAAGGGCAATGCCGACAGCCTCAATGACGTCGATTACTTTGACTTCAAAGCCGTACGCGGCCAGAGCGTCGGTATCGCACTCACGGCCGATACTGCCAGTGGCAGTACCCGCAACAAGTGGATCCTTGAGCGTTTCGATGGTAACCAGTGGGTCACCGTAGGGGCCAACGTGGTGTCGACGTCGATCCCAAGCCCCGGTGTGGGCGGTGTGGTCAAGGTGCGCGTTCGCCCGAATCAACACCCGAACGAGCCGTGGAGCGCAACGGGCAAATACAACCTGTCGTTTGGTTCCAACCCGCGGGTGAACGACCCTGACGTGAAGGGCGAAAGCAATGTGTTGCGTATCCCTTACTCCGCTTCCAACGTGGGTTATGGCTACATGACCACCCAGGCCTACCGCGACCTGACCTGGACCATGGGCCTTTCGGACAGCACTGGCGCACCGTTGGTGGGGCTGCACCCGATTGTCTACCTGGACCAGCACATCGATCCGAACACCGGCAGTATCGTCTACAAAGGGTATTCGGCGGCCACCAACAGTGCTGGCCTGGCCGGGGGCACGATCAATGTGGGCACCTGCTTCGGTGACTTCCAGACCACGTTCGTCGATTACGCCCAGGGCTATAAGAACACCTGGCGTACCGACTTCAACTACGGCGTGTGGCGCATGGAAGTGCTGGAATACCCAGGTATCGGCGTCGGTGGTGATAACACGGAGTTCGTCAGCTTTGGCCACCTGTGCAAACAGACCTTGCTGAGCAGCACCAAGAGCTAAACACGTTTAACCCGTAGTACCCAGGGCATACAGGCTGCGCGCCTGTATGCCCTTTTTGCGTCAGGGCGCCAATGCCAGGTCCAACGGCAAGCGCGCCATGCTCGTGCCCTTCAATGAGCCCAGGTACAACCAGTTTCCATATTCCCGCGCGGTGGTGATCGGCGAATAATTCCCCGGGCTGCCATCCTGCAGGTTGGCGATGACCTTGCCCTCGGTATCCAGCCCCAGCACGAAGGCTTTGCGTTCGATAGGCTTGGGCACCACCATCAGCGCCCGCACCATCACCTTGCGCAACATCGGGTAGCCGGCAAAGCTGTCCAGCAAGGGATTGCGTGGTGAATACAGCGCCACCCAGAAACGGTCCTGGCCGTTGAAACTGAGGTTGTCCGGCAGGCCGGGCAGGTTGTCGATAAACAGGTCATGGGTGCCGGCGCGCTCGCCCTTGAGCCAGTAACGGCTGATGCGGTACGCGCCGGTTTCATTCACCAGCACGAAGGTTTCGTCCGGTCCTAATGCAACGCCGTTGGCGAATTGCAGTTGGTCGAGCAGCACATCGGTGCTGCCGTTGCTGAAGTCATAACGCAACAGCCGACCGTCGCCGCCATGCTCGATCACCGCTTCGCCATCCTGCCCATAGCCCCAGCGGCTCGACGCATCGCTGAAATAGGCATAACGCCCGCTGGCGTCTACGGTGACGTCATCGGTAAAGCCAAAGGGCACGCCGTTGGCGCTGGTGCTCAACGTCGTGAGTTGATGTTTTGCATCGAGGGCGAGCAAGCCCTTGATCCCGTCGGCAATGATCAAGCGCCCATCCGGGTGCAACGCCAGGCCCAGGGGCCGCCCCCCGGTATTGGCCAATACTTCCAGGTTGCGGCTGTCGGGCGAGGTGCGGATGATGCGTCCGTCATGCAAACCACTGATCAAAAAACCCTGGGCATCCAGCAGCAAGGCTTCGGGCCCGGCGATGTCCTGGGCGCCGATTTTCTGCACGCCCTTGAGGCGCTGATTCTCGGCGTAAGGGCCGCTCTTCATCGACGGCGCCTTGGGTGGCGTCCAATTCACGGGTTGCACCTTTGTGGGCATCAACAGCAGAAAGGCGACTACCGCCAGCAACAGGACAAACAACAGATGACGCAGTTTTTTGGGACGGGTACTCATGACGATTCCTGGTTGTCGTGGGGGCTCGGTTCCCAGTGCAGGGTGCCGAACAGGTAATCCATCAGGGGAAGGACGATGTTGAAGTTGCGTCCCTGCATCAGTTCCCGGCGGTGATGCAGGGCGTGCAGTTGATGCATCTGGCGGATCCACGGCAGCCGCGCCACCGGGTGGCTGGCGGGCAGGTGCTCGCAGGCGTGAAACACTTCGTAAAGTAAATACCCGAGGATCATGCACCCGGCGAACAGCCCGGCGACATTAGGGCTCACTTGCTTGAGCAACCACCAGGCGGGCAGGGTGATTGCCAGGCTGTGCAGCACGATCAGCCAAGCCGGGAACAGGATGACGCGCCAGTCGCGGGGGCTGTCGTAGGTCATGTGGCCGGGGGTGAAGAAACTGTGATGATCGCCGGTGTGGCGTGCGTAGAACAGCCGGGCCAAGGCGTGCTTGTGGTGGCCGAGGTGACGGTGCACGAGGTAGATGCAGAGGTTGAAGAACACAAGGGTCAGCGGCACGGTCAGCCATTGCACAGCGCTGATCTGATGCGTGGAAGACCAGGCCAGGGCGATGCACACAAGGCCGTAGCCGAACACGAAACCGGCGTGCAGCCAAGGGTTGTAATGGGGCGCGACAGAGGCGCGGTAACGGGCGCGAAAGGTCTCGGTAGTGTGGTCCATTGCGGCTTGCTCGGTGTTTTTTTGTTGGAAAGTGAGCTTAGTTGGCGCCAGGGAATGTGCGAGTTTTGCAGTGACCGGCTTACCCGAAGCGACCAATGGGGGCTTGCACACCCCCCATTTCCTTGTTAGCTTCTCGCAAAATGTTAACGATAACATTTGCTCTAACAATAAAAACAAAACAGAGAATCATGCCATGAAAATGCTCCCGAAAACCCTGTGTTTATTGGCTGTAAGCATCACCCTCGGCACCGTCTCCCCGGCATTTGCCGACGCTGCCAAGCCGATCCGCATCGGCGCGTCCTTCCAGGAAATCAACAACCCCTATTTCGTCACCATGAAAAACGCCCTCGAAGAAGCCGGGGCGTCCATCGGCGCGAAACTGATCATCACCGACGCCCGTCACGACGTGTCCAAGCAGGTCAGTGACGTCGAAGACATGCTGCAAAAAGGCATCGACATCCTGCTGATCAACCCCACGGACTCGGTCGGCGTGCAATCGGCGGTCAAGTCTGCCCACGCTGCCGGTGTCGTGGTCGTCGCGGTAGACGCCCAGGCCGACGGCCCGCTGGATTCCTTCGTCGGCTCGAAAAACTTCGACGCCGGCTTCCAGGCCTGCGAATACCTGGCCAAGAACATCGGCGACAAAGGCAATATCGCGATCCTCGACGGCATCGCCGTGGTGCCGATCCTGGAGCGTGTACGCGGCTGCAAAGAGGCCGTGGCCAAGCACCCGGACATCAAGATTGTCAGCATCCAGAACGGCAAGCAGGAACGTGACCAGGCGCTGACCGTCACCGAAAACATGTTGCAGGCCCAGCCCACCCTCAAGGGCATTTTCAGCGTGAATGACAACGGCTCCCTCGGTGCACTCTCGGCCATCGAAGCCAGTGGCCTGGACGTGAAGCTGGTCAGCGTCGATGGCGCGCCGGAAGCGATCAAGGCGATCCAGAAACCCGGCAGCAAATTCATCGCCACTTCGGCGCAGTACCCGCGCGACCAGATCCGCCTGGCCCTGGGCATCGCCCTGGCCAAGAAGTGGGGCTCGCAAGTGCCGGCCACTATTCCAGTGGACATCACCCTGATCGACCAGGCCAAGGCCAAGGACTTCAGCTGGTAAATCGCCCAGGCCCCACGCTGTCCGTGGGGCCCAGGTCATCCTTCTGAATATGAGGTCGGCGGTATGAGCAGTCTTCTGAAGTTGGAAAACATCTGTAAGCGCTACCCGGGCGTACAGGCCCTCAAGTCCATCAACCTGCAAGTCGAGCGCGGTGAGATTCATGCCTTGCTCGGCGAAAATGGCGCGGGCAAATCGACGCTGATGAAGATCCTCGGCGGCGTCGAGCATCAAGACGAAGGCCAGATCCTGATCGATGGCCAGGCCCAGCAGTTCGCGACCTACCGCGATGCAATCGCCGCCGGCATCGGCATCGTGTTCCAGGAATTCAGCCTGATTCCCTACCTCACGGCGGTGGAAAACATCTTCCTCGGCCATGAGCTGAGTAACCGTTTCGGCCTGTTGCGCAAGCGCGAAATGGTCGAGGCCAGCGAGGCCTTGTTCAAGCGCCTGGGCGTGACCATCGACCTGCAATGCGCGGTCAAACACCTCAGCGTGGCCGAGCAGCAGTTTGTCGAAATCGCCAAGGCGTTGGCCCTGGATGCGCGCCTGCTGGTGCTCGACGAACCTACCGCCACCCTCACGCCCAGCGAGGCTGAGCTGCTGTTCGAGATCATGCGTGAACTCAAGCGTCAGGGCGTAGCGGTGATTTTCATCTCCCATCACCTGGAGGAGATTTTCCAGGTGTGCGACCGCATCAGCGTGTTGCGCGACGGCGGCAATGTGGGCGTCACCGATGTGGCCGACAGTGACATCGACCGGCTGGTCGAGATGATGGTCGGGCGCCGCCTGGAATGCAGTTTTCCACCCAAACCCAGCACCGAGCGCGGCCCGCTGTTGCTGGAGGTCAAGGACATCCAGCTGGTGCGCAACGGCCCTCATAACAGCTTCCAACTGCACAAGGGCGAGATCCTCGGCTTTGCCGGGCTGGTCGGCTCCGGTCGTACCGAGTTGGCCCTGGGCATGATGGGCGCGCTGCCGTCGGTGAGCAAAGACGTGTGGCTGCGTGGCGAGAAAATCACCCTCGACGACCCGGCCCAGGCGCTGGCCCACGGCATCGGCCTGTTGCCGGAAAGCCGCAAGAGCGAAGGGCTGATCACCGACTTCAGCATTCGCGAAAACATCTCGCTGAACAACCTGCCCAAATACCAGAACGCGTCCGGGCTGATCGACAAAAACCGCGAATGCGCCAGCGTCGAAGGCCTGATGAAGCAACTGTCGATCAAGGCCCCCAGCAGCGAAAGCCGGGTGTTCAACCTCAGCGGTGGCAACCAGCAAAAGGTGGTGATCGCCCGTTGGATCAACCATCACTGCGACGTGCTGGTGTTCGACGAACCCACCCGTGGCATCGACGTGGGGGCCAAGGCGCAGATCTACGCGCTGATGCGCAGCCTCACCGAACAGGGCTACGCAATCATCATGATTTCTTCCGAATTGCCGGAAGTCATCGGCATGTGCGACCGCGTCGCCGTGTTCCACAAGGGCGCCATCGTCAAGGTGCTCGAAGCGTCTGCCGTCAATCCTCAAGAGGTCATGCGCCATGCAACAGGGGGCTCAAGTGAATACGTCCATTAGGACCGGCGACAGCAGCCGGTTGCGCCTGAACCTGGCGCGACTGGTGCGCTCGCCGGCGTTTTATCCGTTCGTGGGGCTGGTGGTGGTGACCCTGGTGATGATCCTCGCCAGCGACACCTTCCTCACCGCCAGCAACCTGTCGAACATCGCCCGCCAGGTGTCCATCAACGCGATCATCGCGGTGGGCATGACCTGCGTGATCCTCACCGGCGGCATCGACTTGTCGGTAGGGCCGGTGATGGCCTTGTCCGGCACGCTCACGGCCGGGTTGATGGTCGCGGGCCTGCCGCCCGGCCTGGCGATTGGCGCAGGCATGTTGATTGGCGTGGCCTTTGGTATCGGCAACGGTTTGTTCGTGGCCTACCTGCACATGCCGCCGATCATCGTGACCCTGGCGACCATGGGTATCGCCCGTGGCCTGGGCCTGATGTACACCGACGGCTATCCGATTTCTGGCTTGCCGGAGTGGTTTGCGTTCTTTGGCCGCGAAAGCCTGTTCGGCATCCAGGTGCCGATCCTGATCATGCTGCTCACCTACCTCGCTGCCTACGTGCTGCTGCAACATACGCGCATCGGTCGCTACATCTACGCCATTGGCGGCAATGAAGAAGCGGTGCGCTTGTCTGGCGTGCGTGCGGCGCGTTTCAAGCTGCTGGTGTATGGGATCAGTGGCCTCACGGCGGCGATTGCCGGGTTGGTACTCACCTCACGCCTGATGAGCGGCCAGCCGAATGCCGGTGTGTCGTTCGAACTGGATGCGATTGCCGCCGTGGTACTCGGTGGCGCCTCGATTGCCGGTGGGCGCGGGGTGATCGTCGGTACGTTGCTCGGCGCCATGTTGCTCGGCGTGTTGAACAACGGCCTGAACATGCTGGGCGTGTCGCCCTACGTCCAGAGCGTGATCAAGGGCGCAATCATTTTGCTGGCGATTTTTATCAGCCGTCAGCGCCACAAATAAATACCTAACAAGCACAGGACCCGACACCATGGACAAGCACACCGACATGCAAGCCGTCGTCTGCCACGGCCCGAAAGACTATCGCCTGGAACGCATCGGCAAACCCCAGGCGCGCGCCAATGAACTGGTGATCCGCATCGCCGCCTGCGGCATCTGCGCCAGTGACTGCAAGTGCCACTCGGGCGCCGCAATGTTCTGGGGCGGCGACAACCCGTGGGTCAAGGCGCCGGTGGTGCCGGGGCACGAATTTTTTGGCTATGTGGTGGAAGTGGGCGAGGGCGCCGAAGAGCACTTCGAAGTCGCCATAGGCGACAAGGTGATCGCCGAGCAGATCGTGCCGTGCGGCAAGTGCCGTTTCTGCAAGTCGGGCAAGTATTGGATGTGCGAAGTGCACAACATCTTCGGCTTCCAGCGTGAAGTCGCCGAAGGCGGCATGGCCCAGTACATGCGCATTCCTAAGACCGCCATCGTGCACAAGATCCCCGAGTCGGTGTCGCTGGAAGACTCGGCGCTGGTGGAACCGATGGCCTGCTCAATCCATACGGTCAACCGTGGCGATATCCAGCTCGACGACGTGGTGGTGATCGCCGGCGCCGGGACCCTCGGCCTGTGCATGGTCCAGGTCGCTGCGTTGAAAACCCCGAAGAAACTGGTGGTGATCGACATGGTCGACGAGCGCCTGGAACTGGCGAAAAAATTCGGCGCCGATGTGGTGATCAACCCGTCGCGCGACAACGCCCGCGAAATCATCAACGGCCTGACCGACAACTATGGCTGCGACGTCTACATCGAAACCACCGGCGTGCCGGCGGGCGTGACCCAGGGCCTGGACCTGATCCGCAAGCTCGGACGTTTTGTCGAGTTCAGCGTGTTTGGCGCCGAGACCAGCGTCGACTGGTCGATCATCGGCGACCGCAAGGAGCTGGACGTACGCGGCGCCCACCTCGGCCCGTATTGCTACCCGATCGCCATCGACCTGTTCGAACGCGGCCTGGTCACCTCCAAGGGCATCGTCACCCATGACTTCCCGCTGGACGACTTTGCCGAGGCCTTCGCGTTGGCCAATTCGACTAAGTCGATCAAGGTGCTGTTGAAGCCGGTGGCCTGAAAATGAACTACGTGATGGGTGTCGATATAGGAACCCAGAGCACCAAGGCGCTGCTGGTGGATGGTCAAGGCACGATCATCGCCCAGCACAGCCAGGGGTATCGCGTGGATACCCCGAAAGTGCGCTGGGCCGAACAATGGCCGCAAGTCTGGCTCGATGCCGTCGAAGCCTGTGTGGCGCAGTGCATGGCCAAGGCCGGCGTGGCGGCGCAGCAGGTCAAGGCGCTCTGCATCAGCAGCCTGTACGGCGGCTCGGGGATTGCGGTGGATGCGCACATCACGCCGCTGCACCCGTGCCTGATCTGGATGGACCGCCGCGCCGGTGAGCAGGTGGCCTGGGTGCGCGAGCAGGTTGAACTGGAGCGGATGTTCGCGATTACCGGCAACTCGGTGGACAGCTACTACGGCTTTACCAAGATGCTTTGGCTCAAACAGCACCAGCCCGAGGTGTGGGCCAAGACCCGCTACCTGCTGCCGCCCAACAGCTACATCAACTGGTGCCTCACCGGCGAGTTGGCGGTGGACCATAGCAGCGCCGGCAATATCGGCGGCGTCTACGACGTGAAGGCGCGCGGCTGGTCTGGCGAAATGCTCGATGCGTTGGGCATACCGCAGGCGATGATGCCAGAGCGCCTGGTGTATTCCGGTGAAGCCGTCGGTGGGTTGCTGGAGGAGTGGGCGGCGCGCCTGGGCCTGCAGGCGGGCACACCGATTCTGGCCGGTGGCGTCGATGCGGCCATGGCAACCTTGGCGGCGGGTGTGACTCAGCCAGGCAACCACGTGGCAATGATCGGCACCAGCATGTGCTGGGGTTACCTGAACCAGCAGGTGGACGCCCATCACGGTTTGGTGAGCATGCCCCACGTCTACAACGGCCACCGCGACCTGTACATCTTCGGCGGCGCGATCACGGCAGGCGCGTCGATCAGCTGGTTTCGCGAGCAGTTCTGCCAGGCCGAAGAACAGCAAGCCAAGGCCACCGGCCAGGACAGTCTGGTGCTGCTGGAACAGCGCGCGATGAACATCCCGGCGGGCAGCGAAGGCCTGTTGTTCCTGCCTTACTTGATGGGCGAGCGCAGCCCGGTGTGGGATGACCGCGCCAGCGGCAGCTTTGTCGGCTTGAACCTCTACCACAGCCGTATTCACCTGTATCGCGCCGTGCTGGAAGGCGTGAGTTTTGCCCTGCGGCATAACATCGAAGCGGGCACCCGTGGCGCGCATTCCCTGGACCCACGCTTGATCGTGGTGGGCGGGGCGAGCCATTCGGATCTGTGGATGCAGATCATCGCGGATGTCACACGCTACCCGGTGTACACCATTGTCCAAGAGGTGGAAGCGGCGCTGGGGGCGGCGCTGTTGGCGGCGCACACGGTGGGGTTGGTGAGTGATGGGGAGATGGACAAGGGCTGGGTGCAGCTGGAGTTACGGGCTGAGCCCAAGGCGGAACACGTCGAGGCGTATGACCGGGCGTTTGCTCAGTACCTGAAGCTGTATCCCGCCCTGAAACCGATCATGCACAGCCTGCAGGAGAACTGAATGAACGCAGCGTTCGACTTCACCCACCACCGCATCCTCGTCACCGGCGCCAGCAGCGGCATCGGCCGCGAAATTGCCGTGCAACTGATCGCCAGCGGCGCCGATGTCTTTGCCCTCGGCCGCGACGCCCAAGCCTTGGCCGAACTCGGCTGCCACAGCCTCTGCCTGGATATCGCCGACAGCGTCGCCCTCGACAAGGCCCTGCACGACCTGCCGCCGCTGCATGGCCTGGTCAACTGCGCCGGCATCTCGCGCCTGGAGCCGGCTGCCGCCATCAGCGCCGAGGCTTTTGACCAAGTGATGCAGGTCAACGCCCGCGCCGCTGCGCAAGTCGCCAGCCGTGTAGCGGCCAAAATGATCGAAGCACAGATCGCCGGTAGCATCGTCAATGTCTCCAGCCAGGCCTCGCTGGTGGCCCTGGACGATCACCTCGGCTACTGCGCCTCCAAGGCCGCGCTGGATGCAATCACCCGCGTGCAATGCGCCGAGTGGGGGCGTTTTGGGATTCGCGTCAACAGCGTCAACCCCACGGTGACGCTCACGCCGATGGCGGCCATGGCCTGGTCCGAACCGGCCAAGCGCGACCCGGCGCTGGCGGCGATCCCCCTGGGGCGCTTTGCCGAAACGGTGGAAGTGGCATTACCGGTGCTGTTCCTGCTGAGTCGCGCCGCCAGCATGATCAGCGGCGTCAGCTTGCCCATCGACGGCGGCTACACCAGCCGCTAACCGTTTTCCAACTGACCGGCGATCACCACTTTGTCCCGTGGCTTGAACGGGTCTTCCAGGCGGTCGAGCAACAGGCGCACCGCGCTGCTGCCGGCCAGGGACGCATCGTGGGCCACGCAGGCGATGGGCACGCCGAAAATGTCGGCGAAGGGCAGGCGGTCGATGCCGCAGATGGTCAGGCTGTCATGGGCGATGTTGTGCATGCGCAGTGCGCGTAGAGCGCCGAGGGTGATCAACTGGTTGAAGCCCATGATCGCGTCCGGCGCCGAGTGTTCGGCCAGGTAGTCGAGGGTGTGCAGGTAGGACGGCATCAGCGTGTAGTCGCCGGCCTGCACTTCGACCTGCACCTGCGGGTGCTCGGCCAGCACTTCGAGCAGGCCCTTGAGCCGTTCGACGGTGATGCGTGAGTGCTCGGGGCCGGTCAGCACCAGCAAGCGCTTGAGGTTCGGGGTCTGGCGCAGCAGGTAATGCGCGGCCTGGATGCCACTGTGGTAGTTGTCGAGCACCACGCGGCTGAACGGGCTGTCGTGGATTGTGCGATCGAGCAGCACCACTGGGGTTTTGCCGTTGCCCAGGCGTTCGAGGTAGTCGGGCTGATAGCTCGGTTCATCCGAGACCGGCGATAGGATGATCCCCGCCACGCGGTAGCCCAACAGGGTGTCCACGGCCTTGCTTTCCAGCTCTTCCAGCTCATCGGTGTCCACCAGCATGATGGTGTAGCCATGCTGTTTGGCCTCGCGGGAAATCGCCTTGATCATTTCGCTGTAGAACGGGTTGTCCACCGACGCGGTGATCACGCCGATGATCAGGCTTTCACTGCGCTTGAGCCCGCGCGCGAAGGCGTTGGGCACGTAGTCCATCTCCCGCGCCACTTCGAGGATGCGCGCCAGGGTGGCCGGTTTGACCAGGTCGGGTTTGCTCAGTGCGCGGGACACCGTGATGGTGGTCATGCCGACCCGCTTGGCGATGTCGCTGATGGTGACGGACTTCTTCTTGTTCATCGGTCAGGCTGCAATAGGAAACACCCGCAGGCTAGCATGCGCGGTGCAGATTGTTGCTTCAAATCAGTGGGTCCCAACGCTGCGACCAGTCGCTTTCGGCCTTGACCACTTCACGTAGCAACCCCAGCGCCTGCTGCAACACCGCCGAATCCCGCGCCCGTGAGTACACCAGGTACGTCGGGAAGCTGAACTCCGGTGCCTTGGGCACACGCTGCATCACGCCGCTGTCCAGGTAACTCTGTACCACGCGGGTGCGGAAATAACCGGCGCCGCCGTTCTCCAGGATGTATTGCAACGCCAGCGGGCCCAGGTTGAAACTCAATGCGGCACGGGCCTTGTCGGGAAGGGCAGCGTCGTGTTGCTGGCGAAAGCCTGGTCCCCAATCGATATACACGTAGGGCGCTGGGTTGCTCACCAGTTGCACCAGGATCAGTTTTTCTTCCAGCACCTGTTCCACCTGCAAGCCTGGCCAATATTGCGGCTGGAACACCAATGCAGCGTCGAGTACGCCCAGTTCCAGCTGGCGCAACAGGTAGTCGCCTTCGCGCACTTCGGTGCGCAGGGCATGGCCGGGGATGTGTTGGCGTAACGCTTGGGCCCAGCCGAGCATCAACGGGTTGCACAGGCTGACTTCGCCGCCGATGTGCAGCACGTTGCGATAACCGTCCGGCAGCGGCAGGTCGCGTTTTGCGGCTTCCCAGGTTTGCAGCAATTGGTTGGCGTATACCACGAAGGCCTCGCCGTCGGCGGTCAGCCTGGCGCCTGCGCGGTTGCGCACGAACAGTGTGCTGCCTAGTTGGCTTTCGAGGCTCTTGACCCGTGCGGTGATGGCGGTCTGGGTGACGTGCAGTTTCTCGGCTGCTGCGGCCAGGCTGCCGCAGCGGGTGATTTCGAGGAAGGTGCGTGCCAGTTCGATGTCCATGAAGGCCCCTGGGAATGAATGGGGGACAGTGTAATGGAATGTGGTTGAAACTGTGGGAGCTGGCTTATCCCTGCGGCTGGCGACTGCTATCTAACTGTAGCCCTGCGATCCAAATGTGGGAGCTGGCTTGCCTGCGAAGGCGGCCTGACAGGCGACCAGGATGTTGGATCAGACGGAGTACATATCCATTGCTGCGGTAACGGCGGCTATTGGTTCCGCCCTTACGGCGGGTCACTTTGGAAAAGCCCCAAAGTAACCAAAGGGCTCTTGCCCCAACACTCGGCACCTCGCCTAGGCTCGGTGTGCCCGTAATCCGACAGGTATTTGGGGGGCCGCCGCCACGCGCCATCCATGGCGCGGGGCGGCTAAACCGGCATCCCTGCCGGTTTACCCCCCAAATCCCTGCCGAATTCCGGCCAGCGTGTTTGACGGGGCGCCTGAGATCAAGATCAAGAGCGGCTCGCTTCGCATCGTGGTTGGCGGGGTCTACAGGGGTTTGGTGATTGGGGCTTGTAAGTGCTTTGTGGGGAATGCTTTTGCATATACCTGGCACACCCGCAACACCTGCTCGTCGGCAAATCGTGCGCCTACTACATGCAACCCCACGGGTAAGCCATTTGCCGCCAACCCACACGGCACCGATGCCGCCGGTTGCTGGGTCAGGTTGAAGGGGTAGGTGAATTGCGTCCATTGTGTCCACTCCTGTAAACCGGAGCTGGGTGGTACGTTGTGCCCGGCCTCGAATGCCGTGATCGGCATCATCGGCGACACCAGCACATCGTAGTGTTCATGAAACGCCGCCATGCGTGCCACCAGTGCGGCGCGGGCTTCAAGGGCTGCGTTGAAGTCGTCCAGGCTCAAGCGTTCGCCGCGTTGGGCGATGCGCAGCAGGCCGGGGTCGAGCAGTTGTTTTTGTGTCTCGCTCATGGCGCCGGTCAGGCGTGCCGCGCCGGCTGCCCATAGGGTGCTGAAGACGTCCAGTGGGTCACTGAAACCGGGGTCGATCTGCTCGACGTGGGCGCCCAGTTGTTCCAGGCCTCGCACCGCGTCCGCCACCACTTTGGCCACTTGTGGGTCGACCTCTACGTAACCGAAGTTCGGACTGTAGGCCACGCGCAACCCTTTCAAATCCGTACCCGGCGTCAACCATGGTGTGGTGCGTGGAGCACCGATCAAGCCATCCCGTGCGTCCGGCTGGGCGATGGTTTGCAGCATCAAGACGCTGTCTTCCACCGTACGGGTCATCGGCCCCAGGTGCGACAGGATGGTCATGGAACTGGCCGGCCATTGCGGTACATAACCGAAGGTCGGCTTAATGCCAAAAGTGCCAGTAAACGCACAGGGAATCCGGATCGAACCGCCCGCATCGCTGCCCTGGTGCAGCACGCCCAGGTTCAACGCCGCCGCCGCGCCCGCGCCGCCGGACGAACCGCCTGCCGTGGTACGGGTGTCCCAGGGGTTTCGGGTGATGCCATACAACGGGTTGTCGGTGACGCCTTTCCAGCCGAATTCCGGGGTGGTGGTTTTGCCCAACAGTACCGCACCGGCCTTGCGCATAAAGGCCGGGAAGGGCGCGTCGATGTCCCACGGCCCCTCGGCGGATGAGGTGCGTGAGCCCTTGCGGGTCGGCATGCCGATGGTCAGCGTCAGGTCCTTGATCGAAGAGGGCACGCCGTCCAACGGGCCGCAGGGCTGGCCGTTGAGCCAGCGTTGTTCCGAGGCGCGCGCGGCGTTCAGCGCGCCTTGCGGGTCCACGTGGCAATAGGCATTCACCACCGGATTGAAGCGTTCGATACGCAGCAGGGCATCCTCGGTGACTTCCACCGGCGACAAGGTCTTGTCGCGAAAATGCTGCAGCAGTTGCACCGCCGTCAGTTGGCCGATCTCACTCATGCGATTTCCCCCTGCGCCGCATTGACCATGGCGCGCAGCAATACCGCGCAGCCCGCTGCCAGGTCATCCGGCGCGGCGTTTTCGATTTCGTTATGGCTGATGCCGCCTTCGCAGGGCACAAAGATCATCCCGGCCGGACCCAGTTCAGCGACGAAAATCGCGTCGTGGCCGGCACCGCTGACGATGTCCATATGGCTCAAGCCCAAGGCTTCGGCGCCTTCTCGTACTGCGTTGACGCAGGCTGGGGCGAAGTCCAGCGGTGGGAAGTCGGCGGTTGGCGTCAGTTCATACGCCAACCCGTGCCTGGCGGCGGTGGCTTCGATCACGCCGCGCACTTCATCGACCATGGCGTGTAGTTTGTCTGCATGCAGGTGACGCAGGTCGAGGGTCATGTGCACCTGGCCGGGAATCACGTTGCGCGAACCGGGGTGCAGGCTCAGGCAACCGACCGTGCCGCAGGCGTGGGGTTGCTGTTGGTGGGCGATGCGGTTGACCGCGCTGACCACCTCGGCAGCGCCGACCAGGGCGTCCTTGCGCAGGTGCATCGGCGTCGGGCCGGCGTGGGCTTCGACGCCGGTGAAGGTCAGGTCGAACCACTTCTGGCCCAGGCAGCCCATGACCACGCCGATGGTAGTGGCCTGGTCTTCCAGCACCGGGCCCTGTTCGATATGTGCTTCGAAGTAAGCGCCGACCGGGTGGCCGAGCACGGCGCGGGAGCCGGCATACCCAATGCGTTGCAATTCGGCGCCCACCGACAGGCCCTGGTCATCGACTTTGTCGAGGGTGTCCTGCAAATCGAACTTACCGGCAAACACCCCGGAACCCATCATGCACGGCGGAAAACGCGAGCCTTCTTCGTTGGTCCACACCACCACTTCAATCGGCGCTTGGGTTTCGATGTTCAAATCATTCAGGGTGCGGATCACTTCCAGTCCGGCCATTACCCCATAACAGCCGTCGAACTTGCCGCCCGTGGGTTGGGTGTCGATATGGCTGCCGGTCATCACCGGGGGCAGGGCCGGATTGCGCCCGGCGCGGCGCGCAAAGATATTGCCGATAGCGTCGACCGTGACGCTGCACCCGGCGGCCTCGCACCATTGCACAAACAGGTCGCGGGCCTGGCGGTCGAGGTCGGTGAGGGCCAGGCGACATACGCCGCCTTTGACGGTGGCGCCGAGCTGGGCCAGGTCCATCAAGGATTGCCACAGGCGGTCGCGGTTGATCAGCGGGGCGTTGCTCTTGAGCGGTTGCGCAAAACTATTCATCAGCAGTCTCCGGTCAGGCACTCAGGGCCAGGTAACGGTTTTTGATGGTCGGGTCGGCGCGGAAGGCTTCGGCGCTGCCCTCGTAGACCACGCGGCCCTGTTCGAGCACGTAATGGCGGTCGGCGAGCTTGTCGCAGACCATCAGGTTCTGTTCCACCAGCAACACTGGCAGGCCGTCGTCCTTGACCTTGCGCAGGATCTTCACCAACTCGTCGACGATCACCGGTGCCAGGCCTTCGGTGGGTTCATCGAGGATCAATAGCTTGGGATCGTTGAGCAGGGCACGGGCGATGGCGAGCATCTGCTGCTCGCCGCCGGACAACGCGTGGCCAGCGTTTTTGCGGCGTTCCTTGAGGCGCGGGAACATGGCGTACACGTCTTCGAGCTGCCAGCGGCTGGTCTTGCGTGCGGCGATGCGCAGGTTTTCTTCGACGGTAAGCAGGCGGAAAATCCCACGGTTCTCCGGCACCAGTGCCAGGCCCTGGCGGGCAATTTCGAAGATCTTCTGGCCCACCAATGCCTGGCCGTTGAAATGGATCTGGCCCTGGCGCGGGCAGATGATGCCGAGGATGCTGCGCAAGGTGGTGGTCTTGCCAGCGCCATTGCGACCCAGCAGCGTCACCAGTTCGCCAGGGTTGACGGTCAGCGACACACCTTCCAGCACATGGCTCTTGTCGTAGTAGGAATGGATGTTCTCGACGATCAGCATCAGGCAGCCTCCCCAAGGTAAGCGGTGCGCACGCGTTCATCGGCGCGCACGGATTCGGGCGTGCCTTCCACCAGGATCTGGCCGTGGCTCATCACCGTGATGCGTTGGCTGATGGACATGACAATACTCATGTTGTGTTCGATCAGCAGCACCGTGTGGTCGCGGCCGAGGTCGCTGATCAACTGGGTCATGATCGGGATGTCATCGATGCCCATGCCCGAGGTGGGCTCGTCGAGCATCAACAGTTTCGGCTTGGAACAGATCGACATGCCCACCTCCAGCACCCGCTGCTGGCCGTGGGACAACTCACCGGCCAGGGTGTTGGCGCGGGCGGTGAGTTGCAGGCGTTCCAGCACCTGGTCGGCCATCTCCAGGTGTTCGCGCTTGCTGTCGACGCGGCGCCAGAAATTCAACGCGAGCGCGCCGTCACGGCCTTGGGCGGCCAGGCGCAGGTTTTCGCGCACGCTGAGGTTCTGGAACAGGCTGGTGAGCTGGAACGAGCGCGCCATACCCAGGCCGACGCGGCCGTGAGCAGGCTTGCGCATCAGGTTCCTGCCGTCGAAGTGAATCGCCCCGGCGGTGGCCTGGCGTTCGCCCGTGAGGCAGTGGAACAGGCTGGTCTTGCCCGCGCCGTTAGGGCCGATGATGGTGTGGATGGTGCCGGCCTCGACCTTGAGGTTCACGCCGTTCACCGCGTGGAACGCGCCATAGGCCAGTTCCAGGTCTCTGGTTTCCAGCAGAATGCTCATAGCCCTTCCTCCTTGGCGACAGCGGCCGTGTTGCGATGGCCGCGTACCTTTTCGAACAGCGACGCCAGGCCGCCCCACAAACCACCGCGCATGAAGATCACCACCAGGATCAAAATCACCCCCAGCAGCATCAGCCAGCGCGGCCACAGGTCGGAGAGGAAATCCCCGAGCAGCACGATGGAGCCAGCGCCGAGCAGCGAGCCGAACAATGAGCCGGTGCCGCCGACAATGGTCATGATCAGGATGTTCTCGGACATCGCCAGGTCGATATTCGACAGCGGCACAAAGTGCAGCAGCATGGCGTACAGCGCGCCGGCAATCCCGGTAACGGCGCCGGACAGCACAAACACTAGGATCTTGAAGTGCCGCGTGTCGTAGCCGATGGCCGAGGCGCGGGTTTCGTTTTCGCGGATCGCCATCAAGGTGCTGCCGAACGGCGAGGCGATCACCCGGCGGGCGCCGATGAAGATCAACAGGAACAGCACCGCGACAAAGCCGTAAAAGGCGCGGGCGTCGGCCAGTGACAGCAGCACGGTTTCACCTATGCGGATCTCCGGGCGCGGCACACTGAGCAGGCCGTTGTCGCCACCGGTCCAGTCGCTGAGGGTGTAGGCGACAAAGTAGGCCATCTGGCTGAACGCCAGGGTCAGCATCACGAAGTAGATGCCGGTGCGACGGATGGCCAGGGCGCCCACCAGCAACGCCAGGAAACCACCGGCCACGGCGGCACCGAGCAACGCGGTGAACAGGCCTAATTGCAGATGGATCATTAGCAACGCCGCGCAATACGCGCCGGCCCCGAAGAAGATGCCTTGGCCGAAGGAGAGCAGGCCGGTGTAGCCCAGCAGCAGGTTGCAGGCCAGGGCCGCCATGGCAAAGATCAGGATCTCGGTGGCCAGGGTCGCCGACGGCAGTATCAAGGGCAGGCCGATCAGCACCGCCAACACCCACAGCAACATCGCGCGCGATTGCGTCTTGGCAAACGGTAGGGGATTTTTCTCGCTCATGTCAGGCTCTCCCAAACAGGCCGTAGGGACGGACCAGAATCACCACGGCCATGGCGCCGTAGATCATCAAGCTCGCGCCCTGGGGCCAGAGTGTGGTCATCAGGCTTTGCACCACGCCCACCAGCAAACCGCCGACCAGCGCACCGCTGAACGAGCCCATGCCGCCGATCACCACCACCACGAAGGCCACGCCGAGAATTTCCGGGCCGACAAAGGGCTGCGCGCCGCGCAACGGGGCGAACAGCACGCCCGCGACACCGGCCAGGGCCACGCCGAGGGCGAAGGTCATGGAGAACAGCCGGAAGATGTTGGTGCCCAGCAGCGACACGGTTTCGGTGCTTTCACTGCCGGCCCGCACCAGGGCGCCGAAACGCGTGCGTTCCAGCAGCAGCCACAGGCCCAGGCCGACCAGCCCGGAAAACACGATGAGAAAGAGGCGGTAGTAGGGGTAGACGAAGTCACCCACCACCAGCACGCCGCGCAGTAGTTCCGGCACGGCGACGCTTTTGCCGACCGGGCCCCAGATCATCACGCTGGCCTCCTGGATGATCAGCGCGATCCCCAAGGTCACCAGGATCTGGAACATGTGCGGTAAGTGATAGATGCGCTGGATCAACAACCGTTCGATGGCCCAGGCCAGCGCGGCCACCACCAGCGGCGCAATCAGCAACGCCAGCCAGAAGTTGCCGGTGAGGCTCACGGCGGTGTAGCAGATGTAGGCACCCAGCAGGAAAAACGCGCCGTGGGCGAAGTTGACGAAGTTGAGCAGGCCGAAAATGATCGTCAGCCCGACCGCGATCAGGAAGTAGATCATCCCCAGCCCAAGGCCGTTGAGGATCTGGAACAGGTAAAGATTAAGCATGCAGGAACCCTCTGCAGGAAGCCGCTTGCACGGCCCTGCGCTACCAAATTCAGGGGGATCAGCCGAGCGTGCAGCCCGTGGCTTCCACCGGCGGGAACGACTGGCCGGCCCTGAGCACCTTGGCCAGGTCATCCTTGTCGGCCATGTCGGCGGTGGCCTTGCCGATCAGCAGGTAGTAATCCTTGATCACCTGGTGGTCGCCGGCGCGGATCGATTCCTTGCCGGTGGGCCCTTCGTAGCTCAGGCCTTGCAGAGCCTTGGCCACGGTCGGCCCGTCGAAGCTGCCGGTAGAAATAATGGCTTCGAGCATGACCTTGGTGCTGATGTAATCGGCGGCCAGCGGGTAGGTAGGGTTGATGCCGTATTTGGCTTGGGTGAGCTTGACCAGTTCACGGTTGAGCGGGGTGTCGACCTGGTGCCAGTACTGCGCGCCGAGATACACGCCTTCCAGCACGTCGCTGCCCAGTTCCTGGAACTGGTCGAGGCCGGCGGACCACACCAACAGAACTTTCATACGTTCCTTGATACCGAAGTTCACCGCTTGGCGCAGGGTGTTGGACGACTGGCTGCCGAAGTTGAGCAGCACCAGCACATCGGGTTTGGCGGCGATGGCGTTGGTCAGGTAGCCGGAAAACTCCTGCTCCTGCAACGAGTGGTAGCTGTTGCCGATGTGTTCCAGGCCGTTTTCCTTGAGCACATTCTTCGCGCCTTCGAGCAGCGCTTCGCCGAACACGTATTGCGGGGTGATGGTGTACCAGCGCTTGGCGTCCGGCAGCAGCTTGATCAGCGGCACCATGGTTTCGCGGATCGCGCCGTAGGTAGGCACCGACCAGCGGAAGGTTGCCTTGTTGCAGTCCTTGCCGGTGACTTCATCGGCGCCCACCGGGGTCATGAACACACCGCCGACCTTGTCCACTTCCTTGGCCACCGCCAGTGCCGAGGACGACAGGGTGCAGCCCTGGAAGAACCGCGCGCCATCCTGCTGGATGGCTTCCTGCACCTTGCGCACGGCCTTGCCGGCATTGCCCTCGGTGTCGATCACCTTGTAGTTCAGTGGGCGGCCGAGTAGCTCGGGGTGCTGTTCCACCGCCAGGCGCGAACCCATGTCGGCAAACTTGCCATAGCTGGCAAAGGCGCCAGACATGGACTTTAGGCCGTAAAAGGTAAAGGGCTCGGCGGCGAATGCAGACCGGATGCTCAGCGGGAGGCTGAGGGCGGCGGCTGCGGTAAGACTGGCTTTCAACAACGTACGACGCTGCATGGGGTGACTCCCTGGTTTAGTTATTGGCAGGAGTGGCAATGGCGATACGGTGGAGCAAGGGCCTGTGGGCAGGCCTGTTATTGGAGGGGGGGCTGTCAGTGGGTGTGATCGAACTCCAGCAAAAAGTGCGGGCTGACCTGGCCTTCAAGGGCGGTCATGTGGTGTTCGGCATCGCACATGTGTTCATGCATCAAGCTGCGCACCGCGCTTTCATCCCCGGCACGAAAGGCGATCAGCAACTGCTTGTGATAGTCGAGGTTGGCGGCGTCGAACTGCTTGCGCTTGGGCTTGTAGGCTTTTTTCAGCACCACCAGGTCGCGCAGCAGATCGTTGAGGAACTGCGCCATGAAACTCAGCAACGGGTTGGGGCAGGCCTTGGCCAGCAGGTTATGGAACTCCAGCTCCGCCAGGCGCTGTTCACGCTGGCCGGCTTCACTGTCTTCGGGGGCGCTGCAAAAATCCACGTTGTCTTGCAGGGCCTGGTAGTCCTCTTCGCTCAAGCGCCCGAGCACCGATACCGCCAGTTCCACTTCGATGACTTTGCGCAGTTGGTACACCTGTTCGCCGTCCAGATGCTGGAAGTGCAGGTAGTTGCGCAACGCGCGGCTGGCCGGTTCGGTGCCCGCCTGGTTCAGGTAGGCGCCGCCGCTGGGCCCGGTGCGTGTGCTCACCAGGCCTTCCACTTCCAGCGCCTTGAGCGCTTCGCGGGCCGAACCTTTGGAGCACTGGAAGCTTTCCATCAGCTCGCGTTCGGTGGGCAGGCGGTCGCCGGGCTTCAAGGCGTCGGTGACGATGGAGCGCTTGACCGACTCGACAATCACATCGGACAGCTTCTGGCGTTTGCGTCGTAGCGGGCGGCTTAGCATAAGTTCGATTTATCGTATTAATGCGGATTAATAGCACTTAATAACGATCGGGATGCAGCGTCAACGGCGGGTGTCGTTTTCGATGGCAACAGGTCGCAATCGGATGGTTACTCACCTTGCCCGAATCCAGGCAACGTGTGGATGGCGGAGGCTGCTTGCCGAAGACCAGGAAGTCGCCCACCCAGCGGTTGATGCAGCTGCTGGCATCCTGTTTGGCCGTTTCTTTCAAGCGTAATTGTTCGACCTGGGGCGCTGCCGATTCAGACGGCTGCGCATTGACCAGCACCATGCGCGCCACCCGTTCGGGAAACAGCGCCGCGTACCGGTTGCCCAGGCGGGCCGCATCGGCATTGCCCAGGTAGAGCAGTTGGGCGTCGCCCAGTTGGGTGCGGACAAACTCCAGGTCCTGGGCGGCCTGTTCGACGCCATTGTCGTTGCCGAGGTCGCGGGGGCTGAGTTCGATGACGTCGTAGCGGTTGACCAGCGTGCGATACGCCGGGTTGGAGTAGGAGCCCCAGAGGCTGGTCAGGTGAATGACAAAGGTGCCGCCCTGGTTCCTTTTGGGGGTATCGCCAGCTTGGGCGAACACCACGCCTTCGCGGTTCAGCGGGTCACGGGCGCCGACGCGGGTCAGGTAGAGACGCAGATTGCCTTGCCGAGGCGCGGCGTAATTGCGCGGCACGCTCACGACCCCGCATTGGGTGCGTTGCAGCACTTCAGGGTCCAGGCGTTCAACGGTGGGCAGTGGGCAATCCAGCAGCCAATCAATGGCGGTGGGGGGAATCAGTTCTTGGGCAGCACTGGCTGTTACCCAGAGACAGGCGCACGTCAGGTATTTTGCGACAGTCATCAAGAGGTCCTGGGCAACCGTGTGAGAGCGGTTTTTTTACCAAGGACCTTTGGTCGAAGAATGTAGGGCGAGAAGACAGCTGATGTACGAAAGCGGAGTTTTGTTTATCGGATCTGTGTCTGCCAGCCGCCGCCCAACGCCTTGTACAACGCGATGCTGGCCTGCAGGCGCGACAGCCGCAGTTGCACATTCTGGTCCTGGGCCGCGTACAGGGTGCGTTGGGTTTCCAGTACCGTGAGCAGGTCTTCGGCGCCAGCCTGGTAGCGGCTTTCAGCGATCTGGAAGGCGGTCTGGGCCTGTTGCAGTTCTTCGCTTTGCCATTCGCGCTGCTGGTCGAGACGCGTGATGCTGCTGAGGGCTTTTTCTACGTCGGCAAAGCCGTTGATGATCGCACCGCGATAGGTTTGCAGCAGTTCATCCTGGCGCGCGCGGGCCTTGTCGCGTTCAGCACTTAAACGGCCGTTGTTGAAGATCGGCGCCACCAGCCCGGCGGTCAGCGTGTAGTAGGGGCTGCGCAGGACATCCACGGCCTTGTAGGCGTCGGAGCCCAGGGTTGCGCCGAGGGTGATGGCGGGCAGCATGGCCGCGCGGGCCACGGTGACGTCGGCCTGTGCGGCCGCCAACTGCGCCTCGGCCTTGGCGATATCAGGACGGCGGCTGAGCAATTGGCTCGGCATACCGGCACCGATCGTTGGCCAAGTGAGTGCCTGGAATGGCTCTGCGCCCAGATCCAACGTCTGGACCGGTTGGCCGAGGAGGGCGGCCAGCGTGATCCGCGACTCTTCGGCCAGTTGCTGGATCAGCGGCAGTTGGCGTTGCTGGCTGGCCACCAGGCTTTTTTGCTGGGCCAGTTCCAGGGCGGTGGCGGAGCCGGCGTCATAGCGGGTCTGCACCAGGTCGAGCACGTTGCGCGCATTGGCCAGGTTCAGCTCGGCGATTTGCTGGCGCTGCTGCGCGGCCAGGGTTTGCGCGTAGCGGTCGGCCACGCTGCTGAGCAAGGTCAGCTCCACGGTGGCCTGGTCAAATTCGCTGGCGCGCAGGCTATGCAGGGCGCTGTCGCGGGCAGCGGCGCGGCCACCCCAGAAGTCCACTTCGTAGCTGGCGCTGAGGTTGGCGCCAAAGTTGTCGACGGCGTCATCGCTTTGCGTTGCGTCAAGGTCCGGTCCACCCGGGCCACGCAACAGCTTCTGGCGGCTGGTGGTGAGGTTGAGCTTCACTTCCGGCAACAGCGGCGCGCCGGCAATCACTGCACTGGCTTGGGCCTGGCGCACGCGCGCGGTGGCGGCGGCCACGTCGAAACTGTCACGCCGGGCCTGTTCGACCAGACGGTTGAGCTGCGGGCTGCCAAACTGCGTCCACCATTGCTGGTTGGTGGCTTGGGCAGCGTCGCGTTCGGCAAATTGCCAGGCGGCAGGCGCTGCAATCCCGCTGTCGAGCGCGGGCGGGTTGCCGGTGCAGGCGCTGAGTAGCACGCACAAGGCAGGCAGGTAGAAGGACTGTTTATTCACTGGTCAACGCCTTAACCGGATCGAGCCGGGCAGCTTTACGGGCCGGCATGAAGCCGAATACGACGCCGGTGACGAGTGCGCAACCAAATGCGCCAAACACCGCCAAGAGGGAGAACTGCACCGCCACCTTGGCCAGTACCAACACGCCGCCGACCAACAAGGCGAGGGCGATGCCACACAAACCGCCGACCACCGAGAGCATCACCGCTTCCGTGAGGAACTGGCGCAGGATGTCGCGCTGGCGTGCGCCGGTGGCCATGCGGATGCCGATTTCACGGGTGCGTTCGCGCACGGTCATCAACATGATGTTCATCACGCCGATGCCGCCCACCAACAGGGAAATCGCCGCAATCGAACCGAGCATCAATGACAGCGTGTTCTGCGTGCGGGCCTCGGCCTGGATCATCGCGGCGTTGTTGGTCAGCTCGTAGTCGCGCTTGCCGTTGTGCAGTTTTTGCATCAACTGATCAATGGCGACCTCGGCTTCGTGGACCTTGCGCGCATCTGCCGCCGCGATCACCACATACTCGGGGTTGTAGCTGCCGAACAGGCGCACGCTGGCGGCGGTGTAAGGGATGGCGACGCGGTCGTCACTGTCCTTGTTGCCGGAGGCGGCACCTTTTTCCGCCAGCACACCGATCACCTGGAACGGCACGTTTTCAATCAGGATGTACTGGCCGATCGGGTTGACCTCGCCCTTGAACAGCTTCTCGCGCACGCGATGGCCGATCACCGCCACGGTGGCGGCGGCGCGCTCGTCGGCGGCCGTGAAGTAACTGCCCTCGACCACCGGCCAATTGAAAATCTCCGGGAAATTGGTGTCATTGCCGCCCACGTAGGCCATGTAGTCCACGTTGCCGTAACGCACCCCGGCTTCGCTGCCGTTGACCGGCATGATGCGCTGGACCTGGGGCAGGGCCGCCAGCGCGTGGACGTCATCGAGGGTGACAATGCCCAGCGGCGTACGCGGGTTCGGCGACGAGCCACTGAGGTAAATGATGTTGGAGCCGAACGCGCCCATTTGCGCCATGACCTGGCGCTTGCTGCCTTCGCCCACCGCCAGCATCACCACCACCGAGGCTACGCCGATAATGATCCCCAGCAGGGTCAGCGCGGTGCGGAAGCGGTTGATCCACATCACCCGCCAGGCGGCTTGCACCGCGTCTACCAGCTCGGCTTTCCACGCGCCATTGTGCTCGGCGCCGTCGGCCAGGCGCTGGCGCAGGTCCACGGCTTGCAGGGCGCCGTTCGCCAATGCCGGTGCAACGTCGTTGCCGTCGGCCGAATCGCTGATGATCAGGCCATCGCGAATCTCGATGATGCGGTTGGCCCGCGCCGCCACTTCGCGGTCGTGGGTAATCAGGATCACCACGTGGCCTTGGCTGGCGAGTTCGTCGAGCAGGGTCATGACCTCGGCGCCGCTGTGGCTGTCGAGGGCGCCGGTGGGTTCGTCGGCGAGGATGATATGCCCGCCGTTCATCAACGCGCGGGCGATGGAGACCCGCTGTTGCTGACCGCCGGAAAGCTGGTGTGGACGGTTGCCGGTGCGCTCAGCCAGGCCCAGGCGGGTGAGCAGGGCATGGGCGCGGGCATGGCGCTCGGCGGCGCTGATACCGGCATAGATCGCCGGCATCTCGACGTTTTCCTGGGCCGAGCCGGAAGGGATCAGGTGGTAGCCCTGGAACACGAAGCCGAAGGCTTCGCGGCGCAGCCAGGCGAGTTCGTCGCTGTCCAAGTGGGCGACGTTTTCCCCGGCGAACAGGTAGTCGCCTGTGCTTGGACGGTCGAGGCAGCCAAGGATGTTCATCAACGTGGACTTGCCGGAGCCCGAGGCGCCAACGATGGCGACGAATTCCCCGGCATGGATCGACAGGTCGATGCCGCGCAACACGTCGACTTGCGGGCTGTCGCCGCCGCCGTAGGACTTGCGGATGTTCTTGAGTTCGATCAGGGGTGTGGTCAACTCAACCCCCGTTGCCGTCGGCCGGGCCGATCAGCAGTTGATCGCCTTCGCTCAAGCCGTCGAGCACCTGGACGCGCAGGCGGTCGCTGATGCCCACCTGCACCTGGCGTTGTTCGATGCGGCCATTCTTGCCCACGACCTGGGCGATCTGCCGGTTGGCATTGGCCGTGCCCGATAACGCGGCGACCGGCGCGGTGAGGGCGTCCTTGACCTGGCTGGCGACGAAAAATACCTGGGTGGTCATTTCCGCCATCAGCGCGTTGTCGCTGTTGTCCACGTCCAGCAGCACGGTGTACAGCACCACGCGGCCGCTGCCGCTTTTGCTGGTGCTGTTGGGGCTGCCGCTGCCCTGGGTTTCATTCAACGGCTTGGGCGGGATCGGCAGGATCTGGCGCACGGTGCTGGTCCAGCGCCGGTTACCGCCGCTCAGGGTAGTGAAATAGGCGGTCATGCCCGGTTTGACGTGGCCGATATCGGCTTCCGAGACTTCCGCCCACACGGTCATCGGCGACAACTTGGCGATGCGCAGGATCAACGGCGTCTGCTGTTGGGCGTTGAGGGTCTGGCCGACCCGCGCGTCTACCGCCACCACGGTGCCGGCCATGGGCGCGTAGATGCGTGTGTAGCCCAATTCCGCTTCGTCACTGCGCAGGCTGGCCTGGGCTTGCTGAATCTGCGCCTGGAACATGTCGACCCGCGCCTGGGTGGCGCTCAGTTCGGCCTTGGCGGTTTGCACGTCTTCTTCACGGGTGGCGTTGCCGGCGGCCAGGCGTTGCTGGCGCTGGTGCTTCTGGCGTGCCAATTCGTGCTGGGCCTTTTGCTCCTGCAATTGGGCCTTGAGGTTTTCGATGGCGTAGCGGCTGGCGTCCAGCTTGGCTTTTTGCGTGGAAGGGTCGATCTCCACCAGCAACTGGCCTTCCTCGACCTGGTCGCCGGCCTCGACGTGGATCTTGCGGATCTGTCCGGAGGCCTGGGCGCCCACGTCCACGTAACGGCGCGGCTGCAGGGTGCCCAGGGCGGTCACGCTGTTTTCGATACTGCCGCGGGTGACGGTGACGGTGGTGAGGGTGTCACGCCCCGGCGGCAGCACTTGCCAGGCCGCGACAGCGATAATGGGGATCAGGCACGCGATAACAAGCAAGGCGCGTCGGGCAGGTCGAGGGCGTTTCATGCTTTGGTTCCAGCCAGGAAAGTTCGGACCGCAGTTGCGGGGAGCTGACAAGTAAACGAGGGAATTGCGCGGGGATTTAGGCAGTTACATAAGCAGTTACAGCTCCTTTGAAGAAAAAAATCGTCCGTTGATGCAAGTCTGCTTTAAAAGTAGATGAGAATTACTATAAATTGCACGCACTCAAACTGCCATCACCTGAAGGCTGTCTTTATTTGCACCCAAGGACCTAATGCCGCCACCCGGCGGTCGGGAGTCATGTTGGAAAACTACTATCGCGAGCTGGTGTGTTTCCTCAACGCCAAGCTGGGCAACCGTCAGGTGGCCGAAGATGTGGTGCATGACGCTTATGTCCGGGTGCTGGAGCGTTCCAGCGACACGCCGATCGAACAACCCCGTGCCTTTTTGTACCGCACCGCGCTCAACCTGGTGATCGACGGCCATCGGCGCAACGCCTTGCGCCAGGTCGAACCCCTGGACGTGCTGGATGCGCAAGAGTGCTTCGCCAGCAGTTCGCCCCATACCAGTCACGACCACGGCCAGCGCCTGGAACTGCTCGAACGCGCCCTGGCCGAGCTGCCGGCGGCCTGTCGCGACAGCTTCCTGCTGCGCAAGCTCGAAGGCCTGACCCACCTGCAGATCGCCGAACGCCTGTGCATTTCCCGCGCCCTGGTGGAAAAACACATCGTCAACGCCATGAAGCACTGCCGGGTGCGGATGCGCGAGTGGGAAGCGCACTGATCAATGATCAGTTAAATTTTATTTCACTGTCCTCGTTTCCTATCAACACACGGCCTGTTGTTCAGGTCTTGAAGGTATTTCCGCCCCACCGCCAAGGGGCTTATCCAGAGGACACTGGAATGACACAGGCAATTGCTTCGCCCGCGGTTCACGACCTGATCGGTATCGGTTTCGGCCCTTCGAACCTGGCGCTGGCCATCGCCCTGCAGGAGCGCGAAAAGGCCCAGGGCAAACTGGACGTGCTGTTTCTCGACAAACAGGCTGACTACCGCTGGCACGGCAATACCCTGGTGACCCAGAGCGAACTGCAGATCTCGTTCCTCAAGGACCTGGTGACCCTGCGCAACCCCACCAGCCCGTATTCCTTCGTCAACTACCTGAAAGCCCACGACCGCCTGGTGGACTTCATCAACCTGGGCACCTTCTACCCGTGCCGCATGGAGTACAACGACTACCTGCGCTGGGTCGCCGGGCAGTTCCAGGCCCAGGCGCGCTATGGCGAGGAAGTGCTGGCCATCGAGCCGATCCTGCACCAGCAGCAGGTTGAAGCGCTGCGCGTGATTTCCCGCGATGCGCTGGGTGAGCAACATGTGCGCACCACCCGTTCGGTGGTGGTCAGCGCCGGCGGCACGCCGCGTATTCCTGAAGCGTTCAAGGCGCTGAAGGGCGACAGCCGGGTGTTCCACCATTCCCAATACCTGGAGCGCATGGCCAGTCAGCCGTGTGTCGAGGGCAAGGCCATGCGCATCGCCATCATCGGCGGTGGCCAGAGCGCGGCAGAAGCCTTCATCGACTTGAATGACAGTTTCCCGTCGGTGCAGGTCGACATGATCCTGCGCGGTTCGGCGCTCAAGCCCGCCGACGACAGCCCGTTCGTCAACGAAGTGTTCTCGCCGGCCTTCACCGACCTGGTGTTCCAGCAGGAGGGCGCCGAGCGTGAGCGTTTGGTCGCCGAATACCAGAACACCAACTATTCGGTGGTGGACCTGGACCTGATCGAGCGTATCTACGGCATCTTCTACCGCCAGAAAGTCTCCGGCATCGCGCGCCAGGCGTTCCGCACCATGACCGTGGTCGAGAAGGCCACCCCAGGCCCGCTGGGCATCGAACTGGTGCTGCGCAACAACGCCAACGGCGACACCAGCATCAATCACTACGACGCGGTGATCCTGGCCACCGGCTACGAGCGCCAGACGCACCGCGCCTTGCTCGCGCCGCTGGAAGACTACCTGGGTGACTTCGAGGTGGCGCGTGACTACCGCATCGTCACTGATGAGCGTTGCAACGCCGGTATCTACATCCAAGGCTTCAGCCAGGCCAGCCACGGCTTGAGCGATACTTTGCTGTCGGTATTGCCGATTCGTGCGGATGAGATTGCGGCGTCGCTGTATGCGCTGGACCGTGGGCGCGGCAAGGGGCGCTCGGTGCAGGACCTGTTGCTCGCCACGGCAAGCTGAGTTCCAGCTGCAAGAGTCTAGCTGCAAGAGTCTAGCTGCAAGCTCCAAGCTTGCAGCCTGCAGCTTTCCCCTGATACTGTACAAAAAACCAGTATCGGTAACCCTCCATGCAGTTGATCGAAAAACTCAGCATTCTCGCCGACGCCGCCAAGTACGATGCTTCGTGCGCCAGCAGTGGCGCGCCCAAGCGCAGCTCCGAGGGCAAGGCGGGGCTGGGTTCCACCGATGGCATGGGTATTTGCCATAGCTACACGCCGGACGGGCGTTGTGTGTCGCTGCTCAAGGTGTTGCTCACCAACTTCTGTCTTTACGACTGCCAGTACTGCGTCAACCGCCGCTCCAGCGACGTGCCCCGCGCGCGTTTCAGCCCGGAGGAGGTGGTTACCCTGACCCTGGACTTCTACCGGCGCAATTGCGTCAGCGGGCTGTTTCTCAGTTCCGGCATCATCCGTTCGTCCGACTACACCATGGAGCAGTTGGTGCGGGTCGCCAAATTGCTGCGCGAAGAGCATGACTTTCGCGGCTATATCCATCTCAAGACCATTCCTGACGCCGACCCGGCGCTGATCGCCGAAGCCGGGAAGTATGCCGATCGCCTGAGCGTGAACATCGAATTGCCCACCGAGGCCAGCCTGCAGACCCTGGCGCCGGAAAAAAAGATCGTGTCGATCAAGCAGGCCATGCAGACCATCTACACCGGCGAGCAGACGGTCCGCAACGAACCGCGCGCGCCGCGTTTTGCCCCGGCCGGGCAGAGCACGCAACTGATCGTCGGCGCCGACGACACCGATGACAGCACCATCCTCCACGGCGCCGAGGCGTTGTACGGTAATTTCAAGCTGCGCCGCGTGTATTACTCGGCGTTCAGCCCCATTCCCAACAGTCCGAAAAGCGTGCCTTTGGCAGCACCGCCCTTGATGCGCGAGCACCGCTTGTACCAGGCGGACTTCCTGTTGCGCAGTTATGGCTTCAGCGCCAACGAGCTTTTCCAAGGCCCCGGCCACCTGGCCCTGGATATCGACCCCAAGCTGGCCTGGGCCCTGGAAAACCGTGAGGTGTTCCCCCTGGACCTGAACCGCGCCGAACCGACCTTGATCGCGCGTATCCCAGGCATTGGCCTGCGCACTACCCAGCGCCTGGTGGACCTGCGCCGCGAGCGCAAGATCCGCTTCGAAGACCTGGCGCGCATGCGGTGTGTGCTGGCCAAGGCCAAGCCGTTTTTCATCACCAGCGACTACCATCCGCAACAGGCTGACAGCACCAGCGTGTTGCTGCGCGAGCAATTGCGCGACCGTCCGCAGCCGCAGCAAATGGGCTTGTGGGGATGATCAGCCTGGAGTGCAACAACCTGTTCAGCACCTGGCGCGAGCAGGCGCGCTGGCTGCTGAGTCATCAGGTCGACCCCAGCCAGGTGAGCTGGGGCGAGGCTGAGGTGGCGGACCTGTTTGCCACCGACGAACCGATTCCCGAAGGCTTGGGGCCTTACCAGACGCGGGTGCCCAAGGCCCTGCTGGAATTGCTGGAGTCGGCGGCCTGCTACCACGGGGACCAGCGCTGGAGCCTGTTGTATGAAGTGTTGTGGCGCGTCAGTCATGGTGACCGCACGGCGATGCTGGCGGGGGACAAGCTGGGCAGTGAGTTGCAGCGGCGGATCAAGCAGGTCAGTCGCGAGGCGCACCATCTGCATGCGTTTGTGCGATTTGTCGCGCTACCGGCCGGGGCGGGGCTGGAGTTGCCGGAATATGTGGCCTGGCATGAGCCGGCCCACGACATCCTGAAGTCCGCCAGTCAGCATTTTGTAGGACGGATGGGGCGTCATCGCTGGATGATCGCCACGCCGTTGGATGGGGTGTATTACGACGGCGAGCAGCTTGTTCATCAGCGCGAGTGCCCCGAGGCTTGGCGCCAGCTGGCACAGAATGTCGAGGACCCCCACAGTGCGATGTGGCTGACCTATTACAGCCACATCTTCAACCCGGCGCGCTTGAACCCCAAGGTGATGGAAGGGCATCTGCCGAGCCGGTTCTGGAAAAACCTGCCCGAGGGCAAGTTGATTCCGGGTTTGATCACCGAGGCGCGGACGGGGAAGCAGAAGGACGGGCAGGCAAAGTTGATTGGTGCAAAACCGGGTCGCCAGATTGCCAACCCCCACCGAGCGCGGTGACCAACCCCACGCTCGCCTGCAACTGACGGGTCTGTACCGCCTGCAACGTGCGTTGTGCCTGCAAGGCTGCCGTCTGTGCGGTGACCACGTCCAGGTAGCTTACCGCGCCGGCCTCGTAGCTGTTCATCGCCAGCGTTTGTGTGTGTTGCGCCGCATCCGCCGCCGCCTGCTCATCCTGGGCTTCCTGTTGCAGGTCTCGTAGCTGCGCCAGGTTGTCCTCGACTTCGCGCACCGCTTTCAAGACATGGCTGCGGTATTGCGCCGAGGCTTCTTCAAACTCGGCTTTGGCTTGGCGTTCATTGGCGCTCAAGCGGCCGCCATCAAAGATCGGCAAGTTCACCAGTGGGCCCCAGCGCCCAATAGCGATTGCCCGCCGACAGCAGGTTGCCGACGCCTTGCGTCTGCCCACCGATCAGCCCGGTCAGGCTGAAGTCCGGGTACCACGCGGCCTTGGCTACGCCGATATTGGCATTGGCTGCAAACACCCGGCGTTCCGCCGCCGCGATATCCGGCCGACGTTGCAGCAGGTGGCTCGGTAGCTGCGAAGGAATCCCCGGCAGCGCGATCAACCTCTCGCTTGGCGACAAACTGAAATTACTGGCGGCCACGCCCACCAATTCGCCTATCGCATGTTCGGTGAGGTTGCGTTGGCCCTGTACTTCATCCCATTGCGCCTTGGCTTCGGCCAACTGATTCTGTGCGCGCGTCAGGTCGAGCTCCGACGCAATCTGGCCTTCATATCGGCTGCGAGTCAGTTGCAATGCCTGGCTGAAATCATCCAGCGAACTCTTGAGAATCCGCGCCTGGGCATCCAGCCCGTTGAGCTGCACGTACAAGGTCGCCAACTGATGTTGCAGGCTCAAGCGCGCCACCGCCAAATCATCGCCGGACGCCTGTGCCTGTGCATCTCCGGCCGCCACCTGGTTGCGGATTTTGCCCCACAGGTCCAGGTCGTAGCTCAGTGAAAACCCTGCGGTGTTGCTGTTGTACACCGATGGCTGCGTATCCCCTCGCAGCGGCCGCGAGTCCGATTGCCGCTGGCGCAATGGCTGCGCGCTGGCGGTGATCTGCGGGAACAACCCCGCATGCAATTGGCTGGCATAGGCCTGGGACGCATCGAAGTGCGCGAGTGCCGCCGCCAAGTCGGGGTTGGCCTTGAGCAGTTGCTGTTGCAGGTCGTTCAGGCGCGAATCCTGGTAGAGCGTCCACCATTCGGGGGCCAATTGATCGGACGGTTGCGCGCTGTGCCAGGGACCCTCGCTGGTCTGTTCGCGGTAGCCGGCCGGCAGGTCAACAGTAGGCACCTTGTAGGTCGGCGCCATCGAGCAGCCCTGCAACGCCAGCAGCATCAGCGCTGCCAGGGGTTTAAGCCTTAGGCGCATGCGCACCTCCGGCGGCGGCTAGTTGCACTGGGTCGCCTTCACGCAGGGCGTCCGGCGGGTTGTCGACGACGCGGTCGGCGGGTTTCAGGCCTTGGTCGATGACCAGGCGTTCGCCCAGGTCCAGGCCGATGTGAATGTCCTGCAGGTGTACGTGATTCTGCGCATCCAGCACCGCCACCTGTGTGCCTTGGGCACGGAAGATCAACGCGCTGGCCGGAATGCTCACGCCGTGGGTATCCGCCGGAATCGGCAAGGTGGCTTCGGCGTAGTCACCGGGGAGCAATTCGCCATTAGGGTTGTCTGCCACGAACTGCGCAAGCAGGGTGCCGGAGCGGCGGTCGATGGCGGTGGAATCACCGATCAGGCGCGCCTTGAAGTGCTCACCGGGGTGCTCGGGCACAGTCAGCTCGGCTTCAAGGCCGGGGTGGATGACCGCCGCGTAGTTCTGCGGCACGGGCACATACAGGCGCAATTGATGGGTGTCGGCGATGTTGAACAGCTCGGGATCGCTGTCGGTGTCGGCCTTGATCAATTGGCCGATATCGGTGTTGCGTGCGGTGATGGTGCCGGCGAACGGCGCGCGGATCGTCTTGTAGCTTTCCAATGCGGACAGCCGCGCATAGTCGGCAGCGGCGGCTTCGGCGTTGGCTTTTGCGGCGGCGGCGTTGGAGGTTTTTTCATCGGCCTCCTGGCGCGAAACCGAATGGCTGGCGAGCAGGTTTTGCCAGCGCGTCGCGGTGGTTTCGGCCAGGCGTGCGTTGGCCTGTTCCTGTATCAGCCGTGCATGGGTTTGCACCAGTTGCTGGTCCAGGTCGGGGCTGTCGATCTCGGCAAGGATTTGCCCGGCTTTGACCTGGGTGCCGATGTCGGCTTTCCAGTCTTTCAAGTAGCCGCTGACGCGGGCGTGAATCGGCGCCTTGCTCCAGGCTTCCAGGTGCGCCGGCAAGCGCAGGGTGTCGCCGGCGGCATTCTGCTGCGGTTGGAACACCATCACCTGCGGGACGGCGGCGGTTTCGGTCCAGGCCGTGACCGATTGTTCGTGCAGCGTGCGGGCGTGCAGGCCGTTGGCGACCAACAGGGCGGCCAGGGTCAGGCCGCCGACACCCATGAGCATCAGACGCTTGCGCGAGGGTTTGTGATCAGACGACATGAGACGTTTCTCCAGCAGTGGCGCGAGTAGGGTGACGGCCGTGGACCAGGCTAAAGACCACGGGGACAAATAACAGAGTGGCGGTGGTGGCGAGGATCAGGCCACCGATCACCGCCCGGCCGAGCGGGGCGTTTTGCTCCTCGGAAATCGCCAGGGGCAACATGCCGATGATCATCGCCAGGGCGGTCATGCACACCGGGCGAAAGCGCGTGTAACCGGCTTCCAGCGCGGCCTTGAGCGCATCGCCATGTTCGGCCAGGCGTTCACGGCAGAAGCTCACCACCAGGATCGAGTTGGCGGTGGCTACGCCCATGCACAGGATCGCGCCGGTCAAGGCGGGCACCGACAACGAGGTGCCGCTGAGGAACAGCATCCACACGATCCCCGCCAGTGCGGCCGGCAAGGCGGTGATGATCACGAACGGATCGACCCACGACTGGAAGTTGACCACGATCAGCAGGTAGATCAGCACCACCGCGCCAAGCAAGCCAAAGCTCAAGCCGCTGAAGGCTTCGTGCAACGCATCGATTTGCCCGTGCAGGCTGATCACCGCGCCTTTGGGGCGCATGGACGCGGTGTCATCCAGCACTTTCTGCACATCGCGGGCCACGCCGCCGAGGTCGCGACCTTGCACGTTGGCGTACAGGTCCAGGGTCGGTTCGATGTTGTAATGGGTCACCACCGCCGGGCTTTGCACACGGGAGATGGTGGCCACGCCGCCAAGGATCTGCGACTTGCCATCGGCGCCGGTCACCGGCAGCGCTTCCAGCGAAGGCAGGCTGTCGAGGCGATATTGCGGGGTGGCGGCGACGATCGAGTAGGACACGCCGTTGGCGGGGTTGAGCCAGAAGGTCGGTGCCACTTGGGAACTGCCGGCGAGGGAGGCGACCATGCTGTTGGTCACGTCACGTTCGGTAATGCCCAGGCCGTTGGCGCGCAGGCGGTCGACGTTGACCTGCAAGGACGGGTAGCCGGTGGACTGCTGGATGCGCAGGTCAGCGATGCCGGGTACGTGTTGCAGGCGCCGCTCCAGTTCCACCGCATAGGCGCGGTTTTCTTCATCGCTGCGCCCGGAGATTTTCACGTCCAGCGGGGCCGGGGCGCCGAAGTTGAGGATCTGGCTGCTGATGTCGGCTGGCAGGAATGCGAAGTGGCTGCCGGGGAAACTTTCCGGCAGGGTTTCGCGCAGTTTCTTCACGTAATCGGCGGTGGGCGCGTGGTCTTTTTTCAGGGTGACCTGGATGTCGCCGTCCTGCGGGCCGATGGTGCCGCTGCTGCTGTAGGCCATGTCGATGCCGCTCAGCGGGATGCCAATGTTGTCGACGATGGTGTCGAGTTCTTCGGCGGGAATCACCTCGCGAATCCGCGCTTCGATACGGTCGAAGGCGGCGGCGCTTTCTTCGATGCGCGTGCCCAGTGGCAGGCGCACGTGCAGGGCCAATGCGCCCGCGTCGGTGGCCGGGAAGAAGTCCTGGCCGAGGCTCGGCAGCAACAGGAACGACGCCAGCACGCAAGCCAGGAAACCGACGATAAAGCCCTTGCGATTACCCAAGGCCAAGGTCAGCAGACCATGGTAGGTGTCACGGATGTTCGAGAAGTGCCGTTCAAAGCCCTGCTGGAAATTCAGCACCGATTGCAGCACGCGATTGCGTGGTTTCTTGTGCTGCTCGCCCTCGTGATGGTTGATGAATGCATCTTCCGGATGATGCCCGGCGCCTGGCTCCGGCGTGTGCGGCTTGAGCAGGAACATCGCCAGGGTCGGCACCAGCGTACGCGAAAGAATGAACGAGCTGGCCATGGCAAAGATCACCGCCAGGGCCATCGGCCGGAACAGGTAACCGGCGATGCCTTGCAGCAAAAACATCGGCACGAACACGATGCAGATACACAGCAGCGAGACGAACGCCGGGCCGACGATCTGTGCGGCGCCGTCGAGGATTGCGGTCTTCACCGCCTTGCCTTGTTCCAGGTGCCAGTTGATGTTTTCGATGGTCACCGTGGCGTCGTCCACCAGGATTCCCACCGCCAACGCCAGCCCGCCGAGGGTCATCACGTTGAGGGTTTGCCCGCTGACCGCCAGCAGTGCAATCGCCGACAGCACGGCCAGGGGAATCGAGGCGGCAATAATGATCGTGGAACGCCAACTGCCGAGGAACAGCAGGATCATCGCACTGGTCAGCAGCGCGGCAATGATGCCTTCCTGGGCCACGCTGCCCACCGACTGTTTGACGAACACCGAGGCGTCCCCCAGCAGCGAGGTCTTCAGCGACGGCGGCAGGGTTTCGTTGATGCGCGGCAGCATCTGGCGGATGCCGTCGATGATCGACAGGGTGGAGATGCTGCCGTTTTTCAGCGCTGGCATGAGGACCGCACGGTGGCCGTCGACGCGCACGATATTGGTCTGCGGCGGCGAGCCGTCGCGCACGTGGGCGACTTGGCCGATGGTGATCAAGGCGCCATCGACGGTCTTGATCGGCAGGTCATTCAGCTCATCGATGGCCTTGGGGCTGTTGTTGAGCAGGATCGTGTATTCGTTGGGGCCGAGTTTGGCGGTGCCCACCGGGATGATCTGGTTCTGCAGGGCCAAGGCGTTCCCCACGTCCTGGGCCGACAAGCCTTTGGCGGCCAGCGCCTGTGGGTCGAGGTCCAGCGTGATCTGGCGCTGCTTGCCGCCCATTGGCGTCGGCATGGCCAATCCGGGCAGGGCGCTCAGGGGCAGGCGGATGTTGTTCTGCACCAAGTCGCGGATCTTGGCTTCCGAGAGGCTGGGGCTGGAGAACGCCATCTGCAAAATCGGCACCGTGGAGGCGCTGTAGTTGAGGATCAGCGGCGGCGTGATGCCCGGCGGCATCTGCTTGAGCACGGTTTGTGACACCGCTGTCACCTGGGCGTTGGCGGTGCGGATATCCACGCCGGGTTGGAAGAAGATCTTGACGATGCCCATGCCGGGCAGGGATTGCGATTCGATATGCTCGATGTCGTTGACGGTGGTGCTCAGGGAGCGTTCATAGGTGTAGATCACCCGACCGGCCATGGCGTCCGGCGACAGGCCGTTGTACTGCCAGACCACGGCAACCACGGGGATGCCGATGTCCGGGAAAACGTCAGTGGGGGTACGCAGGGCCGCCATCGGCCCGATGATGCAGATGAATATGGCCAACACGATAAACGTGTACGGCTTTTGCAGTGCGGTCTTTACCAGCCCGAGCATGCGTGAAACCTCCGGAGGGAGCAGGATTGCAAACCCCGGCAGTCTTGCCCGACCCACCTAACACGCACCTTTCAGCCAGGTGAAGGAACATTTAGGAAGGGGCTGAAGATCGTTTCATATGTATTCATTTGTTCTACAAAGGGTGGCTCCTCAAGCTTGTAGCCCATCGGACACATCGTCCCTATTTGTTGGAGCCCTGCCATGTCACTCAAACCTCTGTTATTGATTCCCGCCCTCGGTGCTGTGCTGTTGTTGTCGGCGTGCGCCGGCCCGATCCCCAAGGCCGACCCGAGCGAAGCGTGGATCGGTCTGAAAGAAGAGGCCCCCAACGACCTGATGGCCGAACGCGTTGACGGCAAGCGTGTGGATGACGGACGTTTCTTTGAAGTGACGCCTGGAGACCATCGCCTGGATGTGACGCTGTTCGAAGAAGAGCCAGGCGACGACAACCAGCAGGACTGCCAGGGTCGGGTCGAGTACAAGGATTTCAAGGCAGGTGAGCACTACACCCTGGTGGAGTCGAGCCTGGGCACCACCGTGCGCGCATCCTTGATGGATGGTCACGGCAAGGAAGTCGCGGCGACTCAGGACTTCAATTGCATGCCGGGCTAGGCGTGATGTACCGCTACCTTATGGGGCTTGGCGGGTGCAGCGGGTTTGACGTGGGGGTGATGGTGCCGACGGGTGATGCGCAACACCCCCCACAACATGGCGCCGGCTACAGCCAGCCAACCGCAGATCAACAGGACAATCGTTGTTGCAAGGCTCATTCGGGCCTCCTTTCGCCCCGCAGGGGGCACACACAGTCTTCTCAATGGACAGTCTAGCTACCTGGCGGTTGCCTGCTATTGACCAATGGTCGTGTCTGTCCAACTTCTTTGCTCTATCCGCGTCCTTTACTAAAGCTGCGGGCTATACCCGCGTAGCAGAGCGTCCTATGATCAGGGCCCTTACCGGCAGTTGATCAAGAGAGTAGAAAATTGCGGTTACGGTCGAACCTGAAAACATCCTTGTTCCTCGCGTGTGCCTTGGGCCTTGCGGCGTGTTCCTCCACCCCGTCGAGACTGGCCGGCCTGCCGGAGCGCGTCGAACTCAATGGCGTGCCGACCTTTCGCAGCGAGGCCTACCAGAGCGGTCCTACGTCTTTAGCCAGCATGCTGTCGCAACAAGGCATTGTCATGACACCGGGGCTGTTGGATAAACCGTTGCATCTGCCGGGCGGCGAAGCCGACCTTGAGCGCAACATGCAGGTGCTGGCGCGTGAGTACGGGCTGATGGTGTATCCGCTGGAGGCCAAGCTGACGGCAGTGCTGGCCCAGGTGGCGGCGGGTTATCCGGTGATGGCGCGGATTGGCGGCGGGCTGTGGTCGGATGCGCACTACGTGGTCGTGGTGGGGTTCAACCAGCAGAAAAGCACGGTGTTGTTGCGCTCGGGGATGGATCGGCGCTTGCTGATGAGCTTCAGCGACTTTGAGTCCAAATGGAAAAGCGCCGGCAGTTGGGCAATCCTCACCCAGCGCCCGAGCCAGTTGCCGGCGAATGTGGATGCACAACGGTGGCGGGACTCGGCGAATGCGACGGCCCAGGCCGGGCAGGAGCGGGCGGCGGCGCAGGCGCTGAAGGTGTTGGCGGAACGCAAATAAACAAACGGCGCTATCAAAGCGCCGTTTTTTATATCGCTTAGCGACGGGCTTCCGCAGCGTTGGGGCGATTCTTCAGGTTCTTGTCGGCCTTGTAGCGCAGCGCCACATCCGGCACTGAACCGCTCTTGCCGGTCTCGACCCAATTGCGGATACGGCTGGCATCGGCAAAGTGGGTGAATTTGCCGAAAGCATCCAGGATCACCAACGACACCGGACGGTTGCCCATGCTGGTCACCAGCACCAGACAGTGGCCGGCCTGGTTGGTGAAACCGGTCTTGGTCAGCTTGATATCCCAGTTGGCGCGGTTGATCAGGTGGTCGGTGTTGGAGAAGCCCAGGGTGTAGTTGGGCTTGCGGAACGACACGGTCTTTTCCTTGGTGGTGCTCAACTGGCTCAGCAACGGGTAGTGACGCGCGGCGGCCAGCAGCTTGCTCAGGTCACGGGCGGTGGACACGTTGTGGATCGACAGGCCCGTGGGTTCTACATAGTGAGTGCTGGTCATGCCCAGCGCCTTGGCCTTGGCGTTCATCGCCGCGATAAACGCCGGGTAGCCGCCTGGGTAGTGGTGCGCCAGGCTGGCGGCAGCGCGGTTTTCCGAGGACATCAGGGCGATCAGCAGCATCTCTTTGCGCGGCATTTCACTGCCGATTTTCACGCGGGAGAACACGCCTTTCATTTCCGGCGTGTCCTTGATGTTGATATCGATGTACTCATCCATGTTCTGCTTGGCTTCCAGCACGATCAGGCCGGTCATCAACTTGCTCACCGAGGCGATTGGCACCACCACGTCGGGGTTGCTGGAATAAATGACTTTATTGGTCTGCAGGTCCACCAGCATGGCGCTGCCGGAAGCGATTTGCAGTTTGGATGTGTCACGCGGGGCCTGGGTGGTTTCGGCGGCGTGCGCGAAGGTGCCTGTGAAAGCAAAAAATAGGCTGACAATAGAGAGACGAATTTTCACGCGGGTGAACTCGCTAAAAAAGTAAGGAAATACCGTTCGGGAACGGGTTTTTGATAAATGCCGTTACATTTTAGGAGTATGGATCAGAAACTGTCGAATGTTCTTCTAGAACCCGATGAAAGTTCTTAAAAACTAAGAAAAAACAGGGTTTATCGCGGGCAATAAAAAGCCCTGCGCTAAAGCAGGGCTTTTTAAGTACGCCTGGTTATTAAGCGTGCAGGGTCTCTGCGGCGTACAGGGTATTTTCCAGCAGGCAAGCGCGGGTCATCGGGCCGACGCCGCCTGGCACTGGGGTGATCCAGCCGGCGCGGGGCAGGGCGGTTTCGTACACCACATCGCCCACCAGCTTGCCGTCGTCCTGGCGGTTGATGCCCACGTCGATGACGATGGCGCCTTCCTTGATCCATTCACCTTTGACCAGTCCTGGCTTGCCGGCAGCAACCACAACCAGGTCGGCGCGGCCGACGTGGCCGGCGAGGTCTTTGGTGAAACGGTGGGTGACGGTCACAGTGCAACCGGCCAGCAACAATTCCATGGCCATCGGGCGGCCGACGATGTTGGAGGCGCCGACCACGACTGCATCGAGGCCGTACAGGTCGACACCGGTGCTTTCCAGCAGGGTCATGATGCCTTTTGGCGTGCACGGGCGCAGCAGTGGGATGCGCTGGGCCAGGCGGCCGACGTTATAAGGGTGGAAACCGTCGACGTCTTTGTCGGGGCGAATGCGCTCCAGCAATTTGGAGGCGTCCAGATGCTCGGGCAATGGCAGTTGCAGCAGGATGCCATCGATCTTCGGGTCGTCGTTGAGGCTGTCGATCAGGTCGGTCAGGGCCTGCTGGGTGGTTTCGGAAGGCAAGTCGTAGGCCTTGGAAATAAAGCCGACCTCTTCACAGTCTTTACGCTTGTGCGAGACATAAACCTGAGAGGCAGGATCGCTGCCGACCAGGATCACCGCGAGGCCAGGCGTGCGCAGGCCTTGCTGGCTGCGCTCGGTGACTCGTTTGGCGATCTGCTGGCGCAGGCTGGCGGCGATTGATTTGCCGTCGATAAGTTGTGCAGTCATTACGCGTGATTAACCATCGAGAGGGGGAAGAAAAGTGCGCGCATTCTCGCATGCCAGGACGTGAGGGCAAAGGCGCTTGGTCTGCAAATTGCCCTAACCCCTTAAATAAAATCAGTTTTTTTCAAAAAAGATTTGACGGGTTTCGAGGGCGTCTATACTATTCGTCGCACTTGTCGGGCACAGCCTAGCACTGGTTAAGAAGGTCGAGCAGAATAGCGTGTTGTTCTGTAAGGCTGGAAGCACTTAGTTTGTAATCCTCCAAGAGTACAGATTAATCAGGCGCCCGTAGCTCAGCTGGATAGAGCATCCGCCTTCTAAGCGGATGGTCGCAGGTTCGAGTCCTGCCGGGTGCGCCATTAGGCAGCTTTGGCACAAGTAGCGCTATATGGTGGGCGTAGCTCAGTTGGTAGAGCACGGGATTGTGACTCCCGTTGTCGAGGGTTCGATCCCCTTCGTCCACCCCATATTTTAAAGGCGCCAGATTAATCGTCTGGCGCCTTTGCTTTAAGAGCTTCAAGCGCGGATGTGGTGGAATTGGTAGACACACTGGATTTAGGTTCCAGCGCCGCGAGGCGTAAGAGTTCGAGTCTCTTCATCCGCACCAAATAAAGCTTGGTCCCGTCGAAAGGCAGGGCAGGGCTCGACAAAGAAGTGGTTTGGTTTCTTTGTTAACGCAATATGGTGGGCGTAGCTCAGTTGGTAGAGCACGGGATTGTGACTCCCGTTGTCGAGGGTTCGATCCCCTTCGTCCACCCCATATTCGAAAGGCGCCAGATTTAACAGTCTGGCGCCTTTTTTGGTTTCAGCGGTTCGAAATATCCAGCGGCTGCAGGTAATGGGGCGCGATGGCAGCGCGTTTCGTCGTATTTATGTATCTCGATGATGCTGCGCTGCCTGCCAGCCCTGTTTGCGGGGTTGGCCGTCAGGGAGATGGATGACGACTTCTTCTATATATAGAAGGGGCGGCGCAGAGCCCTGGCGTGATGGGTTGTATTTGTCACCGGGGCGAGGTGCATCCGTGCCTTCGTACCGATAAATTGCCGGCTGTTTTCGGGCGTATTTGCAGTAGGGTGACTTCTTGAGTTTGACCCACTAGAATGCATGCCCTTGATTGGGGTCGGAAATGGCCGGCTAACGTCTGTGCAACGAGGAATATCCATGCAAGTTTCTGTTGAAAATACTACTGCTATCGAGCGTCGCCTGAGCATCACCGTGCCGGCTGAGCGCATCGAAACTGCGGTCAACAAGCGTCTGCAGCAGACTGCCCAGAAGGCCAAGATCGCTGGTTTCCGTCCAGGCAAAGTGCCAATGAGCGAAATCAAGCGCCGTTTTGGTGCCGATGCGCGCCAGGAAGCTGTCGGTGACGTGATCCAGGCTTCGTTCTACGAAGCTGTTGTCGAGCACAAGCTGAACCCAGCGGGTTCGCCGTCGATCGAGCCTAAGTCCCTGGAAGCTGGCAAGGACCTGGAATACGTTGCTGTATTCGAAGTGTTCCCTGAATTTGAAGTGGCCGGTTTCGAAGGTATCGAAATCGAGCGTCTGAGCGCCGAAGTGGCTGATTCGGACCTGGACAACATGCTGGAAATCCTGCGCAAGCAGAACACCCGTTTCGAAGTGGCCGACCGCGCTGCCCAGAACGAAGACCAGCTGAACATCGATTTCGTTGGCAAGGTTGACGGCGAAGTCTTCGCTGGCGGCTCCGCCAAGGGTACTCAGCTGGTGCTGGGTTCCAACCGCATGATCCCGGGCTTCGAAGACGGCCTGGTTGGCGCCAAAGCCGGCGAAGAGCGCGTTCTGAACCTGACCTTCCCTGCTGACTACCAGAACCTGGACCTGGCTGGCAAAGCCGCCGAGTTCACCGTGACCGTCAACAGCGTTTCCGAGCCTAAGCTGCCAGAGCTGAACGAAGAGTTCTTCGCTCAATTCGGCATCAAGGAAACCGGTATCGAAGGCTTCCGCACCGAAGTTCGCAAGAACATGGAGCGCGAGCTGCGTCAGGCCATCAAGTCCAAGGTCAAGAACCAGGTCATGGACGGTCTGCTGGCCGCCAACCCGATCGAAGTGCCTAAGGCCCTGCTGTCCAACGAAGTGGATCGCTTGCGCGTTCAAGCTGTCCAGCAGTTTGGTGGCAACATCAAGCCTGACCAACTGCCGGCCGAGCTGTTCGAAGAACAAGCCAAGCGCCGCGTCGTGCTGGGCCTGATCGTGGCTGAAGTGGTCAAGCAGTTTGACCTCAAGCCTGACGAAGACCGCGTTCGCGAAATGATCCAGGAAATGGCTTCGGCCTACCAGGAGCCTGAGCAGGTCGTGGCTTGGTACTACAAGAACGATCAGCAACTGAACGAAGTGCGTTCGGTTGTGCTGGAAGAACAAGTTGTGGATACTGTTCTGCAGAAGGCTAAGGTGACCGATAAAGCGGTCTCTTACGAAGAAGCAGTCAAACCGGCGGAAGCAGCACAAGCCGACTGATTGTCCAACTCGTTGGAAATACAACCATAAGCCAGCCTCGCGCTGGCTTATGCGTTTTCAAGACATGACTATTTGGGAGTAACTGCAGAGCATGTTCCGTAATTCCTATATTCAGCAGAACTCTGATGTCCAGGCCGCTGGCGGCCTGGTCCCGATGGTTGTCGAGCAGTCCGCTCGTGGCGAACGCGCCTACGACATCTACTCGCGCCTGCTCAAGGAGCGAGTGATCTTTCTGGTGGGCCCCGTAGAGGACTACATGGCCAACCTGATTTGTGCGCAGCTGCTGTTCCTTGAAGCGGAAAACCCGGACAAGGACATCCATCTCTATATCAACTCGCCGGGCGGTTCGGTGACAGCAGGTATGTCGATCTACGACACCATGCAGTTCATCAAGCCGAACGTCTCGACCACGTGCATTGGCCAGGCCTGCAGCATGGGTGCATTCCTGCTGACCGCCGGTGCCGAAGGCAAGCGTTTCTGCCTGCCGAACTCGCGCGTGATGATTCACCAGCCACTGGGCGGTTTCCAGGGCCAGGCGTCGGACATCGAAATCCACGCCAAGGAAATCCTGTTTATTCGCGAGCGCCTCAATACGTTGATGGCCAAGCACAGCGGGCACACCCTGGAAGAAATCGAGCGCGATACCAACCGCGACAACTTCATGAGTGCCGAAGCTGCGAAAGCATACGGGTTGATCGACGACGTGATCAGCCAGCGCCCCGCTTAATATAAGCTGCTCAAAATAGGGCTGGTCGGCATGTCCGACCACTGGCGGGCTTGAAAAAGCCCGCATAAGCCTTCATCTTGTGTTGCAAGCCTATCGGATTTGGATCGAACGAATGACTGACACCCGCAACGGCGAGGACAACGGCAAGCTGCTCTATTGCTCCTTCTGTGGCAAAAGCCAGCATGAAGTGCGCAAATTGATTGCCGGCCCCTCGGTCTTTATCTGCGACGAGTGCGTCGACCTGTGCAATGACATCATCCGTGAGGAGGTGCAGGAAGCCCAGGCCGAAAGCAGCGCGCATAAATTGCCTTCGCCTAAAGAAATCAGCGGCATCCTTGACCAGTACGTGATTGGTCAAGAGCGTGCAAAGAAGGTTCTGGCCGTAGCGGTGTACAACCACTACAAACGCTTGAACCAGCGTGACAAGAAAGGCGACGAAGTTGAACTCGGCAAGAGCAACATCTTGCTGATCGGTCCTACAGGCTCGGGTAAAACCCTGCTGGCAGAGACCCTCGCTCGCCTGCTGAACGTTCCGTTCACCATCGCCGACGCCACCACCCTCACCGAGGCTGGCTACGTGGGTGAAGACGTCGAGAACATCATTCAGAAACTGCTGCAGAAGTGCGACTACGACGTAGAGAAAGCCCAGATGGGTATTGTCTACATCGACGAAATCGACAAGATTTCGCGCAAGTCGGACAACCCGTCGATCACGCGAGACGTTTCCGGTGAAGGCGTGCAGCAAGCCTTGTTGAAACTGATCGAAGGCACGGTCGCTTCCGTACCGCCACAAGGCGGCCGCAAGCACCCGCAGCAGGAATTCCTTCAGGTTGATACGCGCAACATCCTGTTTATCTGTGGTGGTGCGTTCTCCGGCCTGGAAAAAGTCATCCAGCAGCGTTCGACCCGTGGCGGCATCGGCTTCAGTGCCGAAGTGCGCAGCAAGGAAGAAGGCAAGAAGGTTGGCGAGTCCCTGCGTGAAGTCGAGCCTGACGATCTGGTCAAGTTCGGTCTGATCCCGGAATTCGTGGGTCGTCTGCCAGTCCTGGCGACGTTGGACGAACTGGATGAGGCTGCTCTGATTCAGATCCTCACCGAGCCGAAAAACGCCCTGACCAAGCAGTACGCCAAGTTGTTCGAGATGGAAGGTGTGGACCTCGAGTTCCGTACCGACGCCCTCAAATCGGTGGCCAAGCGGGCACTGGAACGCAAGACCGGTGCACGTGGCCTGCGTTCGATTCTGGAAGGCGTGTTGCTCGACACCATGTACGAAATCCCCTCGCAGTCCGAGGTGAGTAAAGTGGTGATCGACGAAAGCGTTATAGAAGGTAAGTCCAAGCCACTGTATATCTACGAAAACAGTGAGCCGGCTGCCAAGGCTGCGCCTGACGCGTAAGCGTTCCGCGGTTTCGGTATAAACAAGGGGCCTCCAGGGGCCCCTTTGTTTTTACGGCGTTTTTACCCCAAAGCGTTTACTGCGTTTAACTGCTGGCAATAAGCTTGTTTTTTTTGCATGCAGCCCCCATCTTGGTTTCAAGCTTATTTTTCATCTGTCATAGAGGCGAAATCATGAAGACCACCATTGAATTGCCTCTCCTGCCGTTGCGTGATGTCGTCGTCTATCCGCACATGGTTATCCCGCTGTTCGTGGGGCGCGAGAAGTCTATCGAAGCCCTCGAGGCCGCGATGACGGGCGACAAGCAAATCCTGCTGTTGGCCCAGAAGAATCCTGCTGACGATGATCCAGGCGAAGATGCCCTGTATCGCGTCGGTACCATTGCGACCGTGCTGCAACTGCTCAAGCTGCCAGATGGAACCGTCAAGGTGCTGGTGGAAGGTGAGCAGCGTGGTGCGGTCGAGCGTTTCATGGAGGTGGATGGCCACCTGCGCGCTGAAGTGGCGCTGATCGACGAAGTCGAGGCCCCTGAGCGCGAGTCCGAAGTGTTTGTACGCAGCCTGCTCTCGCAATTCGAGCAGTATGTGCAGTTGGGCAAGAAAGTCCCGGCTGAAGTCCTGTCTTCCCTCAACAGCATCGATGAGCCAAGTCGCCTGGTCGACACCATGGCCGCGCACATGGCGCTGAAGATCGAGCAGAAGCAAGACATCCTTGAAATCATCGACCTGTCGGCGCGTGTCGAACACGTGCTGGCGCTGCTGGATGCCGAAATCGACCTGTTGCAGGTCGAGAAACGCATCCGTGGTCGCGTGAAGAAACAAATGGAGCGCAGCCAGCGCGAGTACTACCTGAATGAGCAGATGAAGGCCATTCAGAAAGAACTCGGCGACAGCGAGGAAGGCCACAACGAAATCGAAGAGCTGAAAAAGCGCATCGATGCCGCTGGCCTGCCGAAAGACGCCCTGACCAAAGCCACTGCCGAGTTGAACAAGCTCAAGCAGATGTCACCGATGTCGGCCGAAGCCACCGTGGTGCGCTCCTACATCGACTGGCTCGTGCAAGTCCCGTGGAAGGCCCAGACCAAAGTGCGCCTGGACCTGGCGCGTGCCGAAGACATTCTCGATGCCGACCACTATGGCCTCGAAGAAGTCAAAGAACGCATCCTCGAATACCTCGCTGTGCAAAAGCGCGTGAAGAAGATTCGCGGTCCGGTGTTGTGCCTGGTGGGTCCGCCTGGCGTGGGTAAAACCTCGCTGGCTGAGTCGATTGCCAATGCCACCAACCGTAAATTCGTGCGCATGGCCCTCGGTGGTGTGCGTGATGAAGCGGAAATCCGTGGTCATCGCCGCACTTACATCGGTTCGATGCCAGGAAGATTGATTCAAAAGATGACAAAAGTGGGCGTGCGCAACCCGCTGTTCCTGCTCGATGAAATCGACAAAATGGGCAGCGACATGCGTGGCGATCCAGCGTCGGCGTTGCTGGAAGTGCTCGATCCCGAGCAAAACCACAATTTCAACGACCATTACCTGGAAGTCGACTACGACCTGTCCGACGTAATGTTCCTGTGCACCTCCAACTCCATGAACATCCCGCCAGCGTTGCTGGACCGGATGGAAGTGATTCGTCTGCCGGGTTATACCGAAGACGAGAAGATCAATATTGCCGTCAAATACCTCGCGCCCAAGCAGATTTCGGCCAACGGCCTGAAGAAGGGCGAGATCGAATTCGAGGTCGAGGCGATCCGCGACATCGTGCGTTACTACACTCGCGAGGCCGGTGTGCGGGGCTTGGAGCGCCAGATTGCGAAGATTTGCCGCAAGGCGGTCAAAGAGCATGCATTGGAAAAACGCTTCTCGGTGAAGGTAGTTGCCGACTCCCTGGAGCACTTCCTGGGCGTGAAGAAATTCCGCTACGGCCTGGCTGAGCAGCAGGATCAGGTAGGACAGGTGACTGGCCTGGCGTGGACCCAGGTGGGCGGCGAATTGCTGACCATCGAAGCCGCTGTCATTCCTGGTAAAGGTCAACTGATCAAGACCGGTTCCCTGGGTGACGTGATGGTTGAATCCATCACTGCCGCGCAGACCGTGGTGCGCAGCCGCGCCAAGAGCCTGGGGATCCCCCTGGACTTCCACGAGAAGCACGACACGCACATCCACATGCCGGAAGGGGCGACCCCGAAAGACGGCCCTAGCGCTGGTGTAGGCATGTGCACGGCCTTGGTGTCGGCATTGACGGGCATTCCGGTGCGCGCCGATGTCGCCATGACCGGGGAAATCACCCTGCGTGGTCAGGTATTGGCCATCGGTGGTCTGAAAGAGAAATTGCTTGCTGCACACCGGGGTGGTATCAAGACGGTGATCATTCCTGAAGAGAATGTTCGCGACTTGAAGGAAATTCCTGACAACATCAAGCAGGATCTGCAGATTAAACCGGTTAAATGGATTGACGAGGTCCTGCAAATTGCGCTGCAATACGCGCCGGAGCCCTTGCCGGATGTGGCTCCGGAGATAGTTGCCAAGGACGAAAAGCGCGAGTCTGATTCCAAGGAAAGAATTAGCACGCATTAATGTGTTAAAGCCTGGGGGGCTTCCTTGACAGCTTTTTAGAGCCCTTGTTATAAAGCGGCTCTTAAGTGTCTGTAGGCCATTCAGCACTGGTTTTTGCTTTCACCAAAAAACTTAGAATCATACTCAATAGATATATAAGGGGACTTAGAGTGAACAAGTCGGAACTGATTGATGCTATCGCTGCATCCGCTGATATCCCGAAAGCTGCTGCTGGCCGTGCGCTGGATGCAGTAATCGAATCCGTCACTGGCGCTCTGAAGGCCGGCGACTCCGTGGTCCTGGTAGGCTTCGGTACTTTCTCTGTGACTGACCGCCCAGCTCGCACTGGCCGTAACCCACAGACTGGCAAAGCACTGCAGATCGCTGCTGCCAAGAAACCAGGTTTCAAAGCCGGTAAAGCCCTGAAAGAAGCTGTTAACTAAGCTTCGATCCAGCCTTTACCTACCCGGGACGAACGTAGGTTCGACCTGGGAGCGGAGCGGCGGCAGACCCACGTATGCATAGGGTCGCGAAGCCGGGGGGAGAACCAAAGCCCCCGTCCGCTCCGCCAGTTGCGAGAAGGCGCATCCTTGGATGCGCCTTTCTTATATCCGTACTCTACCCACGCTCCACGGTTGCCTATTCTTGAAGTTCAACCGTTTCTGGGGGACGCATGCTGCAAAATATCAGGGACAATTCACAAGGCTGGATTGCCAAGACCATTATCGGGATCATCGTCGCATTGATGGCGTTCACCGGTATCGAGGCCATTTTCCAGGCTTCGGGTAACAGTAAGCAGGACGTGGCCAAGGTCAACGGTGAAGAAATCACCCAGACCGAACTGAGCCAGGCCGTCGACATGCAACGTCGCCAGCTGATGCAACAGCTGGGCAAGGATTTCGATGCCTCCCTGCTGGATGAAAAACTGCTGCGCGAAGCGGCCCTCAAGGGTCTGATCGATCGCAAGCTGTTGCTGCAAGGTGCGGCTGACTCCAAGTTTGGCTTCTCTGAAGCTGCGCTGGACCAGGTAATCCTGCAGACACCGGAATTCCAGGTGGACGGCAAGTTCAACGCCGAACGCTTTGACCAGGTGATCCGTCAACTGGGCTACAGCCGTATGCAATTCCGTCAGATGCTGACCCAGGAAATGCTGATCGGTCAGGTTCGCGCAGGTATTGCTGGCAGCGGTTTCGTCACCGATGCCGAAGTGCTGGCATTTGCGCGTCTGGAAAAACAGACCCGCGACTTCGCCACCGTCAACATCAAGGCCAACCCTGGCGCGGTGAAACTCACCGACGATGAGGTCAAGGCTTACTACGACCAGCACGCCAAAGAGTTCATGACCCCGGACCAGGTGGTCATCGACTACCTGGAACTGAAGAAGTCTTCCTTCTTCGACCAGGTCAGCGTGAAGGACGAAGAGCTGCAGGCGGCCTATCAGAAAGAAACCGCCAACCTCGCTGAACAGCGTCGTGCCGCGCACATCCTGATCGAAGTCAACGACAAGGTCACCGACGCGCAAGCCAAGGCCAAGATCGAAGAGATCCAGGCACGCCTGGCCAAGGGTGAGAAGTTCGAAGCCCTGGCCAAGGAGTTCTCCCAGGATCCGGGTTCGGCCAACAGTGGCGGCGACCTCGGCTTTGCCGGCCCTGGCGTCTACGACCCGGACTTCGAAACTGCCTTGTACGCGTTGAACAAAGACCAAGTCTCGGCACCGGTACGCAGCACCTTCGGTTGGCACTTGATCAAGCTGTTGGGCGTTGAGGCACCGCAAGTGCCGACGTTTGCCAGCCTGAAAGACAAGCTGACCAAAGAGCTCAAGACCCAGCAGGTTGAGCAACGTTTTGTCGAAGCGACCAAGCAATTGGAAGACGCAGCATTCGAAGCCTCCGACTTGGCCCAGCCGGCGTCCGACCTGAAGCTGACCGTTCACACCTCCGCGCCGTTTGGCCGTGAAGGTGGCGAAGGTGTTGCGGCCAACCGTGCCGTGGTCACCGCAGCGTTCAGCCCGGAAGTACTGGATGAAGGTGCCAACAGCACCGCCATCGAACTGGACCCGGAAACCATCATCGTGCTGCGTGCCAAGGAGCATCTGAAGCCTTCGCAACTGCCGCTGGAAAGCGTCAATGCGGCGATTCGCACGCAGATGGCCAAGGAGCGCGCCAGCGCAGCTGCCAAAGCTCATGCTGACGAGTTGATCGCCAGTCTGCGTGATGGCAAGACTGCGCTGAACCAGCCGGTCGACGGCCAGGCGTGGAAAGTCACTGAAGCGGCCACCCGTGGCCAGGAAGCGATCGACCCTGCCGTGCTGCAAGCCCTGTTCCGCATGCCCAAGCCTGCGGCCAAGGACAAGCCGACCTTCACCACCGTGACCTTGGCGGATGGTAGCCTGGTGATCGTGCGCTTGAACGGTGTCAACGAAGCTGCTGCCCCAACGGACGAAGAAAAGGCGCAATACCGCCGCTTCCTCGCCTCCCGTGTCGGCCAGCAGGACTTCGCGGCCTACCGCAAGCAGTTGGAAACCAAGGCTGACATCAAGAAGTTCTGATGTCGGTTTGAACAAAAAGCCCCCGGCCTGAAAAGACCGGGGGCTTTTTCATGTGCGCTAGACTGGTCGCTCGTTAACGCCAGCCAGGGAGTTTCAAGCGTGTCCATTCAAGGAGTAGAAGCGTGGGTGATCCGTCGCGCGAGTGCAGCGGATGTCCCGGCTGTGTTGCAGGTGTTTGATGGTGTGATCGCCTGGTTCGTGAGTAGGGGCAATACTGCTCAATGGGGCACTGAGCCCTGGTCGGCACTGCCACGCCGAGTCGAGCAAGTCACGCAGGCCTGCGCGTTGCCGGGTGCTTGGGTAGTCGAGGCGCCAGACGGGCTTATCCTGGCGGCACTGGTGCTGGGTGAGTCGATGCCTTACGTGCCGGCAGCCTGCGAGCCGGAAGTCTATGTGCGATTGCTGATCGCCGCGCGTGACGTGCGTGCCCGTGGGCTGGGTCGACGGCTGCTGGCCTTCGCCGACGACCAAGCCCGTGCTGCTGGAGCGAGGCGCCTGCGAGTGGACTGCTATGCCGGTGGCACCGGGGAGCTTGTGCGGTTTTATGAAACGTGCGGGTATCAGCGTCTCTCAACGTTCGAGCTGGAGGGATGGCCGGGCCAGTTGTTGGGACGCAACCTGTGAGGCCCCGATCAGCGCCAGTAGCATCAGTAGCACAATTGCCCATGGAAACGCGGTGACGCCCCAGCCCTGAAGCAATACACCGCCCGCCAGCCCACCACCTGCTATCCCGAGGTTCCACACGGTCACCAGCATCGACTGGGCGGCGTCCGCCGACTCACCCGCTGATTTGGCTAGCGCTGTTTGCAGCAATGCAGGCAGCCCGCCGAACGCCAGGCCCCACAACGCGACGGCGAGATAGATGACCGCGGGCACGTTCATCCAGAAGGCCAGTGCCAAGGCAATCACGCCAAACAGTGCGCAACTGATCAGCAGCAGTGCGCGCAGCCATCGATCAATCAGCACGCCGGCCAGCCAGATGCTCAACAAAGCGGCGAGGCCGAACACCAACAGCACTCGGTCGATATCCGCAGCAATGCCGGCTGGCACCAGCAGCGGAGCGATATAGGTGTACAGAACGTTGTGGGCCAACACGTAGGTCAAGGTCACCCACAGCACCGGACGAATCCCCGGCAAGGCCAGCACTTGATGCAGGCCCAGGCGTTTTCCAGCCGGTTCGCCAGCGAAATCCGGCAGTTGCCAACGCGCCCATACCAAGAGCACCAATGTCAGCCCGGTCATGATCGCAAAGCTCAGCCGCCAGCCGACCACGGCGCCCAGAAAGGTGCCGGCGGGCACGCCCAATGACAGCGCCAACGGTGCCCCAAGCATGGCCACCGCAATCGCGCGGCCTTGCAGATGAGGTGCCACCATCCGGCTGGCATAACCCGCCAGAAGTGCCCACAGCAGCCCGGCAAACACGCCGGCGAAGAAGCGTGCGACGAGGGTCAGCCCGTAGTGGCTGGAAAGGGCGGTCACGCTGTTGACCAAAGCAAAGCCGCCAATCGCGATAAGCAGCAGAGGGCGGCGTCGCAAGCCTCGGGTCAACAGCGTCAGGGGGATGGCCGCCAGCAGTGATCCGAGGGCGTACAGCGTGACCAATTGGCCAACCAGTGCGGGTGACACGTCCAAGCCTTCGCCCATTTGTGGCAAGAGACCGGCGGGCATGGCTTCGGTGAGGATGGTGATAAAACCGGCACTGGCCAAGGCCAGCAAACCACCCAATGGCAGCGTGTCCCGCTGGACTTTCATGGGGGAATCGGTAAGGGAGGTCATCGTGCTCTATCCATGCAAAAGGGCAAGCAAGCAGGGTAGGGGGCTGTGGTCGGCGGAAAAACAGGCTAAGGTTCCGAACTTATCGGACTTCAACGTCCGCAATCATCGAGGATTTTTTCATGGACAGCCTGGGCAGCCTTTCCGTTTTCGTGCAGGTGGCGGAGACCCGCAGCTTCACCGCTGCCGGGCGTGTGCTGGGCGTATCGTCTTCAGCCATCGGCAAAAGCATCGCGCGGATGGAAGAGCGCCTAGGCGTGCGGTTGTTTCACCGCAGCACTCGCAGCATCACCTTGACCAGCGAAGGTGCGCTGTTCCTTGAGCGCTCGCGGCGCATCCTGGCTGAGGTCGAGGCCGCCGAACGGGAGCTGACCGAAGCCAGTGCCACACCGCGCGGCAAGTTGCGGATCAGCGTGCCGCAAGTGCGTGGCCTGTTGATGCCGGTGATCAGCGACTTCATGCGCGCCTACCCGGACATCGAACTGGATGTGGATTTTTCCGACCGCATGGTGGATGTGATCGAGGAAGGGTTCGACGCGGTGATTCGCACCGGCAAGCCAGAAGATTCGCGCTTGATGGCCCGCCACCTGGGGCATTACCAACTGGTGCTGGTGGGAACACCAGGGTATTTTCGCCAGCACGGTACACCGCAGCAGCCGCAACAGTTGAGCGAGCATGCCTGCCTGCGCCACAAGTTTTGCGCGACCGGCAAACTGGAGCACTGGCCGCTGCGACTTGACCCCGGCACCTCGGATCCCGTTTTGCGCGCCCCGCTGGTAAGCACCACGATCGAATCCCTCAACCACGTGGTGCACGAAGGCCTGGGTATCGCCTGTCTGCCGGACTACATGGTCAATCAGGCGGTGAACGAAGGACGTCTGCAGCGGGTGCTGGATGATTATCTGGAGCACCGGGGGAGCTTCTGGATGTTATGGCCATCAAGTCGCCATGCCTCGGCCAAACTGCGCGTGTTTATTGATCATATGTGTGCCGGGCTGTTTCCTACGGGCGGCGTCGCGTAAGGCTGTGACGTTTTACCGACAGGAATGCGCGCGCCAAGGCAGCGTTCTGTTGCACAATACCGCCCGGACCGTTTTCCTCAGGATTTTCAATGTCGACATCATTTCACTTGCGTAGCCTCGGGCTGGCGCTGGTGCTGGCGGGCGCCGCGGGCTGCTCGTCACCCAAGACCGCCATTTATGAACATGAGAATTTCGACGACTCCGGTACGTTTTCCCGGGATTACCCGGTCACTGACGTTGCAGCGTGCGAAGCCGCGCGGCGTGCCTTGCTGAGCCAGGGCTACATCATCACCAGCAGCGATCCGAAACTGGTGGTGGGCAACAAGAGCTTCCAGCAGACCGGCGAGACCCATCTGCAGATCAGCTTCAACGTGGTGTGTGCCGATGATGGCAAAGGCACCAACCATTCGACGATGTTTGCCAACGCCCTTCAGGATCGCTATGCGCTGAAGAAGGTCAACAACTCCGCAAGCCTGGGGGTGGGCGTGCTGGGTTCGGTGTCGATGCCGATCGGCTCCACCGATGACTCGATGGTGAAGGTGGCCAGCGAGACGGTGTCCGCGCCGAAGTTCTACGAGCGTTACTTCGCGCTGGTGGACGTGTTCCTGCCGCAAGAGGTGAAGAAGGCCGAGAACATTCCCGAGAAGCCCAAGGCTGAGCTCGGCGTGCCGGAACCTAAAGCCGCACCCGCCGCCGAGAAGGTCGAGCCTGCGAAGGAAGAACCCGCCGTTTCACAGCCGGTAGCGCCACCCGTCGAAGCTGCGCCGATTGCGCCGCAAGCCGAGCCTGCACCGGCCACCAGCAACCCGGACCTGCCACCGCCGACAGAAGCGATTCCGCCCCTGCCGACGCCTGCGCAGTAAATCAGACTGCTACGGGGTTCGTTTTGTCGACGTTGATCCCGTAGCGGCTGATGGCTTCACTGACTTTTTCACGCGCGATCACGCCGTCGTCCGCCAATGCCTTCAAGGCGGCCAGTACGATGAAGTGCCGGTCCACTTCGAAGAGTGCGCGTAGGTTTTCGCGGGTATCCGATTGCCCGAAGCCGTCGGTGCCCAGCGCCACAAAACGTCGACCGGGTACGAAGGGGCGGATCTGATCGGCGAACAGCTTTACATAGTCCGTCGCCACCACCACCGGCCCCATGTGCCCGACCAGGCATTGCTCCACGTAACTCACCCTTGGCTCGCACTCTGGGTGCAGCAGGTTCCAGCGCTCGGCCTCATGCCCGTCACGGCGCAATTCGGTGAGGCTGGTCACGCTCCACACATCGCTGCGTACGCCGAAGTCTTTCTCCAGCAGTTCAGCCGCCGCCATGACCTCCCTCAGGATTGAGCCGCTGCCCATCAGTTGGACTTGCGCCTGCTTGCTGGCACCCAGCCTATACATACCCTTGAGAATTCCATCTTCCACGCCATCAGGCATCGCCGGGTGCGGGTAGTTTTCGTTGAGCAGGGTGATGTAGTAGTAAATGTCCTCTTGTTCGACATACATCCGCCGCATGCCTTCGCGAATGATCACCGCCAGCTCGTAGGCAAACGTCGGGTCGTAGGACACACAGCACGGAATCACCGACGACAGGATATGGCTGTGCCCATCGTCATGCTGCAAGCCTTCGCCCATCAACGTGGTGCGGCCGGCCGTGGCCCCTAACAGGAAACCGCGGGCCCGCGCATCGCCGGCCGCCCAGGCGAGGTCTCCGACCCGCTGGAACCCGAACATCGAATAGAAAATATAGAACGGCACCGTCATCAGGCCGTGGTTGCTGTAGGACGTACTCGCTGCGATCCAAGAGGAAATGGCGCCGGATTCATTCAGGCCTTCCTGCATGATCTGTCCGTCCTTGCTTTCCTTGTAGTAGCTCAGTTGTCCTGCGTCCTGTGGGGTATAGAGCTGGCCGACGGCGGAATGGATACCGATCTGACGGAACAGGCTCTCCATGCCGAAGGTGCGCGATTCATCCGGCACGATGGGCACGATCAGCTTGCCCAGGTGCGGGTCTTTGAGCAGGGTGCCGAGGATGCGCACGAAGGCCATGGTGGTCGAAATCGCGCGCTCGCCCGTGTCTTTGAGCTGGGTGGCGAACGCGCTCAATTCAGGGATTTGCAACGATTCGACCGCACTGTGCCGCGCCGGTACATAACCGCCGAGCGCCTGGCGACGTGCAACGAAGTAGCGGGCTTCTTCGCTGTCGGCGGCGGGTTTGATGTAAGGGATGTCGGCGAGTTGGTCGTCGGCCACTTCGAGGGCGAAGCGGTCGCGGAAGGCTCTTATAGCGTCGGCGCCCATTTTCTTGAGTTGGTGGTTGATGTTCTGGCCTTCGCCGGCTTCGCCCATGCCAAACCCCTTGACGGTCTTCGCCAGGATCACCGTAGGTCGGCCACTGTGGCGCACGGCAGCGGCATAGGCGTTGTAGACCTTGTCCGGGTCATGTCCGCCCCGTGAGAGTTTCCAGATATCGTCGTCAGACATGTCTGCAACCAACGCCAGCAGCTCCGGATATTTGCCGAAGAAATGTTCGCGAACGTAGGCGCCGTTCTGTGATTTGTAGTTCTGATAGTCGCCGTCCACGCATTCCATCATGCGTTGGCGCAGCAGCCCGCTCTGGTCTCTTTCCAGCAGCACGTCCCAGCCACCGCCCCAGATCACTTTGATCACGTTCCAGCCGGCGGCGCGGTACAGGCTTTCGAATTCCTGGATCACCTTGGCATTGCCGCGCACCGGGCCGTCCAGGCGTTGCAGGTTGCAGTTGACCACAAAGATCAGGTTATCGAGTTTCTCACGCCCGGCCAGGGAAATGGCGGCCAGGGATTCCGGCTGGTCCATTTCGCCATCGCCGAGGAAGGCCCAGACCTTGCGGCCCTGATGTTGCTTGAGGCCACGCAATTCCAGATAACGCATAAAGCGCGCCTGGTAAGCGGCAGTGATCGGGCCGAGTCCCATGGACACGGTGGGGAACTGCCAGAAGTCAGGCATCAGCCGTGGGTGCGGATAGGATGAAATGCCCTCGCCACCGGCCTCACGTCGAAAATTGTCGAGTTGTGCTTCGCTGATGCGGCCCTCCAGGTAGGCGCGGCCGTAGATGCCAGGGGAGGAGTGGCCCTGGATGTACACCAGGTCGCCATCAAAGGTATCGGTACGCCCACGGAAAAAGTGGTCGAAGCCTACGTCATACAGCACGGCCGCTGACGCATAGGTTGCGATGTGCCCACCCACACCTGAGTGCTTGCCTGCTCGCAGCACCATTGCCATGGCGTTCCAGCGGATAAACGCGTTGGTGCGACGCTCAATGGCCAGGTTGCCAGGGTAGGGCAGTTGGCGGTCCAACGGGATGGTATTGACGTAGGGCGTGGTGACCCGCCCGTAGAAGTCGCCATGCCGCGCCACATCGAAATCCAGCAACTGATCGATCAGGTAGTGGGCGCGCGGGCGACCTTCGGTGGACAGCACCGATTCGATGGACTCCAGCCACTCGCGTGTTTCCTGTGGATCGTCGTCGCGTCTGACTGCGTTGTTCGGGGTCATGTGAGGCTCCAGGGTAGGCGGGTTTCAAGTGGCGGGCTCCTTATGGGAGTGCCGAAAAAGTAATTGCAATTGCAACTACATGACCGAATCTAGCGCGGGATGAGCTACTATTGCAACCTTCTTGAAATCTCCCGGATGGTGTTGGATGTCGTCGAAAGAACCGGATGTATGGTTCCGTTTTGTCAGGGCCCACAGGACGGTCATCCGTGAAATCGAGCGGCGCCTGGCCGAGGCGGACCTGCCGCCGTATGCTTGGTATGACGCGCTGTGGGGCTTGGAAAGCGGCCCCGACGGCACCCGCCGTATGCACGAACTGGCTGATGTGCTGGCCATTGAGCGCTATAACCTCACGCGCCTGGTTGATCGCTTGGAAAAGGACGGACTGGTCGTGCGCTCGCGCTCCGATGGCGACGGTCGCGCGGCGTTTGCCTTGATCACCGACGCCGGCCGGGTGTTGCGTAAAAAGATGTGGAAGATCTACGAAAGCACGGTGGATGAGTTGTTTCTGTCGCAGATCGAGCCGGAGCAGCGCCAGGGATTTGCGGATGCATTGGAGCGCACGGCAGGGCTGGCGATGGAGGCCGGGGGGCAGACCCGCAGCCGGCGCAAAACCTGAAACTCAGTGCAGATCGAATGTGGGAGCGGGCAAGCCAGCTCCCACAGTTGGCGGCGTTCCAGTTCATTGGAGTGGGTACCGGGCCATCGCTGTTTCCACCTGCTGAAGAGCAATACGCCCCTCATCCGCCAATGCCCGCAGCGCCATGACCACGATCCAATACCGACTCGGTGCCGCCGCTTGCACTGACCCCGCTCCCAGCGGCACAAACCGCGCATCCACATACCCCGCTAATTGATCGACAATCGCCTGCGGATACCCCGTGACAGCAATCACCGGCGCTGCATTTGCGGCCAGGCATTCACGTAAATGGCAACTGCGCTTGGGCGCTGTAGGGTGCAGCCGATTCCAGCGTTCAGCTACTGCAGCCTCGCGCGCCAGTCGTGTGTAACTGGGGCTGCTCCAGACCTGCGCAGTGATGTCCCAGTCCTGCTTCAATAATCGTGCGGCGTGCAGCACGTCTTCCAGTGCGCTGCCCGCACCGAGCAAACGTACGTCGCCCGTGTGGTCACGCGTGATGGGGTACATGCCCTTGAGCGCGTCCTGGCGATCCTGCGTGCTCAGCACCGCTACGCTTTGCTGATCATGCAACGCGAGGTAATAAAACCCCGGCTCACCCTCGACATACAAGGTGTGCAAGCCTGCCAGCACAATCGTCCGGGCTTCCTCGCCGGAAGCGGGGTCGTAGGGTGTGCAACGTGGATGGGTGGCGAGCCACAGTGGCAGGGAAGGTTGTGTACCTTTGGGCCAGGCGGAAGGCTGGTTTTCAGTGTCGTTGCACAGGATGCCGCGCTGTTGTGTGGCGTCCGACAACGCACTCAACTGCGCCGACGAATGCGCGCTGTGCAGGTAGAGCAAGGGTTTTTCGGCGGTATTGCGTGCAAACCAACTGGGCCAGTTACCCACACGCCGGGAGTGTGACTGGCCGCGAATCACCCAGGCTTGCCGGCTGAATTCCAGGGTGTTGGCCATGCTCATCACGGTATACAGCGGTGAGCGGTGGACGGTGTCGGTGATGTTCAGTGCGTCGATACAGAGTTGCGCGGCGTGTGCAGTAGTGGCGGACATGGGGAGGGTCACCTGGCGACGAATGCCATTACCCTAAAGGAAATTTGTATTTGATTGCAATTGCAATCATTGCAATGGTTTCTCATGGCCCAGGTGCTAAATCCCGGTAACGCTGCTACGTTTAATCCTTAGGTGCAGGAACGTCATGACGCCGACATTTTTTCGTCATGACGGCACTTTAGGCTGGTGATGCAGGTCATTTACCTGCAGTCACTCTTAACTCAAGAAGGAGTCCACCATGGACGATTACCAGGAAGAACTGCTGGAGTACCACGCGATTGAGTTGGACCCGCTGGAACCGGCTGACGACGCTACAGAGCTGTAATACCGACTTCAGGCGGAATGCCGCTGACTGCGGCGAAATTCCCCTGGGGTCTGGTTGTTCCATCGCCTGAAGGCCCGTTGAAACGCCTGGGCCGAGGCAAAACCGAGCAAGTAGGCGATCTCGCCGAACGCCAGTTCCGTATCGCGGATGTAGGTCATGGCCAGGTCGCGGCGGGTGTCATTGAGAATCGCGCGGAACTGAGTGCCTTCGTCGGCCAGTTTGCGGCGCAGTGTCCAGGTGGGCAGCTTCAAGCGTGCCGCCACTTCTTCCAGGTCGGGTTCCCGGCCGCCATTGAGCATGGGTCCGAGCAAGCGGGTAATGCGCTCGCGCAGGCTGCGGGTGCGGGTCAATTGCTCCAACTCTCTCTCACAAAGTTGTAACAACAGGTTCCAGGTGCTGGGGCAATGCTGTGGGTTGCGCAGGGCCAAAGTCTGCTGGTTGAGGCGCAGTTGGTTGGCCTCGGCACCGAAGTGGATGTCTCCCAGCACGCTGTACTGATCGCTGTATTCCGGTGCCTCGAACTCGATGTCGATACGCTGCGCCTGCACCGGTTGCTGGGCCAGGCTCGACAGTTGATGCAGCCAGCCGGCGATGATCGAGTCCACCACAAAGCGGTTGTAGGCGTTGTAGGGGCTGATGGAGTAGAACCGCAACCAGGCGCCTTCGGCATCTTCGGCAAAGCTCGACTGCCCGCGATAATTGGAGCCGTACAGCGCTTCAAAGCGAGTCAATGCGCGCGCCGCCTCGCGTACGTTGGGCGCTTGCGCGGCAGTGACGCCCGCCAGCCCGGCCTGGCTCAAACGGCTGAGCTGGCCCATGCGCAGGCCCAGGCCCGCGTCGCCGGTCAGTTGGATGGCGGCATGGCCCAGGCGCATATAGCGCGGGATCGACAACCGTGCACCCGCTTCGGCGAGGCGCGCCGGGTCGAGGCCGTATTGCAGCAGCAGCGGTTGCGGGTCCAGGCCGTGGCTGTGAATGGCATCGGCCAGGGTGTGCACGAAGCCCACCGACAGATCACCCAGCCGTACGGGCTTCACAGCCAGATATTCAACAGGCGCGCGCCACGGGCTTCGCCATCGGCGTTGACTTGCCCGTTGCTGCTGAGAAAACTGTGCCCGGCCGTGCCCAGGTCCCAGAACTGGCCCCGCAGGAACACACTCATGCCGGCGCTGGCCTGGCTGACCGGTGGCTGGCTGATCAGGGTCAGGCGACGCCAGGCTTCGCCCTCACTGAGTTCTTCGGGCTTGAGGCTGATTTCGGTCGGCGTGGACACGCTTTTGAAGCCGCGCCAAGGGCGGTCCCAGGTATCGCGGCCCAGCACAAAGGCCGGCACGGCGATCAACTGGGCGCCTCGTTCGTTGAGTTTGCGGTAGTTGTCCGGGTACCAGCTGTCGCTGCCCACCAGTACGCCCAAGCGGCCGGCCGGAGTGTCGACCACACTGACGACGTTTTCATCACCCGGCTCGATAAAGCCGCGCTCGTCATAGATCGGGTAGAGCTGGCGCTGCGGATCGCCGATCGGCAAGCCATCGGCGGCAAACACCACGCTGGCGTTGTACAAGGCGCCATGGCCGACGCGCAGTTGGCCCTGGCTGACACTCGGGTTGGGCAGGGTGATGGAGCCGGCCACCAAGGTGACACCGAACTCCTTGGCCAGGCCACCGAACAGCACTTGATAGTCCCGCGCCATGCCGTCGGCTTTCATGCGCAGGTAGGCGTCGTCGGTGCGGTTGTCGCCGGTGGCGCTGATCCAGGCGCGGGCGAACAGCAGCGGGTTGCTCACCGACAACCAATTCATCGCATCCTTGACGTGGAGAGCCTGATACACCTCGTTCTTTTCGCCGGTGAGCATCAGCCAGGTACCGATGTGTTCCGGTAGCACGACGATGGTCTTGTCGTTGATCAGCCCCTGGTCGCGGGCTTTTTGCAGGTAGGCCGCGAGCTTCAAGTGCAGGCGTTCCAGGCTCTGGTAGTCGGCGGGGAACAGCTCCGGCTGGATGCCCAGCAGGTTGCCCCGGTCGGCCGGCAGGCCTTCGTTGACGGCGAGGGTGATGCGCAGGTCCGACAGGTAATGCGCCACGGGGCGCTCCTGGGTCCAGACCAGATACGCGGCGACGGCGGCAACCAGGGCCATGGTGACGGTAAAAGCGAGAAGTTTACGCATGGGGCAACAGACAACAGACCGTGTGTAGGGTTCGCGACTAGGGTAGGGCCCATGAGCGGGCTTGCCAAGGGGCGCTGTGCATTTGGATCAATAACTTGTCAGTTTCAGTCATTGAGCCGTCGTCCACTGCCTCTTAGTCTGTGGGACATAAACCGATGGCAGGCCATTCGAGCCTGCCACGTCCCGTGATGATCCGTTGTGGAGCTTGACCATGACCGCTGCTGCCTACCCGCACCTGCTGGCCCCGTTGGACCTGGGTTTTACCACCTTGCGCAACCGCACCCTGATGGGGTCGATGCACACCGGCCTGGAAGAAAAACCCGGCGGTTTCGAGCGCATGGCGGCCTATTTTTCCGAGCGCGCCCGTGGCGGCGTGGGCTTGATGGTGACCGGTGGCATCGGCCCGAATGACGAGGGTGGTGTTTACGCTGGCGCGGCCAAGCTGACCACCGACGAAGAAGCGCAGAAACACAAGATCGTGACCCAGGCCGTGCACGAGGCGGGCGGCAAGATCTGCATGCAGATCCTCCACGCCGGCCGCTATGCCTACAGCCCCAAGCAGGTCGCCCCGAGCGCGATCCAGGCGCCGATCAACCCGTTCAAGCCCAAGGAGCTGGACGAAGAGGGCATCGAAAAGCAGATCCAGGATTTCGTCACCTGCTCGCTGCTGGCCCAGGTGGCTGAGTACGACGGCGTGGAAATCATGGGTTCCGAAGGTTATTTCATTAACCAATTCCTCGCGGCTCACACCAACCACCGTACCGACCGTTGGGGTGGCAGCTACGAAAACCGTATGCGCCTGGCCGTGGAAATCGTGCGCCGTGTGCGTGAGGCCGTGGGCCCGAACTTCATCATTATCTTCCGCCTGTCGATGCTCGACCTGGTGGAAGGCGGCAGCACTTGGGAAGAAATCGTGCAGTTGGCCAAGGCGATCGAAGGTGCTGGCGCGACGATCATCAACACCGGGATCGGCTGGCACGAAGCACGCACCCCGACCATCGCCACCAAGGTGCCCCGTGGTGCGTTCAGCAAAGTCACCGCCAAGCTGCGCGGTGCGGTGCAGATTCCGCTGATCACCACCAACCGCATAAACACGCCGGAAATCGCTGAGCAGATTCTGGCAGAGGGCGACGCCGACATGGTCTCCATGGCGCGGCCGTTTCTGGCTGACCCAGACTTCGTCAACAAGGCTGCCGCCGGGCGTGCCGATGAGATCAACACGTGCATTGGCTGCAACCAGGCCTGCCTGGATCACACCTTCGGCGGCAAGTTGACCACCTGCCTGGTCAACCCTCGGGCGTGCTACGAGACGGAACTCAATTACCTGCCGGTCAAACAGATCAAGAAGATCGCTGTAGTGGGCGCCGGTCCTGCGGGCCTGGCGGCTGCCACGGTGGCGGCAGAGCGCGGTCATCAAGTGACCCTGTTCGATTCCGCCAGTGAAATCGGCGGCCAGTTCAACATTGCCAAGCGTGTGCCGGGCAAGGAAGAGTTCTTCGAAACCCTGCGCTACTTCAAGCGCAAATTGCAGACCACCCACGTCGAACTGTGCCTTGACACCCGCGTCGATGTGGCGCAACTCACGGCAGGCGGTTATGACGAGATCATCCTCGCCACCGGGATTGCGCCGCGTACCCCGGCGATTCCAGGCATCGACAATGCCAAGGTGCTGAGCTACCTGGACGTGATCCTGGAGCGCAAGCCGGTGGGCAAGCGCGTCGCGGTGATCGGTGCGGGCGGTATCGGGTTCGACGTCTCGGAATTCCTTGTGCACCAGGGCGTGTCCACCAGCCTGGACCGCGAAGCGTTCTGGAAGGAATGGGGCATCGACACCCAGCTGCAAGCCCGAGGCGGCGTGGCGGGGATCAAGGCCCAGGTGCATGCCCCGGCGCGTGAAGTGTTCCTGCTGCAGCGCAAGACCTCCAAGGTCGGCGACGGCCTGGGCAAGACCACCGGTTGGATCCACCGCACCGGCTTGAAGAACAAACAGGTGCAGATGCTCAACAGTGTCGAGTACCTGAAGATCGATGATGAAGGCCTGCACATCCGTATCGGCGCCGAGGGCGAACCCCAGGTGCTGGCGGTGGACAACATCGTCATCTGCGCCGGCCAGGACCCGTTGCGCGAATTGCAGGACGGCCTGGTCGAGGCCGGTCAGAACGTGCACCTGATCGGCGGCGCCGACGTGGCGGCCGAGCTGGACGCCAAGCGCGCCATCAACCAGGGCTCGCGCCTCGCCGCCGAGCTGTAAGACCCGAAGCGGGGCGGTGTTAGACTACCGCCCCGTTTTTCATGCAGGTCCCTCCCAATGGGTCCCTTCGATTGGCTGCCCCACGCACCGCTTGAACCTTTGCGCCTGGATTGGCTGAAAGGTGTCGAGCTGGCCGTGTTGCGCCTGGACCGCATCGACCCGCTGATCAGCGGCAATAAGTGGTTCAAGCTCACTGGGCACTTGGCGCAGGCGCAAAACGCTCGCGGCATCATCAGCCTGGGCGGTGCCTACTCCAACCATTTGCATGCGCTGGCGGCGGCGGGCAAACGCTTCGGTTTTCCCACGGTTGGCCTGCTGCGCGGGCATCCTCAAGACACTCCCACAATCCAAGACCTGGAAGCCTTCGGCATGCAGCTGCATTGGCTGGGGTATGGCGGCTATCGTGCGCGGCATGAGCCGGGCTTTTGGCAACCTTGGCGTGAGCAGTATCCCGATCTCCATCCCGTGCCTGAAGGCGGTGGCGGGCTTGCCGGTGCGATTGGCTGTGGTGTGCTGGTCGAGCAGGTTCGCGCGCAGTTGCCCACGCTGGGCTGGGCGGATTACGACGCGTGGTGGTTGGCGGCGGGTACGGGGACGACCTTGGCCGGTTTGGTGCTGGCGGAAGCGGGCGCACACCCGGTGTATGGCGCCATGGCGGTGCCGGATGACCACGGCGTGGCACAGAACGTCGACGCCCTTGTGCAGGACGGCTATGAACTGCTGGACGCCAGCCGAGGTGGCTTCGCCAACGTCGACCCGGTGCTGCTCGACTTCATCGACGCCACGCAACAAACCTGCGGCTTGCCCTTGGAGCCGCTCTACACCGGCAAGGCCTTACTCGCATTGAAGCAACAGATCGAGGCCGGGCGCTTCACCCCCGGTACTCGCCTGATCTTCGTCCACACCGGCGGCCTTCAGGGCAACCGGGGCTTCATGGGTTAGCGCGCTTGCCTGGCATCATGCGTAACGCCGTGTTGTCCCGCAGGATGTAGTGGTGGGCAATCCCCGCCAGCGCATGCAGCCCGATCAGCCAATAACCGACCTTGCCGAACCACACATGCCAGCCTTCGATCTCCTTGGCCAGTGCCTTGTTCTCGCCAATCAACGGCGGCAATTCCATCCCGTAGAACATCACCGAATGCCCTTCGGCACTGACGATCAGCCAGCCGGCAATCGGCATGCCGATCATCAACGCGTAGAGCGCGACGTGCATCAGGGTCGCCAACAGGCTCTGCCATTGCGGCGGTGCCGGTACGATCTTCGGCGCCACGCCAAGGCTGCGTGCGAACAACCGCAACCACACCAGCACAAACACCGTGAGGCCAAACATAAAGTGCATCTCGACGATCAACGTCCGCGCACCGCTACCTTTAGGAAACTGGCCGCGTAATTCAATGCAGGCGTAGACCACCGCCAGCAGCACCACCATCAACCAGTGCAACGCGATCGACATGGTGCTGTAACGTGTATCGGAGTTTTTCCACGGCATCGCTGGTTTCCTCACTCATCAGGGCAAACCTCCATTCTTTGGTGATGGAGTCCTTTAACTGTATGCCGGTTTTGAGCGGTTTGCCTGGCGTAAGTGTCGTGGTTTTGACCTCGGTCAGTGGCTCTGCGGCATTTCCCCACGGGCCAGCCGTGCGTTGATGTCGCTGATGACCGCAGGCAGGTCATTGAGGGTGTCGATCAGGTAGTGCGGGCGCGAGCCTTCGAACATCGCCTCGATGCGTTGGCGCTCGCTGGCCAGGGTCGCGGCGTCCAAGCTGCGGAACTGTTCGTAGGTCAGGCCCAGCGCATTGCCGGAGCAGGTCAGGGCCACGGTCCACATGCCGGCGCGACGGCCTTCGAGGATACCCGGCACGGTGTCGTCGACCTTCACGCACGCCGCCACATCATCGATACCCAGCGCGATCACGTTGGCCAGGGCCTGGGCCGGCCAGGGGCGACCGTTGGGCACTTCGTCGGTGGCGACCACGTGGTCGGCGATGTAGCCGTTGGTGGCAGCCAGGGCGACGACTTTATCCATGACTTGCTTGGGGTAGCCGGAGCAGGAGCCGATCTTGATGCCTTGCACACGCAGCCGGGCAATGGTGTCGAGGGCGCCGGGGATCAGCGCCGAGTGTTCGGCGATTTTCTCGATCTGCAACGGCATGAAGCGCTGGTAGATGGCGGTTACGTCGTCATCGGTTGGCGTGCGGCCGAACGCCTTGCGGTAGCGTTCGGCAACCTGCGGTTGGTCGCAAAGGGTGCGGATGTGGTCCCACTTGCCCATGCCCATCGGGCCACGGGCTTCTTCGATGGAGACCTGCACGTCGAACTCGGCAAAGGCCTCGACGAATATCTGCGTGGGAGCGAAAGAGCCGAAGTCGACCACGGTGCCGGCCCAGTCGAGGATCACCGCTTGCAGGGTGTTGGGGTTCTGATAGTTCATGCGTGTGCTCCGGAAGAATAAAGGGTGATGCCCATGGCGTGCAGTACGTCGGCGATGGCGGTGACGGCGGCGTGCATGTCGGCTGCATCCACATGCCCGATGCAGCCCACGCGGAAGGTTTCCACCTGAGTCAACTTGCCCGGATACAGGATGAAGCCCTTGGCCTTGACCCGTTCGTAGAAGTCCTTGAACTGGTAGCGCGGGTCGTATGGGGCGTGGAAGGTGACGATGATCGGCGCCTGGATTTGCGCCGGCAGGAAGCTGCGCAGGCCCAGTTCCGCCATGCCGTCGAGCAGTGCCTGGCAGTTGCGTGCATAGCGTTGATGGCGGGCGGGCAAGCCGCCTTCCTCGGCGTATTGCAGCAGCGCTTCGTGCAGGGCCGCCACCACGTGGGTCGGCGGGGTGAAACGCCATTGGCCGGTCTTGGTCATGTAGGCGTGCTGGTCGAACAGGTCCATCGCCAGGGAGTGGCAGTTGCCTTGGGCTGCAGCCAGTGCCTGTTTATCGGTGAAGACAAAACCCATCCCCGGTACGCCTTCCAGGCACTTGCCTGACGCGGCGATCAGCGCATCGAACGGCACGTCGCGAGCATCGATCGGCAGCGCACCAAAGGAACTCATGGCGTCGATGATCAGGCGCTTGCCGTGGGTTTTCACGACCTGGGCGATCTCGGCCAGGGGGTTGAGGATGCCGGTGCTGGTTTCGCAATGGATCAGTGCGACGTGGGTAATGGCCTTGTCGGCTTGCAGCAGGCGGTCCACATCGGCAGCGGTGGTGGGTTGGTCTTCGGCGGTTTCAAAGGTGCTGAACTCGCGGCCCAACACTTCACAGATTTTCGCCAGTCGCTTGCCGTAGGCACCGTTGATCAGTACCAACACCTTGCCGTTGCGCGGCACCAGGGTGCCGATGGCGGCTTCGACGGCGAAGGTGCCGCTGCCTTGCAACGGCACGCAGTGGTGGCTGGCCGCGCCGTCGATGATTGCCAGCAACTGTTCACAGACGCTGGCGGTGAGCTGGTTGAAGCGGTCGTCCCATGAACCCCAATCCACCATCATGGCCTGGCGGGTGCGGGCGGAGGTGGTCAGCGGGCCGGGCGTGAGCAGGATGGGCGTCGTCATTATTAGTCCTCGCGAAGCATCGGATGAATCTACGGCGCCTAAATTGCAGTTTGGCTTGTCATCAATCAAATTGTTTGTTGTTATGCGAGCTATCAGTGAGGCCGATATCTATGAACCTGTTTCAATTGCGTGCGTTCGATGCCGTGGCCCGCGAGGGCAGTTTTACCCGTGCGGCGGCGCGGCTGTTCATCAGCCAGCCGGCGGTGACCGGGCATATCAAGGCGCTGGAAGAGCACTACCAGATCCCGTTGCTGCGTCGCACCGCCAGGCGCGTGGAGTTGACGGAGGAGGGCGCGCGGTTGGCGGCGATCACTCGGGCCATCTTCGGCTTGGTGGACGAAGCGCAGACGATGCTGGAGGCCAATCGCCAATTGCTCACCGGGCGCCTGGAAGTCGCGGCCGACGGCCCGCACCTGGTGATGCCGATGATCGCCAGCCTGCGCGCGCGCTACCCCGGCATCACCGTGAACCTGCGCTTGGGCAATGCCCAGGAAACCTTGGCGGCGCTGTTGTCCGAGCATGCGGATGTGGCGGTGCTTACCGAGGTGGAGCCGCGCAACGGCCTGCATCTGCAACCCTTGAACGAATCGCGGATTTGCGCGCTGGTGCCGGCCAGTCACCCGTGGGCGGCGCTGCCCGAAGGTATCCGCCTGGAGCAGCTCAACGAGGTGATCATGGTGCTGCGCGAGCCCAGTTCCATCACCCGGCGCACGTTCGATGACGCCTGTGCCGCAACCGGCGTACAGCCCAAGGTGCTGCTGGAGTTGGACAGCCGTGAAGCGGTGACCGAAGCCGTCGCCGCTGAGTTGGGCGTAGGCGTGGTGTCGTCCATGGAGGTCAGTCCGGACCCGCGCGTGCGTGCGGTGCCGGTCCAGGGCGATGGGCTGGTGAACCGGCACATGCTCGGCTGCATGGAGCGGCGCCGCTCGCTGCGCCTGATTCAGGCGTTTTTCGAGTTGGCGCCCTGACGGTTTTTTGGTGGAACGTTGCGTTTTTGCGCTATAAACTCTGCCCCCAAAGCGCCGGCCAGTAGACGTTTGGGCGCGATGGACAACAGAGAGTGAGTCATGGGCGCACAGTGGAAAGTCAAACATAAAGAAGCGGCAGCCAATGCCAAGGGCAAGATCTTCGGCAAGCTGGTGAAAGAAATCACCATCGCCGCCCGCAACGGCGCCGACACCTCCACCAACGCCCACCTGCGTCTGGTGGTGGAACAGGCCAAAAAGGCCTCGATGCCCAAGGAAACCCTGGACCGCGCCATCAAGAAAGGCGCCGGTCTGCTCGGCGAAACCGTGCAATACCACCGCGTCACCTACGAAGGCTTCGCGCCGCACCAGGTGCCGCTGATCGTCGAGTGCGTGACCGACAACATCAACCGTACCGTGGCGGAAATCCGCGTGGCCTTCCGCAAGGGCCAACTGGGCGCTTCCGGCTCCGTGGCCTGGGACTTCAACCACGTCGGCCTGATCGAAGCCTCGCCGGACAGCCCGGACGCCGATCCGGAAATGGCCGCCATCGAAGCCGGTGCCCAGGATTTCGAAGAGGGTGAAGAAGAAGGCACTACCCTGTTCATCACCGAGACCACCGACCTCGACGCCGTACAAAAAGCCTTGCCGGAGCAGGGTTTCACCGTGCTGTCGGCCAAGCTGGGCTACCTCTCGAAAAACCCGGTGAGCGGTTTGAGCGATGAGCAGATGGCCGAGGTTGAAGCCTTCCTCGAAGGCTTGGACAACCATGATGACGTGCAGGATATGTTTGTCGGGTTGGCAGGCTAAAAAATCCTCTCGGGAGTCCGGCCCGCCGGGCTCCTACAGGGTCAGCGTTATTTCGTCGAACCCCGGCCGCGCCAACACATCGGGCTGACAGCAGCGTATTTGCAGCGCGACCAGCTCGTCACTGACCTGTTCATCAACCCGCTCCAACAACTCCCCCAGCAAAATCCCAAACGCCCGCACTTCAATCTGCTGCAACGCCCTGGTTTCCACGCTATCCGCCGTGGCATGGAACGATGCCGCGCCGAAATCCCCCAGCAAGCAGTCGCCGGCTGCATTCCACAAAATGTTGTGGCCATACAGGTCGCCATGGGTGATGCCGTGCCGGTGCAGGTGCGCGGCGACCGACGCGATACCTCGCGCCATGCGCAGTGCCACTTCCAGGCTGAAGCGCGTATCCGGTTCATAGATGTCGCGGGTGCACGACGCCAAGCTCGGCAGGGCCGCGAGGTTGCGGTAGCTCGGGTCGATCAGGTCCATGACCAGTGCAGCCGGCTCATCCGGGTGGCCGACCACGCGGCCCTGTACCTTGATCAGGTTGGGGTGCAGCCCGGCGGCGATGCAGGCCTGCATTTCATGCAGCGGCGAGCCATCGCTGGTGATGGTGCCTTTGTAGAGTTTGACCGCAACGGGCTGGCCTGACGGTTTCCACAGGGCCTTGCGAATAATGCCGGAAGCGCCTTCGCCGAGGACTTCGGCCAGTTCCAGTTCGGACCAGGGAATATTCGGCGTGGCGTCATCGGCCGTTACGTCCACGGCCATTTCAACGGGGTTGCCGGCATAGGCCAGCCAGGTCAGGCTCGGCAGTGCCAGCAGCCAATCCGGCAATTGGGTGAAGCGGTTGGAGGCGATGCGCAGCAATTCGAGATTGTGGCAGTTGGCCAGACTTGCCGGCAGGTGCGCCAGTTGGTTGCCGGCCAGCATCAGCTTTTGCAGGAGTGGTCGCTTGCCCAGTTCGTCGGGCAACTGGCTGATGCGGTTATCGGTCAGGATCAACCAGCGCAACAACGGCGGCAACGCGGCGGCGGGCACATGACTTATCTGGTTGGCCTTGAAGCCGATCATGCTCAGCTTGGCGCATTGGCCAAGGCTTGCCGGCAACTCGGTGAACCGGTTGTCCGAGCAGAACAGCACGCGCAGGTGGGGCAGGCGGTGCAAGTCGTCGGGCAGTTGGCTCAGGGCGTTACCGCTGAGGTTGAGGATCTCCAGGGAGTCGGCCAGTTCGAAGATTTCCCGAGGGAATTCAGTCAGCCCGCAGGACAGGTCCAGGCGGGTGATACCGGCCAATTGGCCGGCCTTGAGTTGGGCGAGGGTATGCATGAACGGCGCGGTCACTCGGCTAGAAGGCGTAAATGACGCTCATGATACCGGTTCGTGCGCGGGTTGCGGGTCAGCCTGTTGCAATTGTCCCAGACGGCTGGCGGTTCGGGCGAGGTCGATAGCCTGGCCGCCCAGGGCAATCGCGAGGGGCTGCTCGCCGATCAGGATCAGGTGCTTGTCGCGGTCATAAAGCACATCCACCAGGTTGATGAAGCGTTGCTGCACGGCGATCGGGCAGTCCGCCAGTTGTGGCAGGCCGTCGATGATCCAGTGATCGTAGTCCTGGCACAGCAGTAGGTAGTCCATGACTGCGGTCAATTGCTCGCAAAGATCGCTGAAGGTGAACGCGATGGATCGGCCTGCGTGGTGACGGCAGATCAAGGTCCGGTTGCCGACGGCCAGGGGCTGTGGCGGGCAGTCGGCAGCGGGAAGACCCAAGGCTTCGCGCTGGTGCGCAGTCCCCGGCCAAACGTACTGACCGCTGGTAAAGCGTTGTGCGCTTTGGGCTTGAGGCAGGCTGCGAAAATCCTGGGGCGAACTGACTTCCAACACCTCCATGCGTGCATCGATCAGGTCGATCACCGGCTTGAAACGCTCGTGGTACAGCGGGTTGGGCAGAAGCCCCTGTGGCGCATAGTTGGACGTTACCAGCACCAGCACGCCGCGCTCGAACAGGGCCTTGAACAGGCGTGTGATCAGCATGGCATCGCCGATATCGTGGACGTGAAACTCGTCAAAACACAGCACTCGGCAATCCGTCAGCAGTTCATCGAGGGTCACGGCCAGCGCATCGTTCTGCTCACGATGCGTGAACATGCCTCGATGCAGTTGGGCGAAAAAATCATGGAAGTGCACGCGCTGCTTCTCGGCCATTGGCAGCGCCTGAAAGAACCCGTCCAGCAACCAGCTTTTGCCGCGTCCCACCGGCCCGTGCAGGTACAAGCTGCGGGTAGGCTGGCCGGCGAGCAGGAGGCGGGTTTCTCGGGCCAGGGCAGCGATGGCTCGGGTTTGCCCGGCGCTGAGGGTATACCCCTGATGCTCGGCTTTTTGCTGGAAGAACGCGGGGATGGGCGAGGCGTCGAGGGCGTCGGTTTTCTTACCGAGCAGGCGACGGATCAGGGAAAACGCGGCCAATGCAAATCACTCTGTGTTTCGGTGGTCGCCCACTTTAGGGCGATGGCTGCGTTTTGACCAATAGAGAAGGGCGCTGCATGCCATCTCGAAAAGGCATGTCACGGTTGTAAACCTGCCCAGACTGGCAGTTTCTCGCTGAGTGACTAACCTCCTACACAGCAGTCACCCCTGTACAAGGATTTGGGGCAGTGAAGGGACGAGCAGTATTGGCAGTCATGGGCGCGATGCTCTGCAGCACGGCTTTCGGTGCACAACTCCAGGTGGAGGTGCGTATCGAGGTGCAGCGGGGCTGCCAGCTGGTGGGCACCACCCGCAGTGCTGGCATCGAGCAACTTGGCGTATTGGATTTCGGCAGCGGCGCGCGTCTGGACGACCCGGCCGGGCCCCTGAGTGCGGCACTGATCAGCCAGCGCCAGCCGCGCCTGGAGTGCAACCCCGACACGCCGTATCAGGTGCGTGTGGATGGCGGCCTGCACGGCGGCACCGGTGACGTGCGCTACCTCAGCGCCACCCCTTCGATCAAACCCATTCCCTATCGTATTTATGCCGACGCCGCACGGCGCGTGCCGTTACCGGTGGATGTGCCGATCAGTGGTCGCGTGCCGGACGCAGGCTTCGTTGACCTGCCGCTGTATGGCCGCATCGAGCCGCTCAAGGACATCCCCGCCGTCGGCCGCTACACCGACCTGCTCAAGGTCACGGTCACATGGTGAGCCGCTATCTGGCCGTTGTGGCCATGGGCGGCCTGCTGGTGCTGGCGGATGACGCGCAGGCGGCTGTCGCGACCGGGTTTATCCAGGCGCGGCTGGTGATCACCGCCAGTTGCGAAGTGAGCAAAGGCGTCGAGAGCGCGCCGGTCAACCCCACGGGCGGTACGGCGCTGCTCGACTTCGGCAGCCAGGGCCCGACCTGGAGCAACACGCTGGGCGCAGGCGTCACCGATGGCGAAAAAGCGCCGTTGGCGGTGTCGTGCAACCCGTCCGTCTCGAGCTTTACCGTGACTATCGACGGCGGCACCAACGGCGATGGCACCACGCGGCGCCTGAGCAATGGGCGTCTGATGATTCCGTATCGGCTGTCCGCCGATCCCCAGGGCCGCAGCACCTACAGCATCGGCCAGCAACGCAATTTTGTCGTGGCCAAGGGCGCCCAGATACCGATCCCGGTGTTTGGCTCCGTGGTGGCAAATACCAGTGCCTTACCGGCAGGGATCTACACCGACACGTTGACGGTGACACTGGACTGGTAACTCTAGAGGATGAAAACCATGCATGTACTTGTTTCGCGATTAGGCGCTTGCGCGCTGGGGCTGGCGATGGCCTCCAACCTCAATGCGGCAACCACGGTCACCGGGCAGATCACCTCAAGCCTGATATTGATCGCCAGTTGCCAAGTCAACGGTTCCGGCGCAGCGACCGGGCTGAACTTCGGTAGCTTGAACTTCGGCACCACCAACAGCCTGTTCACCAACGCCGATGCCCAGTTGCTCGGTGGCACCGGCACCGGCGGGGCGCTGTCGATCCTGTGTTCCAGCGGCACTACGCCAGCGGTCAAGGTGCGCGCGGGTGCGCATGACGGTGCCTCTCCCGGTGGCAGCCGTGCATTGGCCGACGGTGCGGGCAACTTCGTGCCCTACGACTTCTACACCGACAGCGGTCACTCCGCGCTGTTGGCAATCGACGGCGTGATCACCCTCGCCACCAGTACCGGCGTGGCGCAGACCGTCAACCTCTACGGTCGGGCGGTGGGCAAGGCGGGGCTGCCAGCCGGCACCTACACCGACACCGTGGCCGTGGAACTGACGTTCTAGCGATGTGGCTCAGAGCGTTGCTGGCCTGTGCGCTGGCGGTGCCGCTGCCGTTGTCGGCGGTGACCAGCCAGAGCTTCCAGGTAAGCGCGACCATCACACCGGGTTGCCTGATTGTGGGCGGGGGCTCCAATTACGGCGCGCTGACCTACGGCAGTTATTCGGCCCTGGCCACCAGCACGGTCACGGCGGCGTTGACCGGGGGCGTCACCTTGCAATGTACGCCGGGGGTGACGCTGAGCATGAGTGTCGACGGCGGCCTGCACAGTAGCACCGGGCGCAATTTGCAGCTCAACAGCGGCAGCGCGCGGGTGGCTTACCAGCTGTTTCGGGATGCGGCGTTCAGCCAGAGCCTGGGGATCGGCCAGAGCGTCAATGTGGTTTACAGCGATGCCAATAACATCAACCTGCCCATTTACGGGCGGGTGCAATTGCCGGGCAATCAGCCTGGGGGGACATACAGCGACACGCTGCAGGTGCAGCTGACGTGGTAAGGCTATCGGTATAAGGAGTGGGGTTATGCGTTCACCTTCCCGGCGGCTGTGGGCCGCGGGTATTGCCTTGAGTGCCGCGTGCACGGCGGGGTTCGTACAGGCGGCCAGTTCTGTGCTGATCTGGCCCATCGACCCGGTGCTGGAGGCCGATCAACAGGCCAGTGCGCTATGGCTGGAAAACCGTGGGAGCGAAACTGCGAGCCTGCAGATTCGTGTGTTTGCGTGGAGCCAGAGCGGCTTCGACGAGCAATACCAGAACCAGCGCGATGTGATCGGCAGCCCGCCGGTGGCGCGAATCGAGCCGGGGCAAAAACAACTGGTACGCCTGACTCGCACCCGCGAAGTGCCACCAGGGCAAGAGTTGGCCTACCGCATCATCATCGATGAAATCCCTTCGCCCTTGCAGGTGCCGACGCCGCCAGAGGGCAAGAACACTGCAGCGGCGATTCGCTTCCAGATGCGCTACTCGGTGCCGCTGTTCGCCTATGGCGCGGGCCTGTGGAGCAAGGAAGACAGTACGCGCCAGCGCGACCCCAACGGCGCCGGCAAGCCGGACTTGAGCTGGCACAAGGTCACGGTGGCAGGGCGCAACTATATCGAGGTGCGTAACCAAGGCGCCGTGCATGCGCGCCTTACCGATGCTTCATTCAAACAGGGCGGGCAGACCAAACCCCTGGTCGATGGCTTATTGGGCTACGTGTTGCCGGGCGCGACCATGCGCTGGCCGGTGCCGGATGCGCTGTCGGCTGATCAGCCCCTGCAGGTCAGGATCAACGGTGCGCAACAGTTGGAGAGCCTCGCGCCGAAGCGGTAACCGAGTGTAGCGGGGCGGGACGCTCCGGGTTTTAAACGGATGGAGATGTCCATTGAAGGACACAACGCCATGTGTGAGTCGTGGTCGGACTCGTCGTCTATGGCCGTCGGTAGCAGTGGTAAGCGGGCTATGGGCTGCAATGGTTGCGCCCCAAAGCGTGGCTGGCGACCTGCCACCGCCGCCGAGCAGTATGGAGGCTGTCGCCGATGCACAGTTGTTTCTGGAGCTGGTGGTCAACCAGATGGACACCGGTCGCGTCATCGCGGTCGATCAACGCGCCGGGCAACTCTACGTACCCGCCAGTGCGCTGCAGGATGTGGGCATGAAGCTGCCCGGTGAACTGAGTGGCAGCGTAGGTTTGGACATGATCCCAGGCCTGCACAGTGACTACGACAGCAATGGCCAGCGCCTGCTGCTGGATGTGCCGCCGGCGTGGTTGAAGGAACAGTTTATCGGCAACCGCAACACCTACCCGCGCACCCAGGCGATGAGCAGTTTCGGTGCCTTGCTCAACTATGACCTGTACTTCAACGACACTGACGAAGGTGGCAGCTACCTCGCCGCCTGGAACGAAGTGCGACTGTTCGACAACTGGGGAACCTTGTCCAACACCGGGCAGTATCGCCAGACTCTGGCCGATGGGATCAGCAGCAGTACCTTCAACAATGGCTACCGGCGCTATGACACCACCTGGCGTTTCTCCGATGATGAGCGACTACTGACCTACGAGGCCGGTGACGTGATCAGCGGTGCTTTGCCCTGGAGCAGCTCGGTACGCCTGGGCGGTGTGCAGTTTTCACGGGACTTCGCCGTGCGCCCGGACCTGGTGACCTACCCTTTGCCGCAATTTGCCGGTGAAGCCGCCGTGCCGTCTTCGGTGGACCTGTTTATCAACGGCTACAAATCCGACAGTGCGCTGCTGCAACCCGGGCCTTACACCTTGACCAATGTGCCGTTTATCAATGGTGCGGGTGAGGCGGTGGTGGTGACCACCGACGCGCTGGGTCGCCAGGTGTCGACCACGGTGCCGTTTTATGTGACGAGTTCGCTGCTGCAAAAAGGCCTGACGGATTTTTCGGTGGCCGCCGGTTCCTTGCGCCGGGAATACACCTTGAAAGATTTCGCCTACGGGCCTGGCGTCGCCAGCGGCACCTTTCGTTATGGTGTTTCCGACAACCTGACCCTGGAAAGCCATGCCGAGGCGTCCAGTGACCTGACCCTCGGCGGCCTGGGTGGCAACCTGCGGCTGGGCAACTTCGGCGTGCTCAACACCGCCGTCAGCCAAAGCCAGTTCGAAGGACGCAGCGGCCAGCAACTGAGCCTGGGGTATTCATACAACAGCACGCGCTACAGCCTTTCGTACCAACGGGTCGAGCGGCGCGATGAGTACGCTGACCTGACCCTGGTCGACACCCCCTACGCCAGCCTCAGCAAACGCAGTGAGCAGGTGACCCTGAGCCTCAACCTTGAGCGTTTCGGCAGCCTGGGCGTAGGTTATTTCGACGTACAGGCAGCGGACGACTCGCGCACGCGCCTGCTCAACCTAAGCTGGAGCAAGCCGCTGTGGCACAACACCAGTTTCTACCTGTCGGCCAACCGTGAGATCGGCGACAGCAACTGGGCGATGCAGGCGCAACTTGTCATCCCGTTCGACCTCAACGGCAGCCTGGCCGTGAGTACCGAGCGCAGCAAAGATGGCGCCAGCCGCCAGCGCCTCAACTACAGCCGTGCGGTGCCGAGCGAAGGTGGGGTGGGCTACAACCTCGGTTATGCCCAGGGCGATGGCCCGGCATACCGGCAGGCCGACCTGACCTGGCGCTTGCAGTCGGTGCAGTTGCAGGCCGGTGTGTACGGCAGCAGCGACGCCGAGACGCGCTGGGCGGATGCCAGTGGCTCGCTGGTGTGGATGGGCGGCGATATGTTTGCCGCCAACCGTATCAACGACGCCTTTGTGGTGGTGAGTACCCAGGGTTTCGCCGGGATTCCGGTGCGCTATGAAAACCAGTTGGTCGGCGAGACCGACCGCAACGGCCATCTGCTGGTGCCCTGGAGCAGTGCGTATTACCGCGGCAAATATGAAATCGATCCGTTGAACCTCCCGCTCAACGTGCAGAGCCCGAATGTGGAGCAGCGTGTGTCGGTGCGTCGTGGCAGCGGCTACCTGCTGGAGTTTCCATTGCGTCGGGTGCTCGCGGCGAGTGTCACGCTGGTGGACACCCAACATCAGGAATTGCCCCTGGGCAGCCTGGTGGTGCATGAACAAAGCGGCCAGCAGGCGGTGGTGGGTTGGGATGGCCTGGTGTACCTGGAAAACCTCTCGGCCCATAACACCTTGCAGGTCACGCTAGGCGAGGGGCGTACGTGCCAGGCGCGTTTTGAGATGGAGGAGCAGCAACAGGGCGTGCCGTTGATCGGGCCGTTGGTGTGCCAATGAAACGTACGGGCTGGCTGTGTCTGATGGGCTTGATGTTTGCTGGACCGGCCATGGCGGCGTGTTCCGTGGTGACCACGGCACCGGCGAGTTTCGGTCCTATGAGTTCCATGGCGGTGCGCACAGCCGTACAGGCCAGCTCGACGACCAATTCAGGGTTGAGCTGCACCTCGGCGTTGATTTCGCTGCTGGTGTCCACCGATCATTTTTACGCGACGATTACTTCATCCAAGACCGGGATGGTCGGGCCTACCGGTGATGTCATCGGCTACACGATCTACGGTAACAACACCACCAGCTTTCCGATCACGCGCGGGGCGCAATTTGACTTCGGCGGCGCCGGCGGGATCGCTCAGAGTTTTGGCTTGATTGCGGGCCCCGGCGCGAAAACCCTGCCGCTGTACGTGAGCAGCATTACCGGCAGTAACGTCGCCGCAGGCCTGTACACCGAGACCCTGAGCATCGCCTGGAGCTGGAACTATTGTTCGGGTATTGGCATCGGCGGCATCTGCGCCGGCCGGGATATTGGCAGTGGTACCGCGTCATTGACGGTGAGCATGACGGTCACCAACGACTGCCAGATCACCGCGCCCAACATCAGTTTTGGCAGCGCGCCTGTCATCAGCGGGTTTACCGCCGTCACCGGCCAGACCATCAGTATTTCCTGCACCAAAGGCAGTGCCTACAACGTCGGCTTGAGCGACGGCCAGAACGCCGTCAGCGTGGGCGGTCGGCGGCGGATGATCTCGGGCAGCAACTACCTGTCCTATGACATCTTCAAAAGCGCCGGCACCACGCGCTGGGGCAGTGTGGGCGCAGCGCGTCGCGACAGCTCCACCGCCGAGATCAACCCCGGCAACGGCCTGGGCATCGGCAGCCAGGTGTTCAACTACAACGCCAGGATCTACACCGATCAGTCCACGCCTCCGGCCGGCACCTACCTGGACAACGTGGTGCTTGACGTCGGTTTCTAGAACTTCAGCAGCGGCGGGCTAGGCTGATCCACCGGGCTGACCACCGCATAGTTGTAGCCGGCACCCGACCAGTATTGCGCCTGCAAGCCATCGGCACTGCGACTGCCTCTTGGCAGGAAACCGTTTTCCGGTCCCGGTGGGCGGATATAGAAACTGATGCGCCGGCCTTGCGGGTCCTCGTACAGCACCATGGCCGCGGCGCCTTGCTCAGTGGTGAGCAGGCGCCCGCTGACCGGCGTGAACCCGGAAGCACTCAAGTCCGGCAGGCGGTGCGCCTGGTTGAAGTAGCGGTCGAGCCAAGCTTGCATCGTGCCGCCGCCCTGCACCTTGTAGTCGGCGGGCATGATGCCGTCCTGGGCAAACAGGCGGAATGCCTGCATCGCATCGGCCATCGGCAGTTGGACCGGCTGGGTGACTTCACGGGCGTGCCAGCCACCGACACCGCCGAGGCTGACGGCGATCAGGAGCACGGCGGCCGTAGCAAAGTGGCGCCGTGATTGACGCTTGATGCGCTGACGGATCAGTGCCGGGTCCAGGTCTGGGTTGGCCGGCTGTTGCAGGGCGCCGCCCAACGCGGCACGCAGCAACTGCGCATCGTGTTGCCAGGCGTGGACCTGGGCGGCGACATCCGGGTGGGCGGCCAAGTAGGTTTCAAGCACGCGGCGATCACTCTCCAGCAGTTGGTGATCGACGTAGGCATGCAAATCGCGTTCGCTGGGGGGCAGGCTGATCATTTGAGTATCCGCAGGGAAGGGCTGGCAATTTCGCCATCACTGAGTTGACGTAGGGCTTGGCGCGCCCGTGACAGGCGCGACATCACGGTGCCGATGGGCACCTCGAGAATCTCGGCGATTTCCTTGTAGCTCAGGCCTTCGACCGAAACCCACAGCAGCAGCGCGCGCTGCTCGGTGTTGAGTTGATCGAAGGCTTGCAGGGTCGATTGGGCGATCACCGTGCGTTCCACCGACGGCTGTGCATCGTCACGCCCGGTGAAGAACTCCAGCATGCGCGCATAGCGACGGGTGCGGCGGTGGGCGTCGAGGAACTGCCGGTAGAGGATCGAAAACAGCCAGGCGCGCAAGTCGCCTTCGACGCGTTTGTCGGCCCAACTGATGATCGCCCGTTCCAGGGTCGACTGCACCAAGTCGTCGGCGCTGCTGGCGTTACGGGTCAGGGACACGGCAAAGCGCCGTAGCCTTGGGATGAGTTCACGTAACTGTTCGTCGAGTTCATGCATGGGAATCTGGCTGGTCACTACGCTGGGACTAGAGAGACGTACGGCGTTGAAGGTTATTCCCGATCCAGGGAAATAAATCAAAGGCCAGGGAATAGAGCCGATCGGCGTTCGTCTTAATACTCCGACCTTATATTTACCCCTAAGGCCTTTGGCCCTGGAGTTCCTTCATGGTAGATCACTCATCACCGCCCCGTCCTCCGGTGAGCACTGCGAGCCTGATCGCGCGCCTGGCAGGTATCGGTGCCGTGGTTGCGGTTATGGCGGGGGCTTTTGCCTACGTCAACGGCACCCTCGACCCACAGCGCTTGCGCCCGAAAACCCTGGTCAATGCCCTGGAAACCAACAACGGCGTGCACCCAGGCTTTCGGCGTAACCACGCCAAGGGCGTGTGCGTGGCCGGGTATTTCGAGAGCAGTGCAGAAGCCCGCGCCTACTCCAGCGCCCAGGTGTTCAGCGAGGCCAAGACGCCGTTGATCGGACGGTTCGCCTTGCCCAGCGGTAACCCCTACGCGCCGGACAGCAGTGTGCCGATCCGCAGTTTTGCCGTGCAGTTCAGCCAGGCCAACGGCCAGCAATGGCGCACCGGCATGAACAGCATGCCGGTGTTCCCTGTGGGCACGCCCGAGGCGTTCTACCAAATGCTCAAGGCCGGTGCGCCGCAGCCTGCCACCGGCAAGCCCGACCCTGCGAGCATGCCGGCATTTTTTGCTGCTCATCCCGAGACGGCGCCGTTCCTGGCGTGGGTCAAGACCGCCAAGCCTTCGGCCAGTTATGCGACCGAAACCTACAACGGCATTAACGCGTTCTTCCTGGTAGGGGCCGATGGCAAGCGCCAGGCCGTGCGTTGGGGCGTGGTGCCGCAGAGTCAGGATGCGGCGGGCGATACCGCGCCTGCGGGCGGTGATTTCCTGGAAAAGGACCTGGTCCAGCGCCTGGCGACCGGGCCGCTGCGCTGGCAGTTGAACATGACCCTGGCCAACCCCGGCGATCCCGTGGACGATGCGAGCAAGGCCTGGACCGGCGAGCATAAAATCATCAATGCCGGCACCCTGGTGCTGCAAAGCAGCCAGCCGCAGGCTAATGGCGATTGCCGCGATATCAACTTTGATCCACTGATTCTGCCCAGCGGTATCGAAGCCTCCAATGACCCGTTGCTGGCGGCCCGTTCGGCGGCGTACGCCAGCTCGTACCTGCGTCGCGCCGGTGAAGTCAGCCCGTTGCACAGCGCCCCTCAGGAGTCGAAGCCATGAATGCCCAACCCCGGTTTTTCGCGCCCCTGGCGCGCCTGCTGCATTGGCTGATGGCGCTGATGGTCATCGCCATGCTGTTTATCGGCGCGGGCCTGGCGGCCTCGGTTTCGGAGCGGCATGAGTGGTTGATCCACCTGCACAAGCCGCTGGGGATCGCGATTCTGGCCTTGGTGATCGTGCGTTTGGTCGTGCGCTTCTCCACGCGCCAACCGCCGTTGCCTGCTGACTTGCCGCTGTGGCAAGCGCTGGCGGCCAAGGCGTCCCATCTGGTGTTGTATGCGTTGATGCTGGTATTGCCACTGCTGGGCTGGGCGATGATTTCGGCGGCGGGCGACCCGGTAATGCTTAGCAGTTCGGTGCAGTTGCCGGCGCTGGTGGGGGCGAACGCGCCGTTGTTCGCGGTGCTGCGCAGGGCCCATGGGTTCCTGGCCTATCTGCTATTCCTGACCGTGCTGTTGCACCTGGCGGCGGCGTTGTTCCATGGGGTGATCCGCCGTGACGGCGTGCTGCAAAGCATGACCGGCAGCAAGGACTGAAACAGGCCCAGGGGGCAGTGTGGCCAGCCAGTAGATCAGCGCCAGCAGGTTGATGGCGGCGCCGAGGCCACACACCCCAATCCAACCGCCCCAGGCATACAGTGCGGTTGCGCTGATGGAGCCCAGTGCACTGCCCACTGAGTAAAACAGCATGTAGCCGGCCACCAGCCGGCTCTGGGCGTCGGGGCGCACGGCGTAGATCAGGCTCTGGCTGGTGACATGCACGGCTTGCAGGCCCAGGTCGAACACAATCACGCCGAGCACCAATGCCCACAACGATGATTGGGTAAAACCGATGGCGACCCAGGACAGCAGCATCAGCAGCAATGCCGTGCCGCTGGTCCACTGGGCAAAGCCTTTGTCGGCCAAGCGACCGGCGCGGGCAGCGCCAAGTGCTCCGGCGGCGCCGGCGAGTCCGAACAGGCCAATCTGCGTATGGGAAAGCGACAGCGGCGGGGCGCTCAAGGGCAGTACCAGTGGCGTCCACAAGACGGTGCCGGCGGCGAAAATCAACATCGCCAGCACGGCGCGGTCACGCAGGACCTTTTCCTCCTTGAACAGGCTGAAGACCGAGCGGAGCAGCGCACCATAAGTGCCGGTGGCGCGCGGTTGTTCGGTGCTTGGCAATACGCGCCACAGCAAGATCGCCATCACCAGCGTCAAGCCCGCCGACAGCAAGTAAACCGAGCGCCATCCCGCCAGGTCGGCCATCGCGCCAGACACCGTGCGGGCCAGCAGCAAACCGACCACGATACCGCTGGTGACCAACCCCACCACCTGCCCGCGCTGTTCGGGCGACGCCAGATGAGCAGCCAATGCCACCAGCACTTGAGCGACCACCGCCAACAGGCCGGTCAGTGCCATGCCGGCCAACAGCCAGAAACTGTTTGAGGACAATCCCACCACCAGCACGGCCAGCGTGGAGAGCAGCAGTTGGCTGACGATGAGCTTGCGCCGGTTGAGCAAATCCCCGAGTGGCACCAGCAATAACAGGCCCACGCCATAACCGACCTGGGTGAGGGCAATGATGATGCCGACAGTGGCGTGGTCCATGGCGAAGGTCTCGGCCATGGCGTCGAGCAACGGCTGTGCGTAATAGACATTGGCCACTGACAGGCCGCAGGCGATGGCGAACAGCACCACCACTTTGTTACTCAAGGGGGAGGAAGGCATGGGGATATCCTTTATGGTTTTAAAATGAAACCAGTTGTACCGTAAGGATTCAGGTTTTATATTGCAACTACATTTTTAGTCGACGACAGGCAGCCCCGATGGTCAAGCTCACCCGCTTTGAAAGCGCCGAATGCCCGGTGGCGCGCTCACTGGATGCAATTGGCGATGGCTGGTCGCTGCTGATCATTCGCGATGCGTTTGATGGGATTCGCCGTTTTGGTGAGTTCCAGCGCAGCCTGGGAATGGCCAAGAACATCTTGTCCACGCGTTTGCGCAGTTTGGTGGCCCATGGGGTGTTGGAAATCGTGCCGGCGTCGGATGGCAGTGCGTACCAAGAGTACGTTCTGACGGAAAAGGGGCGGGGCCTGTTCAACGTGATCATCGGGTTGCGGCAGTGGGGCGAGGGGTTTTTCTATGGGGCAGGCGAGGCGCACTCGGTGATGGTGGACAGCGCCAACGGCGAGCCGCTGCGAGCGCTGGAGTTGCGCTCGGCGGATGGGCGGTTGCTGGGGCCTGAGGATTGTCGGCGGGTGCCCACCGACTCGGTTTAGCGCAAGACGTCGACGATATCGGCCACGCTGCTCAACACATCCTTGCCCAGTTGCATCGAGCGTTTACCTGACCAGCCGGTGAGTGGGTTGGGGGCGTCGTCGTTGTCCTTGAAGGGCATTTCCAGGGTCAGGGACAGGCAGTCGAACTGCTGGCCGACGGCATTGCACGCCAGGGTCATATTGGCTTCGCCCGGCAGGTCGCGGGTGTAGCCGTGGGTGGTCTGGAAATCGCGGGTCAGGCCGCTCAAGTGGCTGCGGAAGTGTTTTTCCAGGGCTTCGATGCGCGGCGTGTAGCCGGGGTTGCCTTCGCAGCCGGCGGTGAAGACGTAGGGGATTTCCTCGTCGCCGTGGATATCGAGGAACAGGTCGACGCCGTACTTTTCCATCTGTTGCTGCACGAACAACACTTCCGGGCTGAACTCCTGGCTCGCGCTCTGCCAGGCGCGGTTGAGGTCCTGGCCTGCGGCGTTGGTGCGCAGGTGGCCATGGAACGCGCCGTCCGGGTTCATGTTGGGCACCAGGTACAGGTCAGCAACTTTCAGCAGTTTTTTCAGCTCGGCGTCACCGTCCTGTTGCAGGCGTTCAATGATGCCTTCCATAAACCATTCGGCCATGTGTTCGCCGGGATGCTGTTGGGCGATGATCCAGACCTTGCGCCGGCTTTCGCCGCCTTTGCCGCGACGCAGCAGTTGGATATCACGGCCTTCGACACTTTTACCGGTGGCCAACAGTTGAGTGCCGGCGCGGCTCACAGCCTGCTCGATCAGCCAGTCGTGACGCTCACGGCTGTAGGGTTCGAAGTACGCAATCCAGGCGTGCTTCTCGCGGGCCTCAAGGCTGATATGCAGGATTTCACCATCAAAGCGAGAGGGCACCCGGAACCAATTGATATGGTCGTAGGACGCCACGGCGTTGTAGCCGCTCCACGCGTGCGGGTAAGACGACTTGCCCGCGTTGCTCAAGCGGAAGGTATGGGTGTGGCCCACGTGCATGCCTTCGGCCTTGAAGTGGAACCATTGGTAATGTTGGCTGCGGGTATCGGGTTTGATCGCCAGCAGCAACTGGTGGGAATCGTGGGCATCCAGTACCTGGATATTGCCACTGTCGAAGTCGGTGCTGATCCTGATGGAGGTCAAGGCCACGGTCATAGTCTGGGTGCCTGAATATGAGTGTTGTGGCGGCTATATTACACAGGAGTCTGGTAAAGACTGGATGCAAAATTGTTGCATGGGGGAGGGGGCGTCATCCTTGACGCCGCAGCAGCTTAGAATCTATGAGATTGATTCTCAAGCGCTATTTCGCAAAGGTTTGGACTAGAGCGTTCGACTGGCTTTCTTTTGGCGATGGTCTTTTGCTACCATGCGCGCCATCGAGCAACACACAGTCTTCATTAGCCTGAAGCCATGCCAGGGAAACTGGCAAAAAAAAGACCCGGCCAAAGAGCCGGGTCAAAAACCGTGATTAGCCTGATGAGGAGATATTCCAAGAGTCCGACCTAAGGTCCCTTGGTCTATCGACTGATCTCGCGATCAGCTAGGTCCAATAATAATCATTATCATTTGCAAGTCAAATGTTTTTATCCGTGAGATAGAAATATTTTTCTTCTGCGCCTGTTATCCGTTCGCTTGAGCCGCTGGCGCCTGCAACGACCGCTCCACCATCGCTTTCGCCATATCGATCAAATACACCACCGAAAACGCCAGGTCGCGATGATTGCCCTGATGGCTGCTCGCGGATTCATAGGCCGTGGCTGCGGCGCTGCGCAACAGGTCCGAGGCGTGTACGAGGGCTTCCTCCTGGCTGATGCCCGGCTTGATGGCGAACAGGGCGCCGTCAGGGGCTGCTGCCGACATCTCTTCTTTCAAGTAAAAGTCCAACGCGCGCTGGGCGGCACCGCTGCTGCGCAGGTCTTGCATTTCGGTGTCTTCAGAGGGTTCAGGCAGGAGATACGGGCTGGTCGTCATAAGGGGCGGTACTCTGTAGTGGGTGTCGAAAACCTTATGTCCGATGATAGTACGTATCGTATTTATGTCGTTTTATGGATTACTACAAACTGTTTATTGCCCTGAAAACTACGTGACGTATTGTCAGCTCCCATGGATAACTGGATAGCGTTGGTCAAGGCCAACATGGAAGACCGCAAGGTCACGCAGGGTGAATTGGCTGAGCGCCTGGGCATGTCCCAAGGCGGCGTTGGCCACTGGCTCAACAAGCGCCGTGCACCCAGCGTGGTGGACATGAACCGGGTGTTGGCGGCGCTGGGGTTGGGGTACTTGGAAGTCGCGCTGGACATTCGCGAACGGCCCGATGAGGCGCCTGCGCAGAAGAACTACAATCCGTATTTCCGCTACCCGGTCAGCGATTGGAAAGGGTTGTGCGAGGTCCGCGAAGAGCGTGCGACCTATGGCGCTGTGCGCTTCGAACTCACGGATTATCCTGCTCAGGGGGATGCGTTCTGGCTGCCAGTCACAGGCGACGCCATGACCGCACCCAGCGGCTTGAGCGTCAGTGCGGGCATGCTGATCCTGGTCGACCCGGCCATCCAGGCAGAGCCTGGCAAGCTGGTGGTCGCCCAACGGGCCGGGAGCCTTCAGGCGACCTTCCGCCAGTTGCAGGAAGAAAGCGGCCAGCTTTACCTGGTACCGCTCAATCCCACCTACCCCAAGCAGCCATTCACCGACGATTGCCACATCCTGGGGGTTGTTGTTCAAGCCACGGCGAAGTTCTAGACGGCCGTTTCGAGCGCCACCAACGCGCAACCTTCTGCAACCATTTCACCTTCCTGGCAGAACAACGCCTTGACCACCCCGGCGTGAGGCGCGCGGATGCTGTGCTCCATCTTCATGGCTTCCAGCACCACCAGTTGCGTGCCGGCTTCGACTTGCTGACCGATCTCCACCAGCACCCGCACGATACTGCCGTTCATCGGCGCCGTGAGGCCGCCTTGATGTGACTGGTTGGCCTCAACCGCCGCAATCGGGTCGAACAATGTGACGGCCTGCATCTCGCCGTCCCAGCGCAAAAACACGCTGCTTTCGTTGCGGACTGCCAGATGGCTGTGACGCACGCCCTGTTGCTCGATCAGCAGATGTTCGCCACGCAGTTGTGGCGCATCAGCCGCCAGCGTCACCAATCGATCCTGGCCATTGCAACTCAAATGCAACGAAACTTCGGCAGGTAACCCGGCGCGAAATCCTCGCGAATCTGCCCAAGGCCCATCACTCTTCGGCAAGCTCTGAATGAAGGCCGCGCCCGCCGCTTGCCAGAACGCATCACTCAATACTCCAGGCGCGGGTAGCAACTCCTCCTGATAGCGCGGAATAAACCCGGTATCCAACTCAGCCGCCGCAAACGCCGGGTGCCCGATGATGCGCCGCAAAAATCCCAGGTTGGTCTTCAGCCCGCCGATGGCAAACTCGTCCAGCATGGCCAGCAACCGCAATCGCGCCTGTTCACGGTCTTCACCCCAGGCAATCAGCTTGCCGAGCATGGGGTCGTAGAACGGCGACACACTGTCGCCCTGCTCCACACCGCTGTCCACGCGGCGCCCAGGGCCCGGTGCGGATTCACGGTACAGCGCCAGGTGCCCGGTGGCGGGCAGGAAGTCATTGGCGGGGTCTTCGGCATACAGCCGCACTTCGATGGCATGGCCGATCAGCGGCACCTGCTCCTGGGTGATCGGCAACGCCTCGCCCTGGGCGACACGGATCTGCCAGGCCACCAGGTCCAGGCCGGTGATCGCTTCGGTCACCGGGTGCTCCACTTGCAGCCGCGTGTTCATCTCCATGAAGAAGAACTCACCGCGCGCGTCCAGCAAGAACTCCACGGTGCCTGCGCCGACATAGCCGATGGCCTGGGCCGCACGCACGGCGGCTTCGCCCATGGCCTTGCGCTGTTCAACACTCAGTCCCGGTGCTGGCGCCTCTTCGACGACCTTCTGGTGGCGACGCTGGATCGAGCAGTCACGTTCATTGAGGTACAGGCAATGCCCGTGTTGATCGGCAAACACCTGGATCTCCACATGGCGTGGCTTGAGCAGGTACTTTTCCACCAACATCTGCCCGTTGCCAAAGGACGACAGCGCCTCGCGCTGTGCCGAGGCCAGGGCTTCGGCCAACTGGCTGACATCCTCGACCACCTTCATTCCTTTGCCGCCACCACCGGCCGTGGCCTTGAGCAGTACCGGGTAACCGATGTGCTCGCAGGCGGCGCGGAAGGTTTCCAGGTCTTGAGCTTCGCCGTGGTAACCCGGCACCAGGGGCACGCCAGCGGTTTCCATCAAGGCCTTGGCGGCCGATTTGCTGCCCATGGCATCAATGCCCGAGGCGGGCGGACCGAGGAAAATCAAACCTGCTTCTTCAATCGCACGGGCAAAACCGGCGTTCTCCGACAAAAAGCCGTAACCCGGATGGATCGCCTGGGCACCGCTGGCCTGGGCCGCCGCGATCAGTTTATCGATTTGCAGGTAGCTGTCAGTGGCTTTGCTGCCGCCCAGGTCGACGCGAATATCCGCCTCACGGCTGTGGCGCGCATCGCGGTCGATGGCGCTGTGCACCGCCACGGTGGTCAGGCCCATGGCCTTGGCGGTGCGCATCACCCGGCAAGCAATTTCGCCACGGTTGGCCACCAGTAGAGTCGTCAACGTACTCATGAACGCGGCTCCTGCGCTTGCCAGCTGGGTGGACGTTTTTGCAGGAAGGCGCGCAGGCCTTCCTGGCCTTCGGCGCTGACACGAATGCGCGCGATGGCATTTTCGCAATAGCGGCGCAGGGCCGGGGTGAGGGCGCCGTGGCCCACTTCGCGCAGCAAGTCCTTGCTGGCGCGCATGGCCGCCGGGCTGTTTTGCAGCAGGTTGGCGATCCACTGTTCGACCTGCTGATCCAACTCGCTGATCGGATAGCTTTCCGCCAACAGGCCTATCTCCCGCGCACGCTGGCCACCAAAGCGCTCGGCGGTCAGCGCATAGCGCCGTGCCGCACGCTCGCCGATGGCTTGCACCACGAACGGACTGATCACCGCCGGCGCCAGGCCAATGCGCACTTCCGACAGACAGAACTGCGCATCGTCCGCGCCAATCGCCATATCACAGCAACTGATCAACCCCAGCGCTCCGCCGTAGGCCGCACCTTGCACCACCGCCAGGGTCGGGATTTTCAGCTTGGCCAGGTTGTACATCAACTCTGCCAGTTCGCGGGCATCGTCCAGGTTGGTGTGGTAATCCAGCTCGGCCGATTGCTGCATCCAGGCCAGGTCGGCCCCGGCGCTGAAATGCTTGCCGCGCCCGCGCAGCACCAGAAAACGCAGGGCCGGGTCACCCTGCACCTGGTCGAGGGCGATGATCAGTTCGCGGATCATTTCGGCGTTGAACGCGTTGTTCTTGGCTTCACGGCTGAGCCACAGCGTGGCAAAGCCACGGCGGTCGGTGATCAGTTCGAGGGTGTTGAAGTCGCTCATGGGATACAGCTCCATTTACATGCGGAACACGCCGAAGCGGCTCGGCTCGATGGGGGCATTCAGCGAAGCGGACAAGGCCAGGGCCAGCACGTCACGGGTCTGCAACGGGTCAATCACACCGTCGTCCCACAGGCGCGCGCTGGAGTAGTAGGGGTGGCCCTGGGTTTCGTATTGGTCGAGGATCGGCTGCTTGATGGCGGCCTCTTCTTCGGCACTGAAATCGAGGCCTGCACGTTCAGCCTGCTCGCGCTTGACCTGCACCAGCACGCCGGCCGCCTGTTCGGCACCCATCACGCCGATGCGTGCATTTGGCCACATCCACAGGAAGCGCGGATCATAGGCGCGGCCACACATGCCGTAATTACCGGCGCCAAAGCTGCCGCCGATGATCACCGTGAACTTCGGCACCTTGGCGCACGCCACCGCCGTCACCAGTTTGGCGCCGTGCTTGGCGATGCCCCCGGCTTCGTATTTCTGGCCGACCATGAACCCGGTGATGTTCTGCAGGAACAGCAGCGGAATGCCACGCTGGCAGGCCAGTTCGATAAAGTGCGCACCTTTTTGCGCGGCTTCGGCAAACAAGATGCCGTTGTTGGCCAGGATCGCAATCGGGAAGCCGTGCAGGTGCGCAAAGCCGCACACCAGCGTGGTGCCGAACAGCGCCTTGAATTCATCGAACACCGAAGCGTCCACCAGCCGTGCGATCACTTCGCGCACATCGAACGGCTGCTTGGCGTCGGCCGGGATCACGCCGTACAGCTCGTCACTGCTGTACAACGGCGCCACGGGCGGGCGTTGTAGCAACTCGCCCTGTTTGCGCCAATTGAGGTTGGCCACGCTGCGCCGAGCCAGCGCCAGCGCGTGTTCATCGCTGTCGGCATAGTGGTCGGGCCACGCCGGAGATCTTGCAATGCACATCGGCACCGCCGAGGTCTTCGGCACTCACCACTTCACCGGTCGCGGCCTTCACCAGCGGCGGACCGGCGAGGAAGATGGTGGCTTGCTGGCGCACCATGATTGCTTCGTCGGCCATGGCCGGCACGTAGGCGCCACCCGCAGTGCATGAGCCCATCACCACCGCGATCTGCGGGATGCCCTGGGCGCTCATGTTGGCCTGGTTGAAAAAAATCCGCCCGAAGTGCTCGCGGTCGGGGAACACCTCGTCCTGACGCGGCAGGTTGGCGCCGCCCGAATCCACCAGGTAGATGCACGGCAGGCGGTTCTGCTCGGCGATGGTCTGTGCGCGCAGGTGTTTTTTCACGGTGAGCGGGTAGTAGGAGCCGCCTTTCACCGTGGCATCGTTGGCGACGATCATGCATTCGACGCCCTCCACCCGGCCAATTCCGGCAATCACGCCAGCGGCGGGCACATCTTCGCCGTACACCTGATGGGCGGCCAATTGGCTGAGTTCGAGGAACGGCGAACCGGGGTCGAGCAAACGGTTGATACGCTCGCGGGGCAACAGTTTACCGCGTGAGGTGTGCCGCTCCTGAGCCTTGGCGCCGCCGCCTTGCTGCACGTGGGCGAGCAGGCTGTGCAGGGCGTCGACCTGTTGGCGCATCGCCGCGCTGTTGGCGGCAAACTCTGCCGAACGCGGATTGAGTTGGGTGTGTAGAAGCATGGCTTACTCCGTAAGCGCGGCAAGCTTCAAGCTTTAAGCTGCAAGAGAAAAACACGCTTGCTTGCCGCTTGTAGCTTGAAACTTGCGGCTGCGAAATTCATTTCGTCTCGTTGAAGAGTTCGCGACCGATCAGCATCCGGCGGATCTCACTGGTGCCGGCGCCGATTTCATACAGCTTGGCGTCGCGCAGCAGCCGACCGGCGGGGAATTCATTGATATAGCCGTTACCGCCCAGAATCTGGATCGCGTCAAGGGCCATTTGCGTGGCGCGTTCGGCGCTGTAGAGGATCACCCCGGCCGCATCCTTGCGCGTGGTTTCGCCACGCTCACAGGCCTGGGCCACCGCGTAGAGATAGGCGCGGCTGGCGTTGAGCTGGGTGTACATGTCCGCGACCTTGCCCTGGATCAGCTGGAATTCGCCGATGCTCTGGCCGAACTGCTTGCGATCGTGGATGTAGGGCACGATCAGGTCCATGCAGGCCTGCATGATCCCGGTCGGGCCGCCGGACAGCACCACGCGTTCGTAGTCCAGGCCGCTCATCAGCACTTTCACGCCGCCGTTGAGCACGCCAAGGATATTTTCTTCGGGCACTTCCACGTCATCGAAGAACAGCTCGCACGTGTTTGAGCCGCGCATGCCCAGCTTGTCGAACTTATTGCTACGGCTGAAGCCTTTCCAGTCACGCTCGACGATGAAGGCGGTGATGCCGTGAGGGCCTTTCTCCAGGTCGGTCTTGGCGTAAATCACATAAGTGCTGGCGTCGGGACCGTTGGTGATCCAGGTCTTGCTGCCGTTGAGCACGTAATGATCGCCGCGTTTGTCGGCACGCAGCTTCATCGAGACCACATCGGAACCGGCGTTCGGCTCGCTCATGGCCAGGGCGCCGACGTGTTCGCCGCTGAGGAGTTTGGGCAGGTACTTGAGTTTCTGGGCGTGATTGCCGTTGCGATTGATCTGGTTCACGCACAGGTTGGAGTGCGCGCCGTAGGACAACGCCACCGAGGCCGAGCCGCGGCTGATCTCTTCCATCGCCACCACGTGGGCCAGGTAACCCAGGCCGGCGCCGCCGTATTCCTCCGGGACGGTGATGCCCAGCAGGCCCATGTCGCCGAATTTCTGCCACAGGTCGGCGGGGAACAGGTTGTCGCTGTCGATCTGTGCCGCACGCGGCGCGATTTCCTTGCTCACGAAGGACTGCACCTGGTCGCGCAGCATGTCGATGGTTTCACCGAGGGCGAAGTTCAGGGACGGGTAACTCATGGACAGGCACCTTAATGTGAGCTTTGTTTTTGTGTGGAGGGCGCGCCAGGGGAGGGCGCTCACCTTTACGTTAACGTAAGCTTGCGTTGCGGCGCTGTCAATCGTAGTTTACGTATACGTCAACCTACAAAAAAGACAACAGGGGTCGTTATGGATCAACCGAACCAAAGCTACAGCCGTGGCTCCCAGGACAAGACCTTGCTGGCCATGACCATTGGCCAAGCCTTTGACCGAACCGTCGCGCAATTCCCCGAGGGCGAGGCCTTGGTAGTGCGTCATCAACAGCGCCGCTACACCTGGCGGCAACTGGCCGAAACGGTGGATTTGCACGCCCGTGCGTTTCTCGCCCTGGGCATGCAGGCCGGCGATCGGCTGGGCATCTGGGCCCCCAACTGCGCCGAGTGGTGCATCAGCCAGATCGCCAGCGCCAAGCTCGGCGTGATTCTGGTGAACATCAACCCGGCCTACCGCAGCAGTGAACTGGACTACGTGCTCAAGCAATCCGGCTGTCAGTGGCTGGTGTGCGCCGGGTCGTTCAAGACCTCCGATTACCACGCGATGCTGCAGGAACTGAAGCCCGACTTGCGTGGCATGATCAGCCTCGACCCCAGCCCACCCACAGGATTCATGCCCTGGTCGCAGCTATCGGCCCTCGGCGCAGGTATCCCGCCTGAACAGCTGCACACCCGCCAGGGCAGCCTGCATTTCGACCAACCCGTGAACATCCAGTACACCTCTGGCACCACCGGTTTTCCCAAGGGCGCCACGCTCAGTCACCACAACATCCTCAATAACGGCTACATGGTCGGTGAAAGCCTGGGCCTTACGGCGCAAGACCGCCTGGTGATCCCGGTGCCGTTGTACCACTGCTTCGGCATGGTCATGGGCAACCTGGGTTGCATCACCCATGGCACCACCATGATCTATCCCAATGACGGTTTCGATCCGCTGTTGACCCTCAGTTCGGTAGCCGAAGAACGCGCCACCGGCCTGTACGGCGTGCCCACCATGTTCATCGCCATGCTCGATCACCCGCGCCTCGGCGAGTTCGACCTGTCCACCCTGCGCACCGGCATCATGGCCGGCGCCACATGCCCCATCGAAGTGATGCGCCGGGTGATCAACGAGATGCACATGAGCGAGGTGCAGATTGCCTACGGCATGACGGAAACCAGCCCGGTGTCCTTGCAAACCGGGGCGGACGACGACCTGGAACGCCGTGTCACCACCGTCGGGCGCACCCAGCCGCAGTTGGAAAACAAGATCATCGACACCGACGGCAACACCGTTGCACGCGGTGAGATCGGTGAACTCTGCACTCGCGGCTACAGCGTGATGCTCGGCTACTGGAACAACCCTGACGCCACCCGCGACGCCATCGACGACGCCGGCTGGATGCACACCGGCGACCTGGCGAGCATGGACGCTCACGGCTACGTATGCATCGCCGGGCGCAACAAGGACATGATCATCCGTGGCGGCGAGAACGTGTACCCGCGTGAGCTGGAGGAATTTTTCTTCACCCACCCGGCAGTGGCGGATGTGCAGGTGATCGGCATTCCGGACGAGCGCTACGGTGAAGCCATTGTCGCCTGGATCAAGTTCCATCCCGGCCATGTGGCCAATGAGCTTGAACTGCAAACCTGGTGCAAGGGCCGCATCGCGCATTTCAAGACGCCCAAGCACTTCAAGTTCGTGGAGGAGTTTCCGATGACGGTCACCGGCAAGATCCAGAAATTCCGCATGCGTGAGATTTCGATCCAGGAGTTGGAGGAAGGGCAGGCGTAAATCCCAGGAAGCACAAAGGGGACCCGAGGGTCCCCTTTAATTTGTCGTTGCGTGCTCTTTTTTATTATTGAGGGGCGGCCTATTGTTGTTTTTGGCAACCGTTACCCTTTACCGCTGTTTTTGGCGACCCCCATCCGGGGTCAAGAGCAAACGTATTTTTTTGAGCGCTGATCTGCTTCTTCGTTAACGATCCAACCAGTGGGTAGCTACCTGAGGTAGTTTTATTTTTCTCTAACCGGTTGCGGGTTTCGGCACGCCGTACCCTGCGAAGCACATCTTCTCCAAAAAAATCTGTTAGCTGCGTCTCTGCCGTGTTGTTTTTGTTATGTCAGAGTCGTTTCGTCTTATTTTTATTAGGTTTGGCGCTTTTTATTCTTGTTATGCCATAGAGATAGCAGAAGCCGTGCCAACTTTTAAAAATCCTTTAAAATCAATAGTTTGATTTTTGTGTAGGATTCGGCCTGCAGAAAATACGACAAAATATGTTCCCGTGTTACTCGATGTGTAGGCGTGCGGTAACACATTGTCACGGCTAAGCGACTCAACCGGCGTTACGCGCCTTGGCTACGCGTGACCCTGTCGGCCGGCCCAGCACCTTGCTGATTTGCTGGCCCGCGCCAATCAATGCCTCCAGGTCGATACCCGTCTCGATACCCAGGCCTTTGAGCAGGTACAGCACATCTTCAGTGGCGACGTTACCGCTAGCGCCCTTGGCGTAAGGGCAGCCGCCGAGGCCCGCGATAGAGCTGTCAAACACCGTGATTCCTTCCAGCAGGCTGGCGTAGATGTTTGCGATGGCCTGGCCATAGGTGTCATGGAAGTGCCCGGCCAATTTCTCCCGAGGCACCTGCGCGCCGACCACCTCGAACAGGCGCCGCGTGGCGCCTGCCGTGCCGGTGCCGATGGTGTCACCGAGGGACACCTCGTAGCAGCCCATGGCGTACAACTCCCGCGCGACTGTTGCCACTTGTTCCGGCGCGATCTGACCTTCGTACGGGCAACCCAACACGCACGACACATACCCCCGCACGCTGATACCGTGCTGCTTGGCCGCCGCCATGATCGGTGCGAAGCGCTCGAGGCTTTCGCTGATGGAGCAGTTGATGTTGCGCTGGGAAAACGCCTCGGACGCGGCCGCAAACACCGCCACTTCCTTCACGCCAGCCGCTAGCGCGTCCTCAAAACCACGCAGGTTCGGCGCCAACGCGCCATAGGTCACACCGGGTGTGCGCTGGATCTGCGCGAACACCTCGGCGGAACCGGCCATCTGCGGCACCCACTTGGGTGATACAAAACTGCCGACTTCGATATAGCTCAAGCCCGCCGCGCTGAGGGCGTCCACCAACCTGACTTTGTCCGCCACGCTGATGGGCTGGGCTTCGTTCTGCAAACCGTCGCGCGGGCCGACTTCCACCAGGCGCACGTGTGAGGGGAGGGACATGGCAGTTACCTTCTGATCAATGGCCAACCTGGCGCAGGGTGTGGGCCAGGGCCTGGGTGCAGCGCTCTTCGGCGGTGTCCAGTTCCAGCTTCATCTGTTCGATATCCAGCAGTTGCTGTTCCAGCTGCTCACGGCGCTCGGCGATTTTTGCCAGCATGCTGTTGAGTTGCACGTGGTTGCCGCTGGTGGGGTCGTAGAGTTCGATGAGTTCGCGGCATTCGGCCAGGGAGAAACCGATACGCTTGCCCCGCAGGATCAGCTTGAGGCTGACCTTGTCCCGCGCCGAGTAGATGCGCTCCTGGCCCCGACGCTCCGGGGCCAGCAGGCCTTGTTCTTCATAGAAGCGAATGGCGCGGGTGGTGATGTCGAGCTCGCGGGCGAGGTCGGAGATGCTGTAGGTGGTGCTCATGGATGGCGCTCAAGAAAGTCTTGGCGTTAAGCTAATGGCAGGTTGACGTTAACGTCAAGCCTGCTTGCCATCCAGTTTCTTCTCATGGGCCGTCACTTGCTGGCACAACTCGATCATCTGCTCGCGCATCCAGCGATTCGCCGGGTCCTGGTCGGTGCTTTCGTGCCAGTACAGGTGGGTTTCCACCGGCGGCACGTCGTTGACCGGCAGGTTGAACCAATGCAATTCGTGGCGGCGGGCGAAGCGCTCGGGCACGGTCATGACCATGTCGGTCTGCTGCAAAACCTGCGACGCCATCAAATAATGCTGGGAACGCAGGGCGATCTTGCGCTGCAGGCCCATCTTGCCCAGCGCCAGGTCCACATGGCCCAGGCCGTTACGGCGGCTGGAGATATGGATGTGCGTCAGCCCCAGGTAATCATCCAGAGTCAGCTTGTCCTTGCCCGCCAGCGGATGGCCCTTGCGCATAGCGCACACGTAGCGGTCTTCCATCAGCTTGACGTGGCGCACTTGTGGGTCGGTGTTGAGCGGCGCGTCCACGGCAAAGTCCAGGCGCCCGGCGGCCAGTTCCTTGGTGGTTTCGCGGCGTTTGGACAGGAAACTTTCGATCACCACCGTGGGCGCCAGGCGGCGCAGGCGCTGGAACAGCAGCGGCAGGATCACCGCTTCGGTGAGGTCGGTCATGCTGATGCGGTAAGTCTTGGCGGCCTGTTGCGGGTTGAAAATGCGGCTTTCCTGTACCGACACCCGCAGCAACGACAACGCATTGCGCACAGGCCCGATAATGTTCTGCGCCATGGGCGTGGGCACCATGCCTTGAGCGGTGCGCACGAACAGCGGGTCGTTGAATGTCTCGCGCAAGCGTGCCAGAGCGTTGGACACCGCCGGCTGGGTGATGCCGACAATCTGCCCGGCGCGGGTCAGGTTGGCTTCGGTGTAGATCGCGTCAAAGACGATAAACAGGTTGAGGTCGACCTTGCTCAGATTCATTTCGTAGCGCTCTTATTGTTAGGTGGCCATACGTCGATCATATATCGGTGATGAATGTTAATACACGCCGAGAATAGGCTAGGTAAATTATCAACGCTGTTCTAGCATCGATTGCATGACCTAAACAACCTCTCAGAGAAGGGAGCTGCTCATGGATTTCGCCTATTCGCCCAAGGTTCAGGAACTGCGTGAACGCGTCACTGCGTTCATGGACGCTTACGTTTACCCGGCCGAGCCGGTGTTCGAACGCCAGGTCAGCGAAGGCGACCGCTGGCAGCCCACCGCAATCATGGAAGAGCTGAAGGCCAAGGCTAAAGCCGAAGGCCTGTGGAACCTGTTCCTGCCGGAATCCGAGCTGGGCGCCGGCCTGACCAACCTTGAATACGCGCCGCTGGCTGAAATCATGGGCCGTTCGCTGTTGGGCCCGGAGCCGTTCAACTGCTCCGCCCCCGATACCGGCAACATGGAAGTGCTGGTGCGCTACGCCAACGAAGAACAGAAACAACGCTGGTTGCAGCCACTGCTGCGCGGCGAGATCCGCTCCGCGTTCGCCATGACCGAGCCAGATGTGGCGTCCTCGGATGCCACCAACATGGCCGCCCGCGCCGAGCGCCAGGGCGACGAGTGGGTGATCAATGGCAAGAAATGGTGGACCTCCGGCGCCTGCGACCCGCGCTGCAAGATCCTGATCTTCATGGGCCTGAGCAACCCGGACGCACCGCGCCACCAGCAGCACTCGATGATCCTGGTGCCGGTGGACACCCCCGGCGTGAAGATCGTGCGCCCACTGCCAGTGTTCGGCTATGACGATGCGCCCCACGGCCATGCCGAAGTGCTGTTCGACAATGTGCGCGTACCCTACGAAAACGTGTTGTTGGGTGAGGGCCGTGGCTTTGAAATCGCCCAAGGCCGCCTTGGCCCCGGCCGTATCCACCACTGCATGCGTTCCATCGGCATGGCCGAGCGCGCGCTGGAATTGATGTGCAAGCGTTCCGTCAGCCGGACTGCGTTCGGTAAGCCATTGGCGCGCCTGGGCGGCAATATCGACAAGATCGCTGACTCACGCATGGAAATCGACATGGCGCGCCTGCTGACCTTGAAGGCGGCGTACATGATGGACACCGTGGGTAACAAAGTCGCGAAAAGCGAAATCGCCCAGATCAAGGTGGTCGCGCCGAATGTGGCCTTGAAGGTGATTGATCGCGCGATCCAGATTCATGGCGGTGCAGGTGTTTCCAACGACTTCCCGCTGGCCTACATGTATGCCATGCAACGTACCTTGCGCCTGGCCGATGGCCCGGATGAAGTGCACCGGGCGGCGATCGGTAAGTTCGAGATTGGCAAGTATGTGCCTAAAGAGCTGATGCGCAGCGGGCAATAAACAGCAATAGGCGGGGAGGTTGGGTATTCAATACACCCAAACCTCCACCCGCCGATTCTTGATCCGCCCTTCATCCGCCGTATTCGCCGCCACCGGCATCTGCGCGCCAAACCCGCGGATATCGCGCAATACCACACTGTTCTTGACCAGTTCCCGGCGCACCGCCATTGCCCGCAACTTTGACAGCAACGCTGCCCGCTGCGGGTCGTTCTTGGCATCGCCAAAGCCCACCAGCGTCACCTGCTTATCCAGCTTGTTGTGGCTTTTGAGGTACGCCACCACCCGCTGCAAATCCTGGCGGGCCTTGTTGTCCAGGCTCGCGCTGCCTTCCTCGAAACGAAAATTCACCGTCAGGCGCTGGGCATCCCGCGCAATCGCTTGATAGTCCGCAGGCATCGACGTACGTGGCTCCACGGCTATCGCCTGCACCTGCTGGGCGATGAAGCCATTGGCGGCCACGATTGCCTGGCCTTTGCTGCTCTGGCTGAAGTCCACCAACGCCTTGGCCCAGGGATTGCGACTCGATGGCGGCCAGTAAAAGAACAGCCGACGTGACAGTGGATAATCCTCGGTCGCAATCAGGCTGTTCAACGGCAACATGGGTTGCGAGTCGCCATCCACAATTGCCACCGCCTTGGCCTGGCGGACGTAGGGCAGGCCAATAAAGCCAATGCCTTGGGGATCCTGGCTGACCGCGTCGGACAATTGCTCGCTGGACTCGAAACGCTTGGCGCCTGGCGCGAGCGGTTTGCCACGCAGGCGCAGTACCAGTTCCTTGAAGGTGTCGTAGGTGCCGGATTGGTCATCCCGCGCATACAGATGAATCGGCCCGCCGACGCCTCCGAGCGCCTCCCAGGTTGCGACCTCGCCATTGAAGATCTGCGCCAGTTGCTCGGTATTCAGGGTGTTCAGCGGGTTTAGCGGGTGGAGGATGATGGCCAGGCCATCGATGGCGATCACCTGTTCGGCTTCAGGGCTTTTCAGGTCGCCCAAGGGCTCGAGATCAACCAGTTCGCTGTCTTTGATCGGGCGCGATGAAGCCGCCAAGTCCGCGGTGGATTTTTTTAGCGCCGTGAAGCCGGTACTTGATCCGTGAGCGGCGACTTCGATGATCACCGTCTTGCCTTGGCGCGTCTTGCCGATCACGCGCTGTTCATTGGCACCCTCGGCCGGTTCGCTGTGCACCGCCTGCAACCCCTGATGCTCCATCAAGCCCTTGACCAATGCCGGGCCAAGCGCTGCGCCAATGGTATTGGAGCCTTGGATGCGCAAGGCAGGACCTTGATCAGGAACGGGGAGGGGAGCGGCCACAGCGACGAGGGGAAACAGCACCAGCAGGAACAGAACGCGCAGCCTCATGCCGGCACCTTCTCAAGCCAAAGGGAGTGCCGCGAGAATAAGTCAGACAGGTTGCATAAATATGACGGGGCCGAGAGTTCGGCCCCGTCAGGGGATCAGCTCAGTTCCAGCCAGATCGGCGCATGGTCCGACGGCTTTTCCAGGCCGCGCAATTCGTAGTCCACCCCGGCATCCTTGACCCGCGACAGCAGGCCATTGGAGGCCAGGATCACGTCGATGCGCAGGCCGCGCTTGGGTTCATCCTCAAAGCCACGACTGCGGTAGTCGAACCAGCTGAAGCGGTCTGCAACCTCTGGGTTGAGGTGACGAAAGCTGTCCACCAGGCCCCAATTTTTCAGGCGCGCCATCCACTCGCGCTCTTCCGGCAGGAAGCTGCATTTGCCGGTCTTGAGCCAGCGCTTGGCGTTGTCGGCACCAATGCCGATGTCGATGTCTTCCGGGGAGATGTTGATGTCGCCCATCACCACCAGCGCCTGGTCATTGCTGAACTGGCTCTCCAGCAACTGTTGCAGATCTTCGTAGAAACGCTGCTTGGCCGGGAACTTGGTGGGGTGGTCGCGGCTTTCGCCCTGGGGGAAGTAACCGTTCATGATGGTGACCGGTTGGCCGTTCTCATCGGCGAAGGTGCCCCAGATAAACCGGCGCTGGGCGTCTTCTTCGTCGCTGGCGAAGCCTTTGTGCAGGCTCAACGCCGGCTGGCGCGAGAGCAGGGCCACACCGTAGTGACCTTTTTGGCCGTGGTAGTACACGTGATAGCCAAGGGCCTGTACTTCGGCCAGTGGGAACTGGTCATCGTGGACCTTGGTTTCCTGCAGGCCGATCACGTCGGGCTGGTGCTTTTCAATCAGCGCCGCCAGCTGATGAGGGCGGGCGCGCAGCCCGTTGATATTGAAGGAGACGATTTTCATGGTCGGCAGTCCAGTCCTGGCAAAAGGGCGATGCTAGCGGACAAGTCGGACCGGGGCCAGCGTGGCGGTAGGGCAGTTGCACTGCTAATGTCTGGGAACGACTGATGCTGTGTAGGTTCGTACCCATAAGAACGTGGCCTTTTGAGCCGCGCCCAGGGAGATTGACGGTATGCCGGACACTTCAACTGCAACTGCTGAAATTCGCCTGCTCAACAGCGGCTATTCCCGCGAAGCCCGTTCCTTGCTGTACCAGGCTTATCGGCATGAGCCGACGTTCGCCTACATCTTCGAAGCCGAGCGTCCTGGCTATGAACAGCGGGTACGCGCCACTGTGCGTGAGCTGGTCAAGCAGCACTTCTTTCAGAAACTGCCGGCCATTGGTCTGTTCGTCAACGACCGGCTGATCGGCATCGCTTTGATCGCGCCACCGCAGCGGCGCCTGGGGATTACCGAAAGCTGGGCCTGGCAACTGCGCATGTGGTTGAGTACGGGCGTGCGCGGTACGCGACGTTACCTCGACTACCATCACGCCGTGCTGGCGTGCCTGCCCAGTGAGTCGGTGCATGTGCTGCCGTTGCTGGGCATTCACCCGCAATTCCAGGGCAAACACTACGGCGAGCAGTTGCTGGAGGCCGTGCACAACTGGTGCGCCGAAGACCCGCATTCTTCTGGCGTGGTGCTGGACACGGGCAACTCACGCTATCTGGAGTTCTATAAGCGTCAGGGCTATGAGGAAATCGGTGAAGTCGCTGTAGGACCTGTCCTGGAGCATGTGTTTTTTTCACCCCAATCCCCAGTCGTTACATGCTGCAACGGCTTAGTACAGAATTATTCAGACATTTCCGAGTTCAAAGAGGCTCCCCAGGTCGTGTAGCATCCGCGCCTATGAAGTTTCCAGGAAGATTTACCAGCGGCTTGATTCTGCTGTTCACAAGCTGCGGCGCCTTGGCGCAAAGCGAACTGGACGTGCGGATCAAACCCTCAAACGACGCGTTGAAAGCCAACATCGAAGGCTATATCGGCGGGGTGGGCGATCGTGATGAAGAAGCCTTGCTGCGGTTCAGCCGTGGCGCCGAGGAGCAGGCGCGCAAAGCCGCCCAGGCCCTAGGCTTCTATCAGCCACAGATCGAAAGTGACGTGAAGGGCGGCAAGAACCCGCGCCTGATCCTCACCATCGACCCCGGCGAACCGGTGCATTTGCGTAACGTGACCATTCGGGTCGACGGCCAGGCCGCCGACCTCAAGGCCTTTCGCGTGCCTGTCAGCAACGACCTCAAATCCGGCGCCGTGCTCAATCACGGCCATTACGAAGACGCCAAGCGTCTGATCCAGAACCAGGCCTCACGCTACGGTTTTTTCAGTGGGCGCTTCACCAGCCAGAAACTCGCGGTAGACCCGCAAGCTGGCGTCGCCGATATCGAACTCATCTACGACAGCGGCCCGCGCTACACCCTTGGCAAAGTCAGCTTTGCTGGCGATACGCCATTTGACGAAGACCTGCTGCAACGCATGGTGCCGTTCAAAAGTGGCACGCCCTATGACTCCGAACTGATCGCCGAACTCAACCAGAACCTGCAAGGCAGTGGTTTCTTCGAAGGTGTGCGCGTGGACGCTGCTCCCGCCGCCTCAACCAATGACATCATCCCGGTGGCCGTGCGCCTGGAAACCCGCAAGCCGCGCACCATGGGGCTTGGCCTGGGTTTTTCCACCGACGTCGGCCCGCGCGGCAAAGCCAACTGGACCCGGCACTGGGTCAACCCCCAGGGCCACAGTTATGGCTGGGAAGCCGAGCTGTCGGCGCCCCGGCAGAACGTCGGCCTGTGGTACGACATCCCGCTCGACCCACCGCTCACCGATAAGCTGCGTTTTGCGGGTGGCTACCAGAACGAAGAAATCGCCAACACTGATACGGTCAGTAAATTGCTGACCCTCGGCCCTGAATGGCACAGCAAGTTGCCCAGCGGCTGGACCCGGGTGATTTCGCTCAAGTACCAGCGCGAAGAATACCGTCTGGGCAATGACTCCGGCCTGAGTAACCTGGTGATGCCGGGCGTCAGCTATTCCTACCTGCGCAGCGACAACCGCATCGACCCGCACAACGGCTACCGCCTGCAATTCGACACCAAGGTCGCCAAAGAAGGCCTGGGGTCCGATACCAACTTGCTTTATGGCACGGCCATGGTCAAAGGCTTGACCACCCTGTGGGACAACCACCGCTTTCTCGCCCGTGCGCAGGTGGGCGGCAGTGCCACCAACGGTTACAAATCGGTGCCGCCGTCGCTGCGCTTCTTTGCCGGTGGTGACCAGAGTGTGCGGGGCTACGAGTACCAGACGCTATCGCCCGAGAACGACCGCGGTGATCGCATTGGTGGCCGTTACATGGTGGCCCTGAGCGCTGAATATCAATATTCCATCGCCGAGAAATGGCGGGTCGCAACTTTTATCGATCAGGGCAACTCATTCAATACCCTGGAAATGCCCAGCCTCAAAACCGGCGTCGGTGTGGGTCTCCGCTGGGTTTCGCCGGTCGGCCCTATCCGCCTCGACCTGGCCCATGCCCTCGAAGATCCGGGCGGCATTCGATTGCACTTTTCCATGGGGCCTGAGCTGTGATGCGTGGTGTGAAAATAGCGGGGCTGGCCGTGGTGGCCATCCTTGCCGTGCTGTTGTTGGCAGTGTGGACGGTGCTCGGCACCCAGGCGGGCAGCCGCTGGGCGTTGGGCCGTGTACCGGGTTTGACGGTAGAAAATTTCCAAGGGCATCTGGGTGGCCAATGGAGCGCCGACCATTTGTTGTGGCAGCAGGACAGCAGCCGCGTCGAACTCAAGGCCCCCACCTTTGATTGGTCGCCGGCGTGCCTGTTGCGCATGACGCTGTGCATCAATCAACTGGATGTGGAACAGGTCCGCCTGCAATTTCCACCGAGCACCGAAGAAAGCAGCGGTCCGATCCAACTGCCGGATTTGAAACTGCCGCTAGCCATCCAGCTGGGCGACGTTCGCGTTGGCAGCCTTCTGTTTAATGGCAGCGAAGAACTCAAGGGGCTTCAACTCGCGGCGCATTGGACGGCGGCCGGCATGCAGATCGACTCGGTACACCTGCAACGGGATGACCTGGTGCTGGACCTCGCCGGCCTGCTGCAACCCACCGGCGACTGGCCATTGAGCGTCACCGGTAACCTGAGCCTGCCCTACGCACCGGGCGGCGCAGCGTGGAAGGTGGCGCTCAAGGTTGAAGGCGACCTGCTCAAGACCCTCAAGCTCGACGCCGACAGCAGCGGTTACCTGCCTGCCAAGCTCACGGGCGAACTGCAACCGCTGGCGGACAACCTTCCAGCCCAGGTGCACATCACCGCCGACGGTTTCAAACCCAGCGCCGACCTGCCCGACACCCTGCAACTCAATCAACTCGACCTCACCGCCAAAGGCGACTTGAGCCGCGGCTACCAACTGTTGGGCAAGGCCGTGCTGCCTGCGGAAAAAGGTCCGGTGGACTTGCTGCTGCAAGGTCGGGTCGACGCCAAGGGCGCGCAGATCGCCGGTCTGGACCTGAATGCCGGTGACAAACAGAGCCTCAAGCTGACGGCCCAATTGGATTGGCAACAGGGCTTCAGCGCCGACGCCAAGATCGACTGGCTGGACTTCCCCTGGCACCGCCTCTACCCGGTGATCGACGAGCCACAAGTCGCGCTGCGTACTTTCAATGGTGAGATTTCCTACAAGGACGGCAACTACCTGGGCAACCTCAAGGCCGACCTCGACGGCCCGGCGGGCAAGTTCAATGTGGTCACGCCGTTCAGTGGCGACCTCAAGCAAATTTTCCTGCCCGAGCTGAAACTCACCGCTGGCCAAGGCAAGGCCGAAGGCCACCTGAACCTGCAATTCGCCGACGGCATTGCCTGGGACACCGCGCTGGACCTGTCGGCGCTGAACCCGGCGTACTGGGTCGCAGAACTGCCGGGCACCTTGGCCGGGCCGCTACGCAGCAAGGGCGAGTTCAAGAACGAGCAACTCAAGCTGAACGCCGACCTCGACCTCAAGGGCCGCCTGCGTGGGCAAACCGCTGTGTTGGCGGTCAAGGCGGAAGGCGCGGGCGAGCAGTGGACGCTGGCCAACCTGGATATCCGCCTGGGAGACAACCGCATCAATGGCAGCGGCAGCCTGCAACAGCGCCTGGCCGGGCAGATTGATATCAAGCTGGCACGCCTGGCCCAGCTCTGGCCGCAATTGCGCGGGCAGGTCAACGGTCGACTCGACGTGGCCGGCAGCCTCAACGCCCCCCAGGGCAAGCTCGCTCTCAAGGGCCAACAACTGGCATTTGCCGATAACCGCCTGCAAAACCTTACCCTCGACGCCAGCCTGGACAGTGCCCAGCGCGCCAAGATCGACCTGAAAGGCAGCGGCATCCAATCCGGCGACACCCAGGTCGGTACCCTGACCGCCAGCGCCCAGGGCGATATCAAGAACCAGAAGGTCCAACTGGACCTGGCCGGGCCGCTGGTCAAGCTCGCCCTGGCGTTGGACGGCAACCTCGACAAAGGCAACTGGCGCGGGCGCCTGGCCAGTGGCGATGTCCAAGCCGGTGGCCAGGACTGGAAGCTGCAAGCCCCGGCGAAGATCGAACGCATGGCCGATGGCAAGCTGACATTTGCTGCGCACTGCTGGGTGTCCGGCCCGGCGAGTCTGTGCGGCGAAGACCAGCGCCTGATGCCTGAGCCAAAGCTGCGTTACCACCTCAAGCAATTCCCCATCGACAGCCTGGCGGCGTTTTTGCCCAAGGATTTCGCCTGGCAGGGCAAGCTCAACGCCGACTTGCAACTGGACCTGCCCGACAGCGGCCCTAAAGGCGTGGTCGCGGTGGATGCCAGTGGCGGCACTTTGCGCGTGAAGGACAAGGACCAATGGCTGGACTTCCCCTACGACACGCTCAAGTTGGAAACCACCCTCAATCCCAAGCGTATCGACACGCAGCTGAATTTCCGTGGCGGCAAGCTTGGCGAATTGATGGTGCAGGCGCAGATCAACCCGTTGCCGAAGAACAAGCCGATCACCGGCAACTTCAGCCTGGTCGGCCTCGATCTCGCCGTGGCGCGGCCGTTTGTGCCGATGGTGGAAACCCTCAACGGCAAGCTCAATGGCAATGGGCGTATCTCCGGTGGCCTGTTGGCGCCCCAGGTCAACGGCAACGTGAACCTGGTGGGCGGCGAGATTTCCGGTCCGGAGCTGCCCATCAGCCTGGAAGGCCTGAACGTGCAGGCGCTGATTGCCGGTGAAAGCGTGCAGCTCAACGGTGGCTGGCGCAGTGGCAAGGCCGGGCAGGGCAGCCTCAAGGGCCAGATCGACTGGGGCCAGGCGCTGGTGGTGGACCTCAGCCTGCAAGGCTCGCAACTGCCGGTCACGGTGGAACCCTACGCCGTGCTGGAAGTGGCGCCCGACCTGAAAATCAGCCTGAAGAACGACAAGCTGGCCATCGCTGGCAAAGTGCACATCCCACGCGGCGATATCACCGTACGCGAACTGCCGCCGTCCACCGTCAAGGTCTCGGATGACACGGTGATCATCGGCAGCCAGACCGAAGAGGGCAAGCCGCCGATGGCGATGGCGATGGACATCGACGTAGTGGTGGGTGAAGACAAGCTCAACTTCTCAGGCTTCGGCCTCACCGCCAAGGTGCAGGGCCAGGTGCATATCGGCGACAACATGGACACCCGTGGCGAGCTGTGGCTCAACGATGGGCGTTACCGTGCCTACGGCCAGAAGCTGGACGTTCGTCGTGCGCGGTTGCTGTTTGCCGGGCCGTTGGACCAGCCGTACCTGGATATTGAAGCGATCCGCAAGACCGACGATGTGATCGCCGGTATCCGCCTGAGCGGCAGCGCCGAACAGCCCACCACGCAAATCTTCTCGGAGCCGGCCATGAGCCAGGAACAGGCGCTGTCCTATCTGGTGCTGGGGCGTCCGCTAAGCACGACCGGTGAAGATAACAACATGCTGGCCCAGGCCGCATTGGGCTTGGGTTTGATGGGCAGCGCCGGGGTGACGTCGGACCTGGCGAAGAACCTGGGGATCCAGGACTTTGAGCTCGACACCCAGGGCAGCGGCAACAACACCGCCGTGGTGGCCAGCGGCAAGATCACCGAGAAACTCAGCCTGCGGTATGGGGTGGGGGTGTTCGAACCGGCCAGTACGATCGCCTTGCGCTACTTGTTGAGCAAGAAGGTGTATCTGGAAGTGGCCAGTGGTGTGGCCAGTTCCCTGGATATCTTCTACAAACGCGATTTCTAAACCTTACTCGGTGAAAAATGTGGGAGCGGGCTTGCTCCCACATTTGCTTGCATTCAAAACCGCTTATCGCGCAATTACCAAGCAAGCTAATAATTCCATTTGACATTCGCTGCCTAAGCAGTAACATCTTGTCATACATTCACTGCCTAGGCAGTAATAAGGTGACTTCCGATGCCCCACTTCACCCCTGACAGTTTTCGCAACTGCCATCTTGGCCTGCTTCTAGGCCGGGCGGCGCTGCTCAAGGACCGCATTATCGACACCCATATGGAGCCGCACGGTGTAACCGCCGCGCAGTTCAAGGTGTTGATCATCATTGCCCAGTTCGACGTCGATACCCCGGCGGAGCTGTGCCGCAACCTGTCCTTGGACAGCGGCTCCATGACCCGCATGCTCGACCGCCTGGAACAGAAGGGCCTGCTGGCACGCCAGCGTTCCGAGCAGGACCGGCGCCAGGTGCGGCTGGTGCTCACCGAAGATGGCCAGCGCCTGGCGGACATGCTGCCGCACATCGGCGCGCAGTCGATGAACGAACTGGCCGGCGCCCTGGAGCCTGGCGAGTTGCAGACCCTGGAACGCATCCTCAAGAAAATTCTGGTAGCTGCCGGTGACGCCATCGTCATCCAGCGGGTAGGTAATGAATGAACAGACGCGCACTTAGCCTGGTGCTGGTGGCCATGAGCATGGCCGGTTGCGCCAACTACAGCGGCCTCGATACCCAAGGCACACGGCTCGACGCTGGCACCCTGCAAACCGGCAAGACGTTGAGCGGCGTGACCCTGTCGAGCGCGGCCTGGCCCAGCGCCGACTGGTGGAAAAGCCTCGGCGACCCACAGCTCGACGGCCTGATCCAGGAAGCCCTGCAAAACAGCCCCGACATGCAAGTCGCCAGCGCCCGTGCCCACCAGGCCGAAGCCGCTGCCTATGCCGCCAACGCCGAGCGCATGCCGACCCTGGATGCCAGCGCCGGTGTGACACGCTCGCGCCTGGCCAAAGACCAGGACCCACGGGGCGAAGGCGATGCCTACTCCACCGTGCGCAACATCGGCGCCAGCTTCAACTACAACTTCGACCTCTGGGGTGGCCAGCGGGCCGCCTGGGAAGCGGCGTTGGGCGAGGCGCGTGCCGCCCAGGTCGATCAACAGGCCGCGCGCCTGACCCTGGCCGCCAACGTGGCCAAGGCCTACAGCGACCTGGGCCAGGCCCATATCGTGCGGGACTTGGCCAACGACGACCTCAAGCGCACCCGGCAGATGCTCGACCTGGGCCAGCGCCGCCTGAACTCGGGCATCGACAGCCACTACCAGTACCAGCAGACCGAAAGCCTGGAAGCCAGCTCGCAGTCGCAACTGATCGACGCGGAAAAACAGCTGCAAAGCGCCAAGATCGCCCTGGCGGTGTTGCTCGGTAAAGGCCCGGACCGTGGCAGTGAACTCGCTCGGCCCAACGTGCTGAAACCCAGCGCTGTTGCCGTGCCATCGGTGCTGCCCGCCGAGCTGCTGGGCCGTCGTCCGGACCTGATCGCTGCGCGCTGGCGCGTCGAAGCGGCCGGCAAGAATATCGACGCGAGCAAGACCCGCTTCTACCCCAACCTCAACCTGAGCGCGAGCGCCGGGGCCGAGTCGTTGCTGGGGGATGCGATGTTCGGTTCGGCCAGCCGCTTCTTCAACATTGCGCCGACGATCTCGCTGCCGATCTTTGACGGCGGCCGCCTGCGCGCCGACCTCGATGCCCGCGACGCCGACTACGACCTGGCAGTGGCGCAGTACAACAAGACCCTGGTGCAAGCCCTGGGCGATATTGGCAACACCCTTTCACAACTGCGCGACACCGGCCGGCAGATCCAGGCCCAGCAACATGCCGCGGACATTGCCCAGCAGTCCTACGACACCGGTGTGCAGCGCTACAGCTCCGGCATCGGCAACTACTTGGATGTGCTCAGCATCGAGCAGCAATTGCTGCAGGCCCAGCGTCAGCTGGCGACGCTGAATGCCGCGCAGATCGATCTGTCGATTCAATTGATGCAGGCCCTGGGTGGCGGATACGACGCCAGGAACATGGCCGCGACCACCCCCGCCCGCTCGGAATAATTTGAGGTATTTGTCATGGCCACTGCCGAAAACACTAACGCAACTGAACAACCCCAGGACAACAACCCCCGCAAACGCAAAGTGATGCTGATCGGCCTGGCGCTGATCGTCATCCTGGCGGTGGTAGGCGTGTGGGGCTGGTACGAACTTTACGGCCGCTTCAACGAGAGCACCGACGACGCCTACGTGAATGGCAACGTGGTGGAGATCACCCCGCTGGTCACCGGCACTGTGGTCAGCATCGGCGCCGATGATGGCGACCTGGTCCACGAAGGCCAGGTGCTGGTCAACTTCGACCCGAACGACGCCGCCGTCGGCCTGCAAAGTGCCCAGGCCAACCTGGCCCGCACCGTGCGCCAGGTGCGCGGCCTGTACAGCAACGTCGACGGTATGAAAGCCCAGGTCAACGCACAAAAAGCCGATGTGCAAACCGCCCAGGACAACTTCAACCGCCGTAAAACCCTGGCCCAGGGCGGGGCGATTTCCCAGGAAGAACTGTCCCACGCCCGTGACAGCCTGACCGCCGCTAAAAACGCGCTGACCAACCTTGAGCAGCAACTGAAAACCACCAACGCATTGGTGGATGACACCGTGATCTCGTCCCATCCGGACGTGCAGGCCGCCGCCGCGCAATTGCGTCAGGCCTACCTGACCAATGCGCGCAGCACCTTGATTGCACCGGTCACCGGCTACGTGGCCAAGCGCACCGTGCAACTGGGCCAGCGTGTGCAACCGGGCACCGCGTTGATGGCGGTGATCCCGCTGAACCAGCTGTGGATCGACGCCAACTTCAAGGAAACCCAGCTGCGCGACATGCGTATCGGCCAGCCAGTAGACATCGAGTCGGACATCTACGGCAGCGACGTGAAATTCAGCGGCACCATCGACAGTCTCGGTGCGGGCACGGGCAGCGCATTTGCCCTGTTGCCGGCGCAGAACGCCACCGGTAACTGGATCAAGATCGTGCAACGGGTGCCGGTGCGCATCCATATCAACGCCGATGAGTTGGCCAAGCACCCGCTGCGCGTGGGCTTGAGCACCCTGGTCAACGTCGATTTGCACGACCAGAGCGGCCCGGTCCTGGCGCAACAGGCGCCGCAGAAAGCTTCGTTCACCACCAACGTGTATGACCGCCAACTGGCTGAAGCCGACGCCATGATCACCCAGTTGATCCATGACAACAGCCTCGCCTCGCCCAAGGCTGTGCAACGCTGATGAGCAATAACGCCTCCTTCACGCCACCCAGCCTGTTGATGGCCACTATTGGCCTGTCGCTGGCGACCTTTATGCAGGTGCTCGACACCACTATCGCCAACGTGGCGTTGCCGACCATTTCCGGCAACCTGGGCGTGAGTTCGGAGCAGGGCACCTGGGTCATCACCTCGTTCGCGGTGAGCAATGCGATTGCCTTGCCACTGACCGGCTGGCTGAGCCGCCGCTTTGGCGAGGTGAAGCTGTTCCTGTGGGCGACCATCCTGTTTGTGCTGGCTTCGTTCCTCTGCGGTATTTCCACCTCGATGCCCGAGCTGATCGGCTTTCGGGTGCTGCAAGGCTTAGTCGCCGGGCCGTTGTACCCGATGACCCAGACCCTGCTGATCGCGGTCTATCCCCCGGCGAGGCGCGGCATGGCCCTGGCGTTGCTTGCGATGGTTACGGTGGTGGCGCCGATTGCCGGGCCGATCCTCGGCGGCTGGATCACCGACAGCTACAGCTGGCCGTGGATCTTCTTCATCAACGTACCGATCGGCATCTTTGCGGTGATGGTGGTGCGTTCCCAGCTGAAGAAACGCCCCGTGGTCACCAGCCATCAACCGATGGACTACGTGGGGCTGTTGAGCCTCATCGTCGGCGTCGGCGCCTTGCAGATCATCCTCGACAAGGGCAATGACCTGGACTGGTTCGAATCCAACTTCATCATCATCGGTGCGGCGATTTCGGTGATTGCCCTGGCGGTGTTCATCATCTGGGAACTCACCGACAAACACCCGGTGGTCAACCTGAAGCTGTTCGCCTACCGTAACTTCCGCATCGGCACCATTGTGCTGATCCTGGGTTACGCAGGCTTCTTCGGTATCAACCTGATCCTGCCGCAATGGCTGCAGACCCAGATGGGCTACACCGCCACATGGGCTGGCTTGGCGGTAGCGCCGATCGGGATTCTGCCGGTGTTGATGTCGCCGTTCGTGGGCAAGTACGCGCACAAGTTCGACCTGCGCCTGCTGGCGGGCCTGGCGTTCCTGGCGATTGGCCTGAGCTGCTTCATGCGCGCTGGCTTCACCAATGAAGTGGACTTCCAGCACATCGCCCTGGTGCAGCTGTTCATGGGCATCGGTGTGGCGCTGTTCTTCATGCCGACCCTGAGCATCCTGATGTCCGACCTTCCGCCGCACCAGATTGCCGATGGCGCTGGCCTGGCCACCTTCCTGCGGACCTTGGGCGGTAGTTTTGCGGCGTCGCTGACTACTTGGATCTGGATCCGTCGGGCGGACCAGCACCATGCGTACATGAGCGAAAACATGACCACCTACGACTCCGCCACCCGCGATGCCTTGCAGGCGCTGGGCGGGGCAGGGCACAAGGCGTATGCGCAGCTGGATCAGATTCTCACCAGCCAGGCGTACATGATGTCCACCGTGGACTACTTCACGTTGCTAGGGTGGATGTTCATGGGGTTGATGTTGCTGGTGTGGTTGGCGAAGCCGCCGTTTACCGCGAAGGCGGGGCCGGCAGCTTCCGGCCACTAACTGGTAGGTTGACCCTGCTTTTGTGGTGAGCGGGCTTGCCCCGCGCGAGGCAAGCTCGCTCACCACAAAAGAGCGAGCCGGAACGCGGTGTATCAGGCTCCGGGTAGCGCCAACTGCGGGTTTACAAAATCAAACGCCGCCAACTGAAACCCTTGCTCATCCAACTGCAATGCCCACCCTTGCTTGTCCCAATCCCCCAGCACAATGCGCTTGGCCGCCTGGTCACCAATCTGCAACTTATGAATGGCGGGGCGGTGGGTGTGGCCGTGGACCAGGGTGCGCACGCCGAACTGCTGCATCACCCGTGGCACTTCCTCGGGGGTGACATCAACAATATCGTTGGCCTTCATGCGCGTTTGCGCCCGGCTTTCGCTGCGCAGCTTGCGCGCCAACTTGTGGCGGGTGCTCAACGGAAGGTGGCGCAGGATAAACAACACAATGGGGTTGCGCAGGATGCGTCGCAGCTTCATATAGCCGACGTCGCGGGTACAGAGGCTGTCGCCGTGCATCAACAGCACGGGCTCGCCATGGAGCTGCACGACACTCGGGTCCTTGAGCAAGGTGGCACCTGCGGCTTTGCAGAACGCCTTGCCGATCAGGAAATCGCGGTTGCCGTGCATGATGAAAATCGGGGTGCCGCTGTCGCTCAGCTCGCGCAGAGCCTCGCAGATGGAGCGCTGGAAGGGCGTCATCCCATCGTCGCCAATCCAGGCTTCAAAGAAGTCCCCCAGAATGTACAACGCCTGGGCGCCTCGGGCGCGGGTGTGGAGCAGATCCAGAAACGCCCGGGTGATATCCGGGCGCTCCTCTTCCAGATGCAAATCTGAAATCAGCAATATCACCCAACGATCTCGGCTTTCTCGACGATAACGTCTTCTACCGGAACGTCCTGGTGACCGGCTTTACCGGTGGTCTGCACGCCTTTGATCTTGTCAACGACGTCCTGGCCTTCGGTCACTTTACCGAATACCGCGTAACCCCAACCCTGCACGTTCTTGCCGCTGTGGTTCAGGAAAGCGTTGTCGGCGACGTTGATGAAGAACTGCGCGGAGGCCGAATGCGGCTCCATGGTACGGGCCATGGCGACGGTGTACTTGTCGTTGGAAAGGCCGTTGTCCGCTTCGTTCTGGATGCTTGGACGCTTGTCTTTCTTTTCTTTCATGCCAGGCTCGAAACCGCCGCCCTGGACCATGAAGTTGCCGATGACACGGTGGAAAACGGTGTTTTCGTAGTGGCCGGCGTTCACGTACTCGATGAAGTTGGCGACGGTGATCGGCGCTTTCTCGGCGTTCAGTTCGATGACGATGTCACCGTGGTTGGTGGTCAGTTTGACTTGAGTCATGTTCACTACTCTTTTCAGGGAATTCGTGGGTTTGGGTGCCTGGGCACCACAACCGATATGGCGAAACTGCGGCCAAGGCGCGCAGTTTAGCGTGCCCTGCAGGAATTTCGAGGTGGTTTTTTACCGCCGGTGCAATAAATGCAGCAGTTTTTGGCCTCGCTCTGTCAGGTACTTGACAGCATCGGCTATGATATCGCCTTTGTTTTGTCGGCCTAGCCCGGCCACGTACTTGTCTGTTCAAGGATCCTATGAGCAAGCCCACTGTCGACCCTACCTCGAATGCCAAGGCCGGACCTGCCGTCCCGGTCAATTTCCTGCGCCCGATCATCCAGGCGGACCTGGATTCGGGCAAGCACACGCAGATCGTCACCCGCTTCCCGCCAGAGCCCAACGGCTACCTGCACATCGGTCACGCCAAGTCGATCTGTGTGAACTTCGGCCTGGCCCAGGAATTCGGTGGCGTCACGCACCTGCGTTTCGACGACACCAACCCGGCCAAGGAAGACCAGGAATACATCGACGCCATCGAAAGCGACATCAAGTGGCTGGGCTTCGAATGGTCCGGCGAAGTGCGCTATGCCTCCAAATACTTCGACCAGCTGTTCGACTGGGCCGTCGAACTGATCAAGGCCGGCAAGGCCTATGTCGACGACCTGAGCCCGGAACAGGCCAAGGAATACCGTGGCACCCTGACCGAGCCGGGCAAGAACAGCCCGTTCCGCGACCGTTCGGTGGAAGAGAACCTGGACTGGTTCGCCCGCATGCGCGCCGGTGAGTTCCCGGACGGCGCCCGCGTGCTGCGTGCCAAGATCGACATGGCCTCGCCGAACATGAACCTGCGCGACCCGATCATGTACCGCATCCGCCACGCCCATCACCACCAGACCGGTGACAAGTGGTGCATTTACCCGAACTACGACTTCACCCACGGTCAGTCGGACGCCATCGAAGGCATCACGCACTCCATCTGCACCCTGGAGTTCGAAAGCCATCGCCCGCTGTACGAATGGTTCCTGGACAGCCTGCCGGTACCGGCGCACCCGCGCCAGTATGAGTTCAGCCGCCTGAACTTGAACTACACCATCACCAGCAAGCGCAAGCTCAAGCAACTGGTTGACGAGAAGCACGTCCACGGTTGGGATGACCCGCGCATGTCCACGCTGTCGGGCTTCCGTCGCCGTGGCTACACGCCGGCGTCGATCCGCAACTTCTGCGACATGGTCGGCACCAACCGTTCCGACGGCGTGGTCGATTTCGGCATGCTCGAATTCAGCATCCGCCAGGACCTCGACGCCAACGCCCCGCGCGCCATGTGCGTGCTGCGTCCGTTGAAAGTCGTGATCACCAACTACCCGGAAGATCAGGTCGACAACCTTGAGTTGCCGCGTCATCCGCAAAAAGAAGAACTCGGCGTGCGCAAGCTGCCGTTCGCCCGTGAAATCTACATCGACCGCGATGACTTCATGGAAGAGCCGCCAAAAGGCTACAAGCGCCTGGAGCCGAATGGCGAAGTGCGCCTGCGCGGCAGCTACGTGATCCGTGCCGATGAAGCGATCAAGGACGCCGATGGCAACATCGTCGAACTGCGTTGCTCCTACGATCCGGACACCCTGGGCAAGAACCCTGAAGGCCGCAAGGTCAAGGGCGTGATCCACTGGGTGCCAGCGGCTGCCAGCATCGAGTGCGAAGTGCGCCTGTACGATCGCCTGTTCCGCTCGCCGAACCCGGAAAAGGCCGAAGACAGCGCCAGCTTCCTGGACAACATCAACCCTGACTCCCTGCAAGTACTCACTGGTTGTCGTGCCGAGCCATCGCTTGGCGACGCACAGCCGGAAGACCGTTTCCAGTTCGAGCGCGAAGGTTACTTCTGCGCGGATATCAAGGACTCGAAACCAGGTCGCCCGGTATTCAACCGTACCGTGACCTTGCGTGATTCGTGGGGCCAGTGATTCTCTAAGGAAGCCGTTGTGCTAACGATCTACAACACACTCAGCAAGACCAAAGAAGTCTTCAAGCCGCTGGATGGCAACAAGGTGCGCATGTACGTGTGCGGCATGACCGTGTACGACTATTGCCACATCGGCCACGGCCGCAGCATGGTTGCCTTCGACCTGGTGACCCGCTGGTTGCGTTTCAGCGGCTATGACTTGACCTACGTGCGCAACATCACCGACATCGACGATAAGATCATCAACCGCGCCAACGAAAACGGCGAGTCGTTCGACGCGCTGACCGAGCGCATGATCGCCGCGATGCACGAGGACGAGGCCCGCCTCAACATCCTCAAGCCGGACATGGAGCCGCGTGCCACGGACCACATCCCTGGCATGCACGCGATGATCCAGACCCTGATCGACAAGGGTTACGCCTACGCCCCAGGCAATGGCGACGTGTACTACCGCGTCGCCAAGTTCATGGGCTACGGCAAACTGTCGCGCAAGAAAATCGAAGACCTGCGCATTGGCGCACGCATTGAAGTCGACGAAGCCAAGCAGGATCCGCTCGACTTCGTGCTGTGGAAAGCCACCAAGCCCGGCGAGCCGAGCTGGGAGTCGCCATGGGGCGCCGGTCGTCCGGGCTGGCACATTGAGTGCTCGGTGATGTCCACCTGCTGCCTGGGCGAGACCTTCGACATTCATGGCGGCGGCAGCGACCTGGAGTTCCCGCACCACGAAAACGAAATCGCCCAGAGCGAAGCCGCCACCGGCAAGACCTACGCCAACGCCTGGATGCACTGCGGCATGATCCGCATCAATGGCGAGAAGATGTCCAAGTCCTTGAACAACTTCTTCACCATTCGCGACGTGCTGGAAAAGTACCATCCAGAGGTTGTGCGTTACCTGCTGGTGTCGAGCCACTACCGCAGCGCCATCAACTACTCGGAAGACAACCTCAAGGACGCGAAGGGCGCCCTGGAGCGGTTCTACCATGCGTTGAAAGGCCTGCCTTCGGTTGCCCCAGCGGGCGGCGAGGCATTCGTGGCACGGTTTACCGAAGTCATGAATGACGACTTCGGCACACCGGAAGCCTGCGCGGTGCTGTTCGAGATGGTGCGCGAGATCAACCGTTTGCGTGAGAGCGATCTCGACGCGGCGTCGGGTCTGGCGGCGCGCTTGAAAGAGCTGGCCAGCGTGCTGGGCGTGTTGCAGATGGAAGCTGATGACTTCCTGCAAGCCGGCGCTGAAGGGCGTGTGGATGCGGCTGAAGTGGATGCGCTGATTCAGGCGCGTCTGACTGCTCGCGCTAACAAAGACTGGGCGGAATCCGACCGCATCCGCGACCAACTGACCGCCATGGGCGTGGTGTTGGAAGACGGGAAGGGTGGGACGACCTGGCGGTTGGCTGATCAGGTTTGATCGGTAAACGCTGAATGAAAACGCCCCGACTGGTTCGGGGCGTTTTTTTTGGACGCGGGCTTGGCCTCAATGCTTACTATCTACGTCATACCTGCTCTGAACAAACCCATTGTCCGACACGTAGGTTCCGACATGGCGCAGCTCATGCCCACTGCCAACCTGGCTGAACAGTGGAATACCTTGCCCCAGCAAAACCGGGATACGGGTAATGATCAGCTCATTGATCAGACCGGCTTCAAGAAACGCCTGGATTGTCTGCCCACCGTCGATATACAGATGTTTCATGCCTCGTTCGGCTAACGTCGCAACCAATGTGGTCACGTCTCCCGCCATGACCTCAACCTTGCCTTCCAGATGCGCCGGGATTTCCAGTTGCTGGTGAGACAGGACAATGACCGGCGTACCCTCATAGGGCCATTCCGGAAAGGACAGCACTTTCTCCAGGGTTTTTCGGCCCATCACCAGCGCATCCACCGTGGCGATGAAGCTTTCATAGGTCACGCCATTCAGCTCAGCGGTTTCATACTCCGGCCGGTGCAACCAGTCGATATCACCGTCCGGACGGGCAATAAAACCGTCGACGCTGGCTGCGATGAAGACTGAGCATTTGATATCCATGGCGAAAACTCCTTTTTGTGCGCTTGGACGCTAATGATAATTTAATCCTGACCTGCAACAACCGTGCTTCTAAGAAATTGCCCTGATGCCCCTGTCTGTCGTGCGAGGATGTATGCGAAGTTGGTTGATCCGTTACCGTTACGCAATCATGTTCTGGGTGTGCTTCGGCGTTTTCCGTACCTCCCTGGCCGATTGGAATCCGATCCCCTCCGGCTCCATGCGCCCGACCTTGCTGGAGGGCGATGTGGTGCTGGTCAACCGCGTGGCCTATGACCTCAAGGTGCCGCTCACCGATATTTCCCTGGCCAAGCTCGACAACCCCCAGCGCGGCGATGTGGTGACGTTTTCATCGCCCAAGGATGGCATACGCCTGATCAAGCGTATCGTCGGTATTCCCGGTGACACCCTGGAAATGAAAGACGAGGTGCTGTGGGTCAACGACGTGCCGGCCACCTACAGTGATGCCCAGGACATCAGCGAGCCCATCGTGCCCGGCCATACGGTGCCAGGGATCAAGCTGAACGAGCTGGCGGCCAACCGTCAGCGCACGGTGCAGTTCATGCCGACAGTGCGGGCGTTGCGCAATTTTGGCCCGGTCACTGTGCCGGCTGACAGTTACTTCATGCTGGGGGACAACCGCGATAACAGCGATGACTCCCGGTATATCGGTTTTGTGCCGCGCCGGTTGTTGATCGGGCGCGCGCATCACATTTTGGCATCAGCGCAGATCCTGGATCACTGGATGCCACGCCTGAACAGATTTGGCGCGCCGATTCTCTGACTACGGGTTCGCGGCCAGCGCTCGGATTGCAAACACTGCGATATTGCCCAACTGCTCCACGGTGGCACCGCCCTTGCCGGCGATTTTCATGCCGCTGAGGGAGGCCATCAGAAAATCGCAGGCACCCGATAAATCGGTGCCGGGGGCCAACTCTCCCTGCTCCCGTGCACGCCCTAAGGCGCGCTCCAGCGCATCGCGCAAGCGTTCGGCGCTGTGGGTGGTGAGTCGGTTGATTTCTTCGTCTTCCTGGCCGAATTCGCAGATGGCATTGACGCCCATGCAGCCCGCGGTGCCTTCGCGCAAGGCGCGGGTGGCGAAGGATTGCAAGGTGTCGTGAATGGCCTGCAGCGGCGTCTGGCCCTGGTTGAGGCGCCCGATCAGATCGTCAACACCATTGCGCTGATACTCGGCCATGGCCTGCAAGTACAACTGACGTTTGTCGCCGAACGTGTTGTACATGCTTTGGCGACTGAGCCCCATGGCCTGCATCAGTTCCTCGGTGGACGCTGCAGCGAAGCCCTTGTCGCAGAACACACGTATGGCCTGTTGCAGCACCTGGTCGCGGTCGAATGCTCTGGGTCTTGCCATGGGGTACCTCTGCAAATGAAGGATCAGGCCAGGTAACCACCGTCGATGGTCAGGCTGGCACCGGTGACAAAGGCGGCTTCCTCGGACGCGAGGTAGGCAACCATACCAGCGATGTCGTCGGCGGTGCCCAGGCGACCCAGCGGGACCAGGCTTTTGACCAGGTCGGAATGCGGTCCGTCGGCGGGGTTCATGTCGGTGCTGGTCGGGCCGGGCTGGACGTTATTGACGGTGATCCCACGTGGGGCAAAATCAATGGCCAGGCCGCGAATCATACCGGCGATCGCAGCCTTCGTCATGCTATAGACACTGGCACCCGGAAAGCCTGAACGTTGCGCCACTACACTGCCAATGGTGATGATGCGATCACCGCTGTGCATGACCGCAGAACTGGCTTTGGCCGCCGCAAATGCCGCACGGACGTTCACCGCAAACATGCGGTCGAAGTCTTCCAGGCTGAACTCATCGACGGTACCGCGCAGCAGGATACCGGCGTTGTTGACCAGGATATTCAAGGCGCCAAAACGCTTCATGGTATGCGCCACCGCGCGCTCGATTGCTGCCACATCAGCGCTGTCAGCCTGGATGGCCAGGGCGTTGCCGCCTTGGCTTTCGATCTGGCTGACAAGCGTATCTGCCTTTGCGCTGGAAGAAGAATAAGTGAAAGCCACCGCAGCGCCTTCGGCGGCGAGACGGCGAACGATGGCTTCGCCGATACCGCGGGAACCGCCGGTGACCAAGGCGACTTTGCTGTGGAATCGAGAGAGTTGAGCAGTCATGGTGATGCCTGTATTAGTGGATTAATTAATCCACTAAACCCTATCAAGCCTCTTAGAGCGCGCCAAGCTATTTTTGGATTAATTAATCTTTAACTGGGTTGTCCCTTGCTCATCGCCTGTGCCCTCCTGAAGCCAGATACTTACTTTTGAGTGAGCCCATTACCTTTTCGTGCGTTCTTGTGGCCTGTCCACCACGTTCCTATCCTGGGATCTTCGTTTACCCAGGAGGAGTTTTCATGAGCTTTGATCTCGGACTGACAGGCCTTCGCGCGCTGGTCACCGGCGGCACCAAGGGCATCGGTGCGGCGGTGGTTGCCGTGTTGCAGGAACAGGGCGCCCAGGTGATTTCAGTCGCGCGTTCGGCGGCGGGTACGCCACCCGAGGGCGTGCATTTCATTGCCGCCGACCTGGGCACTGCGGCCGGTTGTGCCAGCGCCACCGAGGCGGTGAAGGCGCAGTTTGGCGGTGTGGATATCATCGTCAATGTCCTCGGCGGTTCCAGTGCGCCAGGTGGTGGTTTTGCAGTGCTCGATGATGAGCAGTGGATGAATGCGCTAGGCCAGAACCTGATGGCGGCGGTGCGGGTGGATCGGGCGTTGTTACCGGGGATGGTCGAGCGCGGGGCCGGGGTGATCATTCATGTCACGTCGATCCAGCGGGAGCTGCCGTTGCCGGAATCGACCACGGCCTATGCCGCTGCCAAGGCGGCGCTGGCGACGTACAGCAAGAGCCTGTCGAAAGAAGTGACACCCAAGGGCGTGCGGGTGGTGCGGGTTTCGCCGGGCTGGGTGGAGACAGACGCTGCGGTCGCGTTGGCAGAGCGTCTGGCAGATGAGGCGGGCACGGATTACGAAGGCGGCAAGCAGATCATCATGCAAGCGCTGGGCGGCATTCCGCTGGGCCGGCCGGCCAAGCCTCAGGAAGTGGCGGACTTGATCGCGTTCCTGGTCTCGCCCCGCGCCGGGTCGATCAGTGGCACCGAGTACGTGATCGACGGCGGCACCGTGCCCACGGTCTAGATCGCAGGCTTGGCGGCCTGCCATTTGAGCAGGCCATCCAGCACCGGGCACAGGCTCTGGCCCCATTCGGTCATGCGGTATTCCACTTTAGGCGGCACCACCGGGTAGACGGTGCGCTGCACCAGGCCATCGGCTTCAAGCTGGCGCAGTTGTTGGGCGAGCATCTTCTGCGAGATCTCCGGGATCAGCCGCTCAAGGTCGGAATAACGCTGCACCTGGCCGCCGAACAGATGAAACAGGATGATCAATTTCCAACGCCCGCCGAGCCAGGCGAGGGTGGTCTCGACGTCGGCTGCGGCGGTGGCGGGGGTGTAGGTTTTGCTCATCGCATACGTCCTTAGGACATGTCTGAAAGTTTCCATTTGTTTTGACGCCCGCCCCATCCTGGCTTTAGATGGTCGCCACGACCCAACTGGCGGAGATTCAAATGGAATGTATTTTCTGCAGCATTGTTCGAAAAACTTCCCCGGCGCACATCCTGTGGGAAGACGACCAGCATATGGCATTTTTGTCGATCTTCCCCAACACGCCGGGTTTCAGCGTGGTGATCCCCAAGCAGCATTACGGCAGCTATGCGTTTGCGCAGTCGGATGATGTGTTGGCCGGGCTCGCGATAGCGGCGAAGAAGACCGCGTTGCAGATCGACAGGGCGTTTCCCGATGTGGCGCGCACGGGGCTGATCATGGAGGGGTATGGCGTGGACCATCTGCATGCGAAGTTGTTTCCCATGCATGGCACCGGTTCGGACAGCGGGTTCAAACCGTTGAGTTCGAAAGTGGACAAGTTTTTCGAAGCGTATGAAGGCTATATCTCGTCCCATGATCATGGGCGGGCGGATGATGCGCAGCTGGCGGAATTAGCCGCGCATATCAGGTCCTTCGACCCAGTGCTCAGGGCGTAGGCGTCGGGCGTTTTTGTGGTGCGTGGATCTTCCGGTATTCATTCGGGCTGACGCCCAGGCGCCTCACGAATGCACGCCGGAAACCGTCTACGTTGGCGTAACCGACCTGGTCGGCTAGGCGCTTCAGGGAAACCTCGGCCCCTTCAATCAAATGCCTGGCACCATCGATGCGGGCCCGCTCGACGAACTCGGCTGGGGTTTGCCCCGCGTCAGCCTTGAATACCCTGGCGAAATTGCGTTCGCTCATGCCTGCCTGGCGGGCCAGCAGCGGCACGCTGAGGTCAGTCGCGAGATGGTCGATGATGTAATGCTGGATATCACGAATTGTGCTGCGCTCGGCGGACTGGGCTGCTAATTGGGCGCTGAACTGCGATTGCCCGCCGGGGCGCTTGAGGTACATCACCAATTCTCTGGCCACGCACAACGCCAGGTCACGGCCGTGATCCTCTTCCACCAGGGCCAGCGCCAGATCCATGCCAGCGGTGATGCCTGCGGATGTATACAGGTTGCCATCGCGAATGAAGATGCTGTCGGCGTCGACCTCAATGTCCGGGTATTGGCGGGCCAGGGCCGCGCACGAATTCCAGTGGGTGGTGGCCCTGCGACGGGCCAGCAAGCCTGCAGCCGCCAACACAAACGCACCGCTGCACACCGAGCCGACACGGCGTGCTTTACCTGCTTGATCACGCACCCAGCGCAGTACGCGCAGGTCACCGGTGATGTCGGCAATTGCCGGGCTGCCGGCGATAAGCAAGGTATCGACCGGGGTGTCGTAGGTGTCGATGCAACCATCCGTCTCTACGCGTAGGCCGCTTGTGCCCTTGATTGGGCCTGGCTGGACACCCACAACGGATATCCGATAGGCGCGAGGTTTGCCCAGCTGTCTTGCCGCTTCGGCGAATACATCCGTGGGGCCCACAAGGTCAAGCATTTGTATGCGCGGAGGCGCCAGGAGACCTATCTTCATTGTATTGCCTGTCAAGGCTGTAAATTTGGCTGAAAACGTCGGCAGTTGATGATTGTTGCCATTTTTTGACTGGTTGAAAATAGCGTCCACGTCTTTCCAGTCAATTGAGTGCATCATGAGTTATAGCAAACTGTCCATGGCCAAGCCTGTCGAGGCGAGTCAAGGCGCCGGCTCCATCAAAAATCTTCCCATCAACCTGTTCGGCAGCGTCATGGGCCTGGCAGGCCTGAGCCTGGCCTGGAGACTTGCCAGCCCAGGATTGGGCCAGGCCAGTTTCGCGGGTGAAATCATTGCTGAGTTCATTGGCTTGCTGTCGGCGTTGGTGTTTGTCGTACTGGCCCTGGGCTATATCACCAAGTGGGTCAAATTCCCCGACGCGGTGAGCGCTGAGTTTGCCCACCCGGTCGCCGGCAACTTCTTTGGCACCGTGACCATTGCACTGCTGTTGCTTAGCGCAGTGGCCGCACCCTACAGCGTGTTGTTGAGCGAAGTGATGTGGACGCTCGGCAGCGTACTGACGGTGTTGCTCGCATTCATCGTCGTATTTCGGTTGCTCGCGGGTGACCGGGATGCCTCGCTTGCCGTGCCAGCCTGGTTGATTCCTGGTGTGGCGGCATTGGACATTGCGGTGACGGGCGCCCATATGCCCATGGCCTGGGCCAACGAACTCAACCTCTTCGCGATCGCGTTGGGCAGTGTGATGGCGGTGGTGTTGTTCAACCAGATTTTTGCCCGTCTGATTCATGAGCCCGCCATGGCCAAGGGCATGACCCCTTCACTGATGGTGATGGTGGCGCCGTTTGCGGTAGGGTTCCTGGCCTACGTGAACGTGTTCGGTGTGATCGATCACTTCGCCAGCCTGCTCTTCTATTTCGGCTTGTTTTTGTTTGTTGTCCTGGCGTTCAAGGTGTTTCGAAACGCAGCGCCTTTCTCACCTGCGTGGTGGGCGATCAGTTTTCCCATCGCTGCATTGAGTAATGCTGCCTTGAAATATGCCGATGCGAAGCAGAGCGTGTTCCTGATGGTGATTGCTTACGGGCTGGTGGTTTTCTTGACGATTGCCTTGGCCATCTTGTTCGCCAAGACCCTGAAAATGCTGTTCGACGGTCGCTTGTTGATGAGCTGACCCTGAGTGGGCGCGGGCCAGCCCGCGCCTATTGCAGATTTTCGCTACGACGGCTGCTGACCTCCGCCGGCACATCATCCCCCGCCATGCGCTTACGGAACAACGCCGTACGCGCCAGCAACAACGTGGTCACCGGCACCGTGATCGACAACAAGATCGGAATCAACCACCCGTGCAACACCGGGCCGGACTTGAGCACCGAAAAGTAGATGATCGACGCTAGCGCCACACACCACGCCCCCAACGTCGAAGCCAATGCCGGCGGGTGCATGCGCTGGAAGAAGTCCTTCATCCTTAGCAAGCCGATCGCGCCAATCAATGCAAACACACTGCTCAACACCAGCAGCACGGCCACGATGACTTCCATCCATAACGGCATCATTCAATCACCTCCCCACGCAGCAGGAATTTCGCCAGGGCAAACGAGCCCACGAAGCCGAACAGCGCAATCAGCAGCGCCGCTTCAAAGTAGGTGTCACTGGCGTAGCGAATGCCCAACACCAGCATCATCAGCATCGCCAGGATGTACAGGTAGTCCAGCGCCAATACCCGGTCCTGGGCCGATGGGCCTTTGAACAGACGGATCAGCGTCAGCACCATGGCCAGTGAGAACAGGAACAGGCTGAGCAGGATCGCATTGGAGAGCAGGGCGCTCATTCGAAGATCTCCATCAGGGGCCGTTCGTAGGTGGTCTTGAAGTGCTCGATGAAGGATGCTTCATCCTCCAGGTCAAACACGTGCAAGAGCAGGATGCTACGGTCCAGCGCCAGTTCCGACCAGATGGTGCCGGGCACCACGGTGGTGATCATCGACAACGCCGCCAGGCCGTTGGCGTCGCGCAGGTCCAGGGGGATCTTGATGAAGCGCGAACGCGGTGGACGGGAGCTGCAGATCAGCACGCCCCAGGCCACTTGCAGGTTGGAGATGATCACATCGCGGCCCACCAGGAAGAACAGGCGAATGATCACCCCAGGGCGGCGAATGCGGATCGGCAACGGCCGCAGCGGCGCCATCATCAGCGGCGCCAGAAAACCCAGCAGCGCGCCCAGCAGCAGGTTGCCGGGGCTCACGGACAGGTTGAGCACCAGCCACAACAGCCACAACGCCAGCGACAACCACGGAGCAGGGAACAGACGCTTCATGGCTGCACCTCCAGCGCGGCGGCCTTGGCTTCAGGGCTCGGCACCGGGCGCGTGGCCATCACCGCCATCACGTAGTGTTCCGGGTTGTTCAGGCTGACGGCCGTGTCCTGGGTGTAGCGCATCAGCGGCTCGGCCTTGAAAGTCAGCAGGATGCTCAGGCCCAGCAGGAAGAAGATCGGCAGGCACTCGTAGCGACGCAGCAGCGGCGAAGGGCGCTCTTCCGGGGTCCAGAAACGCTGGATGCCGAGGCGGGCGAAGGCGATCAACGAGGCCAGGCCCGAGAGGATCAACAACGCGACCAAGCCCCAGGCTGCCGGGCGGATCGGCGTATCAACGCTGACGCCCAGGCCCAGCGGATTGACCAGTGCACTCAACAGGCTGAGCTTGCCGATAAAACCGGACAGCGGCGGCATGCCGATGATCAGCAGGGCGCAGGCGATAAAACTCAAGCCCAGGAAGGCCATGGTCCAGGGAATCACCTGGCCGACCACGGCTTGCTGTTCATCATCCAGGTTCACGCCGGGGCGCGGGTGCAGCGATTCCATGGCTTTGGGCAGCGCATCGATCTCTTCATCCAGCGGCAGGTCGTTGGCCGAGCGCGAACGCTCGATCAGTTCGGCCAGCAAGAACAGCGCGCTCAACGCCAGTGTCGAGCTAACCAGATAAAACAGCGCCCCCGCCGTCAGGCTTGGCTGAGCAAAGCCCACGGCCGACAGCAAAATCCCCGCCGACACCAGAATGCTCAAGCTGGCCATACGTTCCAACCGCTGCGCCGCCACCATCGCCAGCCCGGCGCAGATGATGGTCGCCATGCCGCCATACACCAGCCAGTCGCCGCCAAACAGCGCCGAGGCTCCGGCCTGGCCGGAGAACAGCAGGGTCCACAGGCGCAGCACGGTGTACACGCCGACCTTGGTCATGATCGCGAACATCGCCGCCACCGGCGCACTCGCCGAAGAATAGGCGGGCGCCAGCCAGAAGTTCAGCGGCCACATGCCGGCCTTGGCCAGGAACGCCGTCGCCAGGATCGCCGCACCAGCGTGCAACAGGCCACGATCCGCCTCCGGCACCAGCGGGATCTTCAACGCCAGGTCAGCGAAGTTCAGCGTGCCAGTCACCCCGTAGATCATCGCCGCGCCAATCAAAAACAGCGACGATGCGAGCAGGTTGATCGCAATGTAATGCAGCCCCGCCGACACTCGCGCCCGGCCCGAGCCGTGCAGCATCAAGCCATAGGACGCCGCCAGCAGCACCTCGAAGAATACGAACAGGTTGAACAGGTCGGCGGTCAGGAAGGCGCCATATAGACCCATCATCTGCACCTGGAACAACGCATGGAAACTGGTGCCCGCGCGGTCCCAGCGGGCCATGGCGAACAGCAGCGCACTCACGCCGATGATGCCGGTGAGTACCAGCATCAGCGCCGACAACTGATCCACCACCAACACGATGCCAAACGGCACTTGCCAGTTGCCGGGCAGGTACACGCCAATCGAGCCGGGGCCGCCTTTTTGCGTCCAGTACAGCAGCAAAACGGCGATGCCCAGGCCGATCATGCTGGAGAACAGGTTGATGCGCGCCTTGAGCGGACGGTGCTTCTCGCCGAGCATCAGCATCAATGCGGCGGTGAGCAACGGCAGCAGGATCGGCGCGACGATCATTTGATTCATCCACGTCATTCCTTGGGCTCCCGGCCGTCCACATGGTCCGTGCCGGTCAAGCCACGGGAGGCGAGCAGCACCACCAGGAACAAGGCGGTCATGGCGAAGCTGATCACGATGGCCGTCAGCACCAACGCCTGGGGCAGGGGATCTGTGTAGTTGAGCAAGTCTTGCGGCACGCCGTCCTTGATGATCGGCTCCTTGCCGATAAACAGGCTGCCCATGCTGAAAATGAACAGGTTGACCCCATACGACAACAGGCACAGGCCCATCACCACCTGGAAGGTCCTTGGCCGCAGGATCAGCCAGACGCCGGAGGCCGCCAGGACCCCAATGGCAATTGCGATGACTTCTTCCATCAGGCGGCTCCTTCCGTAGCGGCAACCACTTTGGCCTGGTTGCTCGGTTTATGGGCCCGCACGGACTGGTGACCGAGGGCGGTGAGCATCAGCAGCGTCGAGCCGACGACCATGGCGTACACGCCGACGTCGAAGAACAGCGCGCTGGCGATGTGAATGTCACCGAGCAGCGGCAGGCTGAAATGCCAGGTGTGGGTGGTGAGGAACGGATACCCGGCAAACAGTGCACCGAGGCCGGTCAGCGTCGCCGAGAACAGCCCGAAGCCCATCCAGCGCATCGGCCGCAGGCTCATCTGCGCTTCGACCCACTGCGTGCCGGCGACCATGTATTGCAGGATAAACGCCACCGACATCACCAGGCCGGCGACAAACCCGCCACCCGGTTGGTTGTGGCCGCGCATGAACAGATAGAACGACACCACCAGCGCAATCGGCAGCAGCAGGCGCACCAGCACCGCCGGCACCATCATGAAGCCCAGGGCGGTGTCGCTGGCCTGGCGTGGGTTGACCAGGTCGGTGGCCACGTCCGGCGCCAACTGGCGCTGTTGGGCGGGCAGTTGCATGCTTTCCTTGGAGGGGCGGAAGCGGCGCAACAGGGCGTACACCGTCAGCGCCACGGCGCCGAGCACGGTGATTTCACCCAAGGTATCGAAGCCCCGGAAGTCCACCAGCATCACGTTCACCACATTGCTGCCGCCGCCTTCGGGCAGGGCACGGCTTAAGTAGAACGAGGAAATGTCGTTGGGCGTCTGGCGCGTCAGCATCGCGTAGGACAGCAGCGCCATGCCGCCGCCGACCACGGTCGACAACAGGAAGTCGCGCAGGCGCCGGATGCGCGCCTTGCGCAAGGAGCTTGGCAGTGGCGACACTTCTTCGATCCGCCGTGGCAGCCAGCGCAGGCCGAGCAGGATCAGCACCGTGGTCACTACCTCGACGACCAACTGGGTCAGCGCCAGGTCCGGCGCCGAGAACCACACAAAGGTCACGCAGGTCATCAGGCCGCACACGCTGACCATGGTCAGGGCCGCCAGCCGGTGGTACTTGGCTTGCCAGGCGGCACCGAGGGCACAGGCAATCGCCAGCAGCCAAAGGGTCACGAATACGATGGAACCGGGGATCTTCGGCCGGTCGCCCCAACTGAGGCCACTGTTGAGCATCGGGATCATGCCGCCGATCACCGCCACCAACACCAGCAGGAACAACTGGGTCTGCAGGCGCTTGGTGCTGATACGTTTCTCGATCTTGCGCACCCCGCGCATCATCACCACCAGGCTGCGCTCGAAGCCGCGCTTGCCGTTGAAGTAACTGATGATAGGCGGGTATTTGAAGCGGCCTCGCTTGAGTTGCTTGCGCAGCAGCAGATACAGAACGACGCCAGCGGACATGGCCACCAGGCTCATGATCATCGGCGCGTTCCAGCCGTGCCAGATCGCCAGGCTGTACTCCGGCAGCACGCCGCCGACGACAGGCAAGGCGGCAGCGGCGAGGATCGAACCGACCACCTGGGCCGGGAAAATCCCCACCAGCAGGCAGGTGAACACCAGCAGCTCCACCGGCGCACGCATCCAGCGGGGGGGCTCGTGGGGCGTGTGCGGCAGGTTGGTGGCGGTGGGGCCAAAGAACACATCAATGGTAAAGCGCAGCGCGTAGACCACGCTGAATGTACCGGCGACCGTCGCGATCACCGGCAGGGCAAATTCCACCCAGGCGGTGGAGGAGATGAACACGGTTTCGGCGAAGAACATCTCTTTGGACAGGAAGCCGTTGAGCAACGGCACCCCGGCCATGGACGCACTGGCAACCATCGCCAGGGTCGCGGTAAAGGGAATCAAGCGGACCAGGCCACTGAGCTTGCGAATGTCGCGGGTGCCGCTTTCGTGGTCGATGATGCCTGCGGCCATGAACAACGAGGCCTTGAACGTGGCGTGATTGAGGATGTGGAACACGGCTGCAACGGCGGCCAGTGGGCTGTTGAGGCCCAGCAATAAGGTGATCAAGCCAAGGTGGCTGATGGTGGAATAGGCCAGCAGGCCCTTGAGGTCGTTTTGAAAGATCGCGCAGTAAGCGCCGAGAAGCAGGGTAATCGCGCCGGCACCGCCGACGATATAGAACCATTCTTCGCTGCCAGACAGCGACGGCCACAGGCGGGCCAACAGGAACACGCCGGCCTTCACCATCGTTGCCGAATGCAGGTACGCCGACACCGGCGTGGGCGCCGCCATTGCGTGAGGCAGCCAGAAGTGGAACGGGAACTGCGCGCTTTTGCTCAAGGCACCGATCAGCACCAGAGCCAGCATGACCGGGTACAGCGAGTGCGCGCGAATCTGATCGCCCGCTGCCAGCACCTGGTCCAAGTCGTAGCTGCCGACTATATGCCCCAGCAACATCACGCCCGCCAGCAGGCACAAGCCGCCCGCGCCGGTGACCATCAACGCCATGTACGCGCCGCGTCGCGCGTCGGCGCGGTGGTGCCAATAGCCGATCAGCAGGAACGAGAACAGGCTGGTCAGTTCCCAGAAGAACACGATCTGGACCAGGTTGCCGGAAATCACCAGCCCGAGCATGGCGCCCATGAACGCCAGGAAAAACGCGAAGAAGCGCGGCACCGGGTCGTCCGGTGACATGTAATAGCGCGCATACAACGACACCAGCGTGCCGATGCCCAGCACCAGCATCGAGAACAGCCAGGCAAACCCATCCATGCGCAGCACGAAGTTCAGCCCGAGGCTGGGCAACCACATGAATTCTTCGCGGATCACGCCACCATGGGCGATCTGGGGGTAGAGCAGGGCGACTTGAATGGTGCCGACCAGGGCCACAAGGCCGGCCAGCAGGGATTCGGTGTTACGTGCATTGTGCGGCAGCAAGGCCGCCAGACAGCTGCCAGCGAACGGCAGAAGCAGTAGAACTATCAGGGACATAGGCTTCTAATCTGCGGGAGTTTGGGATGCATCATACGTGCCGCTTTCTCGATCACCAAACGGCAAGATGTGGCAGGATCCTACAAGGTAGGCCGAAAACTCCCATTTGGCATTGTTTCAATGCCCCGCTTAGCCCTGATGTTCCTGCTCCAGCTCATTGTCCACTGCAAGCGCCTTTTGTGCCTTGGTCTTCATTTCACTGACAATCACCGCCGCCACAATCAACACCGCGCCCAGCATCGCAATCGGCGGGAAGCGCTCCCCGGCGATCCGTCCCACCACGCCTGCCCACACCGGCTCACCGGCATAAATCAACGTGGCTCGGGTGGGCGAAACGCTTTGCTGGGCCCAATTCATCGCGACCTGGATCACTGCACTGGTCAAACCCAGGCCCACCGCACTGAACAGCAGCAGCCACGAGAACCCCGGCAAGGCCTCGCCCATCGGCACCACCATCAGGAACGACAGCAACGAGGCCGTGGCCAGTTGCACCACGGTCACCCGGCGCACATCCACCTGCCCGGCAAAGGCGCTGATCAGGATGATTTCAGCGGCAATCGCGACGGCGCCGATCAAGGTGGCGATTTCGCCAGGGCTGAAATTCAGTGAAGCGCCCGCTGGCCCGGTCAGCAGCATCAAGCCGGTAAACGCCAGCATGATCCCAATGCTCGGCATCAGGCCTGGACGGCGTCCCAGCACCATCCACTGCAGCAACGGCACGAACGGTACATACAACGCCGTGATAAACGCCGATTGGCTGCTCAGGATCGTCTGCAAGCCAATGGTTTGCAGCCCGTAGCCAAACATGATCGCTACGCCGATGAATACGCCGGCCTTCAACTCGAACAGCGTCAGGTCACGCAACGTGCGCAAGGAAAAGAACCCCACCACGATGGCGGCGGCGGCAAATCGCAAACCGACGAAAAACATCGGCCCGCTGACGGCCATCGCGTGTTGCACCAGCAAAAAGGTGCCGCCCCAGATCATGGTGATCACCACCAGGATGCATTCGGCTTTGCTGAAACGGTTGAAACGCGAAGGGGAGTTCGGGGTGGTCATGGCGGCTCGGTCTTGCAAGGGAAAGGCACGGACCGCACAATGCGCCGCACGCTGGGCAGTATACTGCGCACACCCACCCATTGAGCAATATAGTGCACAAAGAAAATCCGCAACGGGCCTCGGTCCTGCAGCACGTCAGCCAGAACGTTCGTCGCCTGCGCCATGCCGCCGACCTGAGCCAGACCGCGCTTTCGGAAAAATCCGGGGTCAGCCGGCGCATGCTGGTGGCCATTGAGGCAGGGGAGAAGAACGTCAGCCTGTCCACCCTCGACCGCGTGGCTGAAGCGTTGGACGTGGCGTTCAGTGACCTGATCCAGGCGCCGGATGCCCCCGACCACAGCCGCATCAACGAACTGGCCTGGGCCGGCGAAATTCCCGGCAGCAAGGCGGTGCTGCTGGCCAAAGCCACGGCGCGGCGTGAGGTCGAATTGTGGGAGATGCAACTGGAACCGGGCGATCGCTACAGCCCCGATCCCGACCCGGAAGGCTGGAGCGTGCAACTGTTCGTGTTCGAAGGCTGCCTCACCCTGCTGGTGGGCGAGGAAGAAAAACACGTCGCCGCCGGTGAGTTTTATATGTTCGCCAGCCGTCACGTGCATGGCTATCGCAATGATGGCGATGTGCCTGTGCGGTTTGTGCGCAACGTGGTGATCTAACTGTTCGCCCGGCAACAGTGGATGGACACTTTGCTGCTTTGAAACGCGCCCTGTTGCGCTGAATGACCAGCAAATCGCTGATTTTATTGGCGATTACATTCAGGCACGACTCCTGCAATCACTCCAGTATCCCCTCGGAGCCTGGAGTCGGCCCATGTCAGCCCACCCTCAACACCCTGCCCATATCATCCGCTCGGACGCGGAAGCCATCGAGGTCGCCACGCGCCTGGCTGCACGGTTCGCGGTCGACGCCAGCGCGCGCGACCGTGAGCGTCGCCTGCCGGTGGCCGAACTCGACGAATTCTCGGCCAGCGGCTTGTGGGGCATCACCATTCCCAAGGCTTATGGCGGTGCTGAGGTGTCGTATGTGACAGTGGCCGAGGTGATCAAACTGATCTCCGCCGCCGACCCCTCCCTGGGGCAGATTCCGCAGAACCACCTCGGTGTCGTCGACATTCTGCTGCAGACGGCCACGGAGGCACAAAAGCAGTACTACTTCGGCAAAGTCCTCCAAGGCTATCGTTTCGGCAATGCCTTCTCCGAAGCCAAGAGCAAGAACGCCGGCACCTTCGACACGCAGATCCGTTTCCACGGCGACACCGCGCAAATCAACGGCGAGAAGTTCTACTGCACCGGCGCGTTGTTCGCCCACATCGTGCCCACCGTCGGTAATAACGAAAAAGACCAGGCGTTCATCGCCTTCATCGAACGCGATGCCCAAGGCCTGAGTGTGATCGACAGCTGGGACGGCTTCGGCCAGCGCACCACCGCCAGCGGCGGCGTGACTCTCGACGGTGTGACCGTCCCCGTCAGCGCGGTGATCCCCGCCCACCAGGCCTTCGATCAACCCACCGCCAACGGCCCGATTTCACAGATCATCCAGGCAGCCGTCGACACCGGCATCGCCCTGGGCGCCCTTGAACAGGCCAAGATCTACGCACGCCAGGCGCGGCCGTGGATCGACAGCCAACAGGATCACGGCTGGCAGGACCCGTTCACCATCGCCGCCATCGGCGACCTGGAATGGCGCGTGCACGGCACCGAAGCCATCCTCGCCAAGGCCGGCCTGGCGGTGGACCGTGCCCTCGCCGAGCCAAGTGAAGACAGCGTGGCCCAGGCCTCCTTGGTGGTTGCCCAGGCCAAAGTGCTGTCGGCCGAAACCGCCTTGCTCGCCAGCAGCAAGCTCTTCGAACTGGCTGGCACCCGCTCGGTCACCGGCAAACACAACCTTGACCGCTTCTGGCGCAACGCGCGCACTCACACCCTGCACGACCCGGCGCGCTGGAAGTACCACCTGATCGGCAATTTCGTGCTCAACGGCGTGAAGCCCGCGCGCCACGCCTGGAACTGAGGATTGACCATGACCGCACTGAGCCTTGCGCGCCAACTATTGGACAGCACCCGCCGCCATGTCCAGAAAAGCGATGACCCCTATGTGATCAGCCGCTTCGGCGATCTGCAGATCCGCGTTGACGTGGCCGCCGCCTTGCTGGAACGCGCTGAAACCCACCCAAGCCCGGTGGCCGCCACCGAAGCGCAGATCGCCGCCGCCGAAGCCTTGATTGCCGCGAGCAACGCCGAATTCGAACTGACCGGCCAACGCACCGCACTGCCGTCAAGCCTCGATGACCCGCTGCGCTGGAAATACCAAGTTGTCGGCAACTACCACCTCAACGGAGTGCTTTGATGTCCCGTGAAATCCGCTTGAATGCCTTCGACATGAACTGTGTCGGCCACCAATCGCCCGGCCTGTGGGCGCACCCGCGTGACCGTTCGTGGCAGTACAAGGACCTGGAGTATTGGACGGACCTCGCCAAGATCCTTGAACGCGGCAAGTTCGACGGCCTGTTCATCGCCGACGTGCTGGGCATCTACGACGTGTACAACGGCAACGGCGACGCGGCGATTCGCCAGGCGGCGCAGGTGCCAGTTAACGATCCGCTGTCGCTGATCGCGCCGATGGCCTTGGTCACCGAACACCTTGGTTTCGGTCTGACCGCTTCGTTGTCGTTTGAACATCCGTATCCGTTCGCCCGTCGCCTCTCCACTCTGGACCACCTGACCAAGGGCCGCATTGGCTGGAACATCGTCACCTCCTACCTGGAAAGCGGCGCGAAAAACCTCGGCCAGAAAGCCCAGACCGAACACGATGCGCGCTACGACTACGCCGAGGAATACCTGGAGGTTTGCTACAAACTCTGGGAAGGCAGCTGGGAGGAGGGCGCCGTGTTGCGTGACCGCGAGCGCCGGATTTTCAGTGACCCGAGCAAGATCCACGAGATCCGCCATGTCGGCAAACACTTCCAGGTGCCCGGTATTCACCTGTGTGAACCCTCGCCGCAACGTACGCCGGTGCTGTACCAGGCCGGCGCGTCCAGCCGAGGTAAACAGTTCGCCGCCGAGCAGGCCGAGTGTGTGTTCGTCGCCGCACCGTCCAAGGTGCTGCTGAAAAAGACCGTCGCCGACATCCGCCGGCGTGCCGCCGAGGCGGGGCGTGATCCGAAGAAAATCCTGATCTTCAACCTGCAGACCGTGATCGTCGGTGAGACCGATGCCAAGGCCAAGGCCAAGTTCGACGAGTACAAATCCTACGTCAGCTATGAAGGCGCGATGGCGTTGATCTCTGGCTGGACCGGCATCGACTTCAGCCAGTTCAAACCCGACGAACCCCTCAAGCATGTGCACACCAACGCTATCCAATCGGCGGTGGAAGCCTTCTCCACGGCCGACCCGAACAAGGTCTGGACGCCCAACGAGCTGGCCGATTGGGTCGGCATCGGCGGCTTTGGCCCGCTGTTTGTCGGCGGCCCGGAAACCGTGGCGGACCTGTTGCAGGAGTGGGTCGAGGAAACCGATGTAGACGGCTTCAACCTGGCCTATGCGCTGACCCACGAAACCTTCATCGACGCCGTGGACCTGCTGGTGCCGGAGTTGCAGAAGCGCGGGGTGTACAAGACCGAATATGCCCAGGGCACGCTGCGCGAGAAGTTGTTTGGTGACGGTGCGCGGTTGGGCGCCAATCACCCCGGCGCCGGCTACCGCGACCTCAAGGCCAACACCCTCTAACTGAACACCCCGCCAGCGGACCACCGCACGCACAAAACCCCAATAGGAGAACCTCCCTATGAGCGTGCACGAACTCAAACGTCCGCTGGCCCCGGAATGGCCCGCCGAACTGCTCGGCAACCTGCCCAAGGCATTGGAACAACTGCACCACTGGGCACAGATCACGCCGCTGCACACCGCCTTGCGCCACAAACGCCAGGGTCAGTGGCATGCGTGGCGCTGGATCGACACCTTGCGGGATGTGGAACGCCTGGCCGATGGCTTGCGCCAGCAGGGCTTTGACGAGCAATCGCGCTTGGCCCTCAGCGGGGCGTTCGAGCCGAACCTGTTGCTGTTGGTGCTGGCGGCTCATTCCATCGGTGGGCAGGTCCTGACCCTGGCTGACGACCTTGAGGTCGACGCGCTGCAACAACACCTGTGGCGCATACGTCCCACCCACTCCTACACCCAGGACCGCCAGCAAGTGCGGCATTGGCAATCGGCCAACCTGCTGGATTTCGCCCAATTGCTGGGTCCGGTTGACCCGGCACAGCACCTCGCCCGCTGGTGGCAACCCAGCGGCGAAACCGCATTGTGGAGCGAAGAGGGCACTCACTGGCAAGGCGGCCTGGCGGTAGTGCTGGAGCAATGGCTGAACAGCGGCCATGGCCTGGCCTTCCCGGAAAGCCCAGCCTCGGCGCGGCGTGATCGCAGTGAAGTAGCGCCCACCGGCCTGCTGTTATCACCTGCACGTTTGCAGCACCTGGCCGACGAGATTGAAAGCCGCCTGGCACCCCATGGCACCTGGCGCCGGCGCCTGTGCGACTGGGCCGTCGCCCACCCACAAAGTGGCCTGCGCCGCCTGTTGAAAAACCGTGTGCGCAAGCTGCTCGGCTTCCAGCGCCTGGCTTATATCTGGCAACCCCTCAAATCCACCCCTTCGCCGTCGTGGTTGGCGGAATTCAAACGGGACATCGCATGAGCCAAGCCATTCTCCAGGTGCGGGATATTTCGCTGTCGTTCAAGGGCGTCAAGGCGATCAATGCCTTGTCCTTCGAGGTGGCGCGCGGCGAGATCTGCGCGCTGATCGGTCCTAACGGTGCCGGCAAAAGCTCGTTGCTCAACGTACTCAATGGCGTGTATCGCTTCGATGCCGGCGAGATCGTGTTCGAAGACCAGCACTTCCACCGCATTGACCCGTTGGGCGCCGCGCGCCGGGGCATTGGTCGCACCTTCCAGAACAACGCGCTGTTCAAGAAGATGAGCGTGCTCGACAACATCCTCACCGGCCTGTCGCGGCATCTGCGCAGCAGCTTTATCGAACAGGCCCTGGGCTTACCCCGCGCACGCCGGGAAGCCGAAGCGTTCCGCCTGCGTGCCCAGGGCATTCTCGAATTTCTTGAGTTGCAAGCTCAACGTGATGTGCTGGTGGGCAACCTCTCTTACGGCCTGCAAAAGCGCGTCGAGCTGGGTAGGGCATTGATCGCTGGCCCCAGCCTGTTACTGCTCGACGAACCCATGGCGGGCATGAATGCCGAGGAAAAACAGGAAATGGCGCGCTTCGTCGCCGATGTGAACCGCGACCTTGGTACCACCGTGGTGTTGATCGAACACGACATGGGCGTGGTCATGGGGCTGTCCGACCACGTGGTGGTGCTCGATTACGGGCGCAAGGTCGGCGACGGCACGCCCGCTGAAGTGCAGGCCAATCCCGAGGTGATCGCGGCCTACCTGGGAGTGGTGCACTGATGACGTTTTTCTTTGAAACCCTGCTCGGCGGTCTGCTCGCCGGCACCATGTATTCGCTGGTCGCCATCGGTTTCGTGCTGATCTACAAAGCCAGCGGCGTGTTCAATTTTGCCCAAGGCTCGATGCTGCTGTTTGCCGCGCTGACCTTCGTCAGCCTGCATGATCAGGGCGTGCCGTTTGCCTTGGCGCTGCTCTTGACCGTGATCGTGATGATCATTGGCGCCTTACTCATCGAGCGCTTGGTGTTACGGCCGCTGGTAAACCGTTCACAGATCACCTTGTTCATGGCCACCTTGGGCCTGTCGTTCATTATCGAAGGCCTGGCCCAGGGTCTGATGGGCTCGCAAGTGCGCGCACTCGACCTGGGCATCGACGACGTGCCGCTGTTCATCGGCCCGCTGATGCTCAGCCAATTCGACCTGATCGCTGCGGCCGCTGCGGTGGTGCTGGTGACCGTGCTGGCGTTGCTGTTCAACAAGACCCGCATCGGCGTGTCGCTGCGTGCGGTGGCGGATGACACCACGGCGGCGCTGTCCATCGGCATCAACCTCAACCGTATCTGGCAGATCGTCTGGGCGGTGGCCGGGATTGTCGGGCTGGTGGCGGGGCTGCTGTGGGGCGCGCGCCAAGGGGTGCAGTTTTCGTTGTCGCTGGTGGTGCTCAAGGCCTTGCCGGTGTTGATTATTGGCGGCTTCACCTCGATTGGCGGGGCGATTGTCGGCGGGCTGATTGTCGGCGCGGCGGAGAATCTGGCCGAGGTGTATATCGGCCCCTTGATCGGCGGCGGCATCACGCCGTGGTTCGCCTACGTACTGGCCCTGGCCTTCCTGTATATCCGTCCCGCCGGCCTGTTCGGCGAGCGCGCCATCGAGCGAGTCTGAAACCATGTCGATCCCTGTTGCTCAAGACACCGCGCCATTGCTGCTGATCCAGCGGCGCATTCCCTGGGGGCTGATTGGCCTGTTGGCGCTGGCCTTTGTCGTGGTGCCGCTGTGGGGCAATGACTATTGGCTCAATGCGATCCTGATTCCTTTTTTAGTGCTGTCGTTGGCCGGGTTGGGCTTGAACCTGCTCACCGGCTACACCGGGCAAACCTCGGTGGGGGCCGCCGGTTTCATGGCCGTCGGCGCGTTTGCGACCTACGGGTTTTTGCTGCGCCTGCCGGAGCTGGGCTTGCCGGTGGCGCTGCTGGGCGGCGGGATTATCAGCGCGTTGGTTGGCCTGTTGTTCGGCCTGCCCAGCTCGCGGATCAAGGGCTTCTACCTGATGGTCACCACCTTGGCCGCGCAGTTTTTCCTGGAGTGGCTGTTCGTCAAATTCCCCTGGTTCTACAACTACGGCTCGTCCGGGACCATCTCCGCGCCGAAGCTTGCGCTGTTCGGCCACGAACTCAACACGCCGCTGGGCCGCTACCTGCTGACGTTGGTCACGGTGCTGCTGCTGACCTGGACTGCGATCAACCTGGTGCGCAGCCAGGTCGGGCGCAACTGGATGGCGATCCGCGATATGGACACCGCCGCCGCCGTGGTCGGTATTCCGGTGGTGCGCTACAAGCGCCTGGCGTTTGCAGTCAGCTCGTTTTACCTCGGCATCGCCGGCGCGCTGTGGGCCTTTGCCTACCTGGGCACGGCCAGCGCCAGCAGCTTCGATATCAATCGTTCATTCCAGATCCTGTTCATCATCATTATCGGTGGCATGGGCAGCATCGCCGGCAACTTTGTCGGCGCGGCTTTCATCAGTTTGTTGCCGATTTTCCTCAGCCACGCCGGGCAGGCGCTGTTTGGCGGTTCGGTGGATGCGGGGCAGTTGCAGAACCTGCAGAAAATCATCTTTGGCGTGTTGATCATCGTGTTCCTGATCAAGGAACCCGAGGGCTTGATTCGCCTGTTGCACAACCTGCGTGACCGTGTGCGGCAGTGGCCGCTGCGTTTCTAACATTCCCTCAAGAGAATTCCCATGCGTGCATCCTTGAAACGTTCCCTGGCCGGCGCTGCGTTTGCGCTGGCCGCCCTGGCCGGTGCTGTTCCCCAGGCGATGGCCTCGCCGGACCAGCAATTCATTCCCCTGGCCACCTACCGTGTCGGCGCCTATGCCTCCAGCGGCGTGCAGGTGTGGGCCGGGATGATCGACTACCTGCGCTACATCAACGAGGTCGAAGGCGGCATTAACGGCGTCAAGCTGGTGTGGCAGGAATGCGAGACCGAATGGACGGCGGAGAAGGGCATCGAGTGCTACGAGCGCTTCAAGAATGGCCTGGATGGCGCGCCGGTCGCGGTGTACCAGCCCAACGGCGCACCGGCGGCCTATGCCCTGAGCGAACGCGCCGAGGTGGACAAGATCCCGCTGATTACCCTCGGCTACGGCCGCACCGAAGCCACCGACGGCACCGTGTTCCCCTACAATTTCCCGGTGATGCTGACGTTCTACAGCGAGGCCTCGACCCTGGTGAACTACATCGCCCAGCGCGAGGGCGGTTTCGACAAACTCAAGGGCAAGAAGATCGCCACGGTCTATCACGATTCGGCCTATGGTCGCGAAACCCTCGGTCCGCTGAAATTGCTGGCGGAGAAGTATGGCTTTGAAAACATCCAGATCCCAGTGGCCGATCCCGGCAACGAACAGTCCGCACAATGGCGCCAGGTCCGCCAGGCCAACCCGGACTGGGTGTTCCTGCGCACCTGGGGCGTATCGACCCCGGTCGCGGTGAAGACCGCCGCGCGCTTCGGCTTCCCGGTCGACCACATCATCGGCGATATCTGGGCCAGTTCCAGCGAAGACGTGTTACCCGCAGGTGCCGCCGCCAAGGGCTACCTGGCGCTCACGCCGTACCCGGCAGGTGCCGACTTCGAGATCCACAAGCGCCTCAAGCAATCCATCCTCGACAAGGGCCACAGCGACCTCAAGGACCTGAAGAACTTCGGCAGCGTCTACTACAACTCCGGCCTGGTGAACGCCGCCGTGGCGGTGGAAGCGATCCGCACCGGCCAGGCCAAGTTCGGCAAGCGCCCGCTGAATGGCGAAGAGGGCCGCTGGGGCCTGGAACACCTGAACATTGACGACGCCCGCTTGAAGGACATGGGCTACCTGGGCCTGATGCAGAACCTCAAGCTGTCGTGCCGCGACCACGAAGGTGGCGGCTCGGCGCGGGTGCAGCAGTGGGACGGCGCCAACTGGACGCTGATCAGCGAGTGGATCGCCGCCGACCGCGCGCTGCTGCGTCCCTTGATCGATGAAAAATCCGCCGCCTTCGCCAAGGAAAAAGGCCTGACACCGCGCACCTGCACCGGAGATGAATAAACCATGAGCCAGCCCGCCGCTGAATCCGCCAGACCGTCTCTGCTCACGGTCAACGATATCGAAGTGATCTACGACGGCGCGATCCTCGCGGTGGCCGGGGTGTCGCTGAGCGTGCCCAAGGGCGCCATCGTCGCCTTGCTCGGTGCCAATGGCGCCGGCAAGAGCACCACCCTCAAGGCGATTTCGGGGTTGGTACGTGCCGAGCGGGCCGAGGTCAGCCGGGGCGTGATCGAATACGCGGGCCTGGACCTGGCCGGTGTCGATCCCAGCCAGCGCGTGCGCCAGGGTATGGTCCACGTGCTGGAAGGTCGTCATGTGTTCGGCCAACTCACGGTCGAAGACAACCTGCGCAGCGGCGGCTTCGTGCGGCGTTTGAGCCGCAAGGACATGGAGCAGGACCTGGAGCGCCTCTACGCCTGGTTCCCAAGGCTCAAGACCAAGCGCCACACCCGCGCCGGGCTCACCTCGGGCGGCGAGCAGCAGATGGTCGCCATCGGCCGGGCGTTGATGACCCGTCCTACTTTGGTACTGCTCGACGAGCCGTCCATGGGTTTGGCGCCTATGATCGTGCAGGAGATTTTCGAGATCATCGCGCAGCTCAACCGTGAGCAGCAGGTGAGCTTCCTGATCGCCGAGCAGAACATCAATGTCGCACTGAACTATGCGTCCCACGGCTACGTATTGGATACTGGTCGCGTGGCCTTGAGTGGCAGCGCCGCTGAGCTGTTGGCGCGGGGCGACTTGCATGACATTTACCTGGGCAAACAGTAAGGGCGACTCTGCATGACTGAATCCATCCGCAACGCTGATGTACTGATCATCGGCGGCGGCCTGAGCGGCACGATGCTGGCCGTGCAACTGCTGCGCCTGCCGGCTCGGCGCCGGATCCTGGTCATCGAGCCGCGTGCCGAGCTCGGCCGGGGCGAGGCCTACAGCGCTGTCGAACTGGGCCACACCCTGAACGGCAATGCGGCGCGCATGAGTGTCGACCCGGACAATGCCGACGATCTGACTCAATGGCTCACCGAGTACATTGGCGCCGGCGGCTGGCCGGAGTCGCGTCAGCAGCCTGTGCCGATCAGCGAACTGTTCCCGCCGCGCGGGATTTTCGGTTTGTATGCCCAGCAACGCTTGGCCGAGGCGAAGGCGCAGTCTGCCTCCAGCGTCGAGCATGTGCGTGCCGAAGGGGTCGACCTGCAGGTGGACCAAGGTTCAGCGCTGCTCACCCTGGATGACGGCCAGCAATTGCGCGGCGGTGTTGCGGTGCTGGCCACCGGCATGTTCCCGGCGGCGCGCACACCGCAGACCGAGTCCAGCGGGTTGAACGCAGCGGCGGTGGATCCCTGGGATGTGCAAGCCATGACCGCGATTGACCCGCAAGCGCCGGTGCTGATCATCGGTTCCGGGCTGACCATGGTTGATGCGGTGGTGTCCCTGGAACAGGCCGGGCATCGCGGGCCCATCGAGATTTTCTCGCGCCATGGCCTGTTGCCCCATGTGCGCCGACAGCCGCCGAGCTGGGCGGATTTCCTTGGCGAAGATCACCGCCTGCGCAGCCCTCGGCAATTGCTGCGCGAGGTGCGTCGGCAATGCGCTCTGGCGCAAGCACAGGGCATCGATTGGCAGGCACCGCTGGACACGGTCCGTGCGCATATCGGCCGGCTGTGGAGCCGGGCCAGTGAGCGTGAAAAACGCCAGTTCGTACGCCATGTGCGGCCGTGGTGGGAAAGCCATCACCACCGTTCTCCGCCGTTGAGTGCGCAGTTGGTGGCACGCTTGCAGGATGAGGGACGGTTGCGGATTCGGGCGGCGTCGTTCAAAGGCCTGGAACCTTCGGTCGAGGGCGTGACCATTGGTGTGCGCTACCGGGGCGAGCAGGCGGTGCAGCGGGTTAGCGGCGCGGCGCTGATCAACTCCAGCGGTATCGAATACGACTGGCGGCGCGTGGCCCGGCCTTTGCCCCGGCAATTGCTCAAGCGTGGGCTGATCCAGCCTGGGCCGTTGGCGTTGGGGATTGCGGCGGATGTTTCGGGGGCCGTGGTGGATGCCCAGGGGCAGGTCAGCCAGCGCTTGTTCGCCATGGGCCCGCCGTTGCGGGGGATGTGGTGGGAAAGCACGGCGGTGACGGATGTCGCGATTCAAGCGAAGGCCTTGGCAGCCAAGCTGACACAAATCTAACTGTGGGATCGCCATCTATTTCGAGGTCTTCACAAAGCCGGGCTTTAAACCGAACACCTCAACGCCTTGGGGCGTCGATTGCCCGGTCGTCACCTTCACCCGCTCCACCGGCTTATCCATCGCCTCGCGGTATTCAACCGTCATATCCGGCCCTATCGCCTGGCTCGGAATCACCATCGCCTGCGCGTTGTTGTAGGTCACGATGGTCAACCGCGCACTCATCCCCAGGCGCACCCGTTGCAACTGCTGCGGCGTGAGCTTGGGAATCGACAAGGTCACCGGAAACTGCGCACTGCCCTGGCCGTCACTGGCAATCGCCAAGCCGCTCACCACGCTCACCGAGCCGCTCAGTCGCTCGCCGTCAAACCCGTCCCCCAGCACTTCCACCGCCTGGCCTTGGTGCAACTGGTTGATGTCCAGCTCAGAGACCTTGGCGACGATTTTAAGCCGCTCGATGTTCGCCAGGCCAAACAGCACCTGACCCTGGCTGACCTTGCTGCCGGCCTGCACCGGGGCCGTATTGTTGCCGCCGCCCTGAGTTGAATTATTACCGGGCGGCGGCACCACGATGCCGGAGAACGGTGCCTTGACTTCTTTGCCTTCAAGCAGTTTGTGCAAGGCGTTGTATCTCACCGTGGCGTTGGTCAGTTCCATGTCGGCGATCTGGCGGTATTCGCCCTTGCCCTGGTCGAGGGCCTGCTGCAGTTCGCTGCGCGCGGAGGCGAGGTCCAGCTGTTGCTGCTGGGTCTGTTGCTTGAGGTCGTCCAGTTCGTTACGCGGGATGATGCCGCGCTGGAACAGGTTTTCACTTTCGGTGAGTTTGCGCTGGGTATTGCCGGCGGTCATTTCGACGGTGCGCAAGCTGCGGCGTGCGCGGCTGACGGTGGGGCCGTTGTCCCAGTCCTGCATTTCCTGCACGGTACGCCGGGCCTTGAGTTGGGCGGAGAGGGCGTCGCGCAGTTGCACTTCCAGGGTGGCCGGGTCCATGCGCAGCAGCACCTGGCCAGCCTCGACCCGCTGGCCTTGCTCCACCAGGTTGGCTTGCACGTTGCCGTCGAACGGTGCGGTGAGGGTGATGGTGGCGTCGGGCTCGATCTTGCCCACCAGACCGATCTGGTGCACCAGCGCGTCGGGCTGGACGGCCTGCCACTGCTCGGGAGTGCTGGCCGGATCGGAGGCCGGGCTGCGCAAGGCCAGGCCTGCGCCGCCCAGCAACAGGATAAGTACAGCGCCCAGCAGGCGTTTCTGATTAGTAGTCATTGAGGGCGATTTCCCAACTTTCCAGCGTCATGCCCAGGGTCAAGTCGAGCTGGGTCTGGGCGTTCAAATAAGCGATCAGCGCATTGAGCTGCGCGTTTTCGGCGTTGCGCAGGTCGGTCTCGAAACTCAGCACCTGGAAGTTGGTGGAGCGTCCGGCGCTGAGTTTTTCCCGTTCGATCTCGATCTTGCGCCGTGACAACTCTACGGCGCGCAGGGAGATTTCATATTGGCGCCAGCGCGTGCCAAGGTCGCGCACTACATCGTTGACGCTGCGTTCCAGTTCCTGGCGCGCGTCGGTGATGCGGATCTCCTGATCCTCCACGTTCACCCGCGCGCGCACTTCGGCCTGGCGCGTGCTGATATCGCCAATAGGGATTTTCACCTGCACCCCGGCGTAGCTGTCCCAGGTGCGATTGTTGGTGTGTCCGGCGTTGTTGTCGTAGGCATCGCGTACCTGGTTGGCGCCGGCGACCAGGTCGACCTGCCAGCGCCCGGAATCCTTGGCGATCACCAGGTTGAGGTCGGCTTGCTGGCTGCCGAGCAGGGCGGCGAGGTATTCCGGCTGCTGGGTCTGCGCCAGGTTGAAGGCCTGGCGCTTGTCGATCTGCATGGGCTTGGCCTCCAGGGCTTCGGTGGCGCGAATCGGCGTGGACAGGTCCAGCGCCAGCAGGCGCAGCAGGGCCAGGCGGCTGGAATCGAGCTGGTTCTGCGCTTCTTCCACGCCCAGTTGTTGGGTGGCGATATCGGCTTCGGTCTGCACGATTTCGAACTCCGCCATACGCCCGGCATTGATCAGCGCCTTGTTCACTTCCAGCAAGGTGCCGGAGCGCTTGAGGGCGTCCTGCACGATGCTCAATTGCTCCTGGGCGCGCAGCAGTTCGCGGTAGGTGGCGATGATCTGGCTGATGGTCTGCGCCACGGTGGCCTTGAGGTTCAGGCGGTTGGCCTGTTCCGACAGGCGCGACAGGCGCAGCGGCGCAGTGGTGGCGTCCCAGCCGGCGCCGCGCATCAGCGGCTGGATAATTGCCAGGTCCAGGCCGTCGCTGCGGTAACGGCCGGCGCGGTCGGCGGTGTTCAGTTGTTGAGTCCAGGCCATGCTCAGGCGCGTGCCGTATTCGCTGAGCAGGCTGGTGGCCGGCGCGAGGTTGGCATTGCGTGTGTTGTCGGCGGAGCCACGGTTGGTGCGGTAATAACTGTTGAGGGTGAGCTTGGGGTTGAACACATCTTCGGCCACGCGCAGGTCGAACTTCTGCGCCACCCGTTGCAGGTAGGCGCTGCGGATCGCCGGGTTGTTGCGCAGGCCCAGGTACACCGCATCGCCCAGGGTCAGGGTGGTGACCTGGGCATTCAACGAGACGCTGCGGTCATAGCCGCTGCGGGTGGTACTGGGTGCCGATGGCTTGATCACCACGTCGGCGGCCATGCCGGGCAGGCTGGCGAATGCGAGCAGCCAGAGCCATTTATTCATCGCGCAGGGCCTCCACCGGCTGCAAGCGTGAGGCCGAGACCGCCGGGTAAATGCCGAAGAACAACCCCACCAGCAAAGTACTGCCCACCCCCAGCGGCAAGGCGGCGACCGCCAAGGCAAACTCCCAGCCAGACAGCCAGGCATACAGCCACGCGGCGGTCATGCCCAGTACCGCGCCGCAAAGCGCGCCGACGGCGGTGAGGGTCACGGCTTCGAGCAGGAACAGGTTGCGGATATCCCGCTGCCGCGCACCGAGCGCCATACGGATGCCGATCTCGCGGCGGCGCTCCGAGACGTTCATCAGCATCACGTTCATCACCCCCACGCCACCGCCCACCAGCGAGATCGCACCCAGGGCCAGCAACAGGTAGGCGAAGGTGCGGCTTTGCCGGGTCATGCCGTCGATCATTTGCTGGGGCACCTGGATGTCCACATCGTGGTCGGGAAGTTGCGGTCTCAACGCGGCGGCCGCGTCCTTGGCGATACGTTCCATGTCCTGGCCGGGCGCGGCGCGGATGATCACGTTGCCAATCTGCGGGGTTGCATAGATGCGGCGCATGCCTTCGGCGGGAATGAACAGCGAATCGTTGGCTTGCACCGGCATCAGCATCGCCCGTGGCTGGTTGCGCAGGATGCCGACGATCAGGAACAGGTAATCGTTGATGCGCACGCGATCGCCCAATTGCAGGGGATCGCCCGGCGCACTCAGTGACTGGGCCACTTGGTCACCGATCACGCCGTAGGTTTCATTGGCATCGAAGCCCGAGAGGAAGCGCCCCTGCTGCACCGCCAGGCGCATCGCGCCCTTGATGTCCGGCGTGCTGCCGACGAAGTTGGCGTTGACGGTACGACCATGAAACACCACGGGCCCGCTGAACAACGTGAGGGCGCCGATATGGTCGATGCCTGGCACTGTCTGGCGTACGGCGTCGAGGTCAAGGCGCGCGGGCATCGGCACCGTGCTGGCGCCCTTGGGGGGGAACTGCGCGATCAGGGTGTCGGTGCCCATGTCCTTGAAAATCATCGCGGCATCTACCGCCGCGTTATTGCCGATATTGATCAATGCCACCACCGACGAGCTGCCGATCACGATACCCAGCAGGGCCAGGATCGAGCGCTTGCCCAAGGTGCGCAGGCTGACGAAGGCTTCATGCAGCAGTTGGCTGAGGCTTTGTTCGACCCGCAGGCTGCTCCTTACCCGCTCCTTCATGGGCGCCCGGCCTCTTGCACCACGCCATTGCGCACCAGGATCTTGCGGTCCAGGCGCTCGGCGATGTGGGGGTCGTGGGTGACGATGATCAGGGTGACCTGTTGCTCGCGGTTCAGCGCCAGCAGCAGGTCCATGATGTCCTGGGCGGTGGTGCTATCGAGGTTGCCGGTGGGCTCGTCGGCCAGGATCACCGAGGGCTTGCCCACCAGCGCCCGGGCAATGGCCACGCGTTGGCGCTGGCCACCGGACAGATCGGCGGGGCGATGGTGAGCGCGGTCGGCCAGGCCGACCTGTTCGAGCATGCGCAGGGCTTGTTCCACCGATTCATGGCGTGACACGCCGCGATAACTCAGGGGCAGGGCGACATTGTCCAGGGCGCTGAGGCGTGGCAACAGGTTGAAGCTCTGGAACACAAAACCGATCTGCTGGTTGCGGATCGCCGCCAGTTCGTCGGGCGTGGCGTTGAAGATATCGTGGCCGGCAAAGTGGTACTGGCCGCAGTTGGGCAGGTCCAGCAGGCCGAGGATATTGAGCAGGGTACTTTTGCCGGAGCCGGAGGCCCCGAGGATGCCGCAGCTGTCACCACGGGCGATGGACAGGCAGACATCATTGAGAATGGACAGGTGCTGCCCGGCCAGCTGATAGCGTTTGCCGATGCCTTGCAGGGAGATCAAGCCTGGGTGCGCGGGAGTATCTGTCATGAATACGCCTTCAGTCTCGACGCCGTCGTCATCGTCCCCGGTAAAGCCTTGTAACAAGTTAGGGGTCGCCTCAGGGTGCGCCATGGACCGGTTTTTGTTTCTTGTTTTTAAAATATTGTTTGAATACTAACCGCCTTCCAGCCGCTTCGCCAGCCGTCGATGTAGAGCGGTTTCAGCTTGGGAAAAGGCCTACTCAAAGGGGTCGGGAGGTTGGGGAAAACCAGCTTGCCTGTCGCCGACGGGCCCGTCGGCCAAGGCTTTCGATCATATGGCGGTGTGTCACTACTTGCTTTCGAACGAGGGCCCCGGTATAAAAAATCAAATTATTTTTTTAAACAATATTTCCTACGTGGAACTTCTATGGTCGCGAAGAAAGTCAGCGCTCCAAACATCACCAAGACTCGATTGCTGGATGCGACAGAGGCTCTCTTCATCAAGTATGGCTACGACGCCGTTCTGCTTCGGCAGATTACCGAGCGTGCCCAGGTGAACCTGGCGGCGGTGAACTACCACTTCGGGGACAAGGATTCCCTGATGCAAACCCTGCTCAAGCAGCGTTTGGAGCCGCTCAACGAACAGCGCCTGGAATTGCTCGCGCGCTGCGAGGCGCAGGCCGACGGCCCGCTGGACTGCGACACCCTGCTCGGCGTGCTGTTCGCCCCGGCCATGGGCCTGGAGCGCAGCGATCCGGCCAGCGCCAGTGGGGAAGGGCGTTCGTTTATCCGTTTCCTGGGGCGGGTGTACAGCGACACGTCGCCGTTTATCCAGGAATACCTCAAGGTGCATTACCAGCCAGTGTTCCAGCGGTTCTTCGAAGCCTTTGCCCTGGCCCTGCCGGACCTGCCGCGCAATGAGCTGGGCGTGCGTCTGCAATTTGCCCTCAAGGCGATTTCCGGGGTGATGGCCGGTACCGAACTGCGCCTGCTGATGAACTCCATGAGCCTGGGCCGTCCGGCCACGGATGCCGAGGTGATGGCCAAGTTGATCACGTTGGTGTCGGCAGCGATTCGTGTGCCACAGCAAAGCCCGGAGGCGGAACATGCCTTGGCCAAGGTGCTGGATACCCAGCGTGCCATTCGTGAACAGGCCACGACGCCCGCCAGTAAAGCAGCGCGTTGACTCAAATCCCAGGCAAAAAAAAGCCCGCTGGGGCGGCGGGCTTGATATGCAACATTTGTAACGGATGAGGCTTCACACTACGTTCCGGGATGTGAATAAAACGTGAAAACTTTGTAAGGCAAAGTGTGAAATGTTTGAAAACTGTAAACGCGTGGGAATCTCCCTTTTTGCCCAGCGGATTCAGATTTTCCAGCGCCCCGCACTCTTGGCCAACCGCTGGCGCATCGCATCCACGTTCTGCGCCAGTTGCAGCGTCAGCAGCCGATAACCATCCAGCGCGCTGTACACCGGCGCATCCAGTGCCGGCTCGACACCCGGATGGCTCTGCCGCTCCAAGCGCTCCGTCACCCCCGACTTCAACGCCCGCGCCATCCCCACCAGTTGCACGCGGATCTGCCTATGCTCGGCCTTCAACATTACCTGCATGCGCGCCATCGCCTGTTCATCGCGAGGGTCGGGCCGGGTGTTGCCGAGAATTTCCAAGGTGCTGATGCACATCCGCAAATGCCGCTGGATCGCGTCCAGTTCGGTCATGGAGATGCGCACTTCCTTGGACACCGACGGCATCAGCGAGCGCAACTGCAGCATCGCCGCATTCAGGCGGTTGAGCAGCTTGAGGTGTTCGTCACTGGTGACGGACTCGCCGTTGATGATCCGGCTATAGATCTCGGCACAATCGCGCAACGCGCTGGCCAGGTTGTAGCGCCAGGAGTACACGGCGTACAGCGGCAGGGCAAATGAAAAGGCCAGGGCCAGGGCGATACCGATCAGGATGTCGACCGTGCGCCACAACCCATCCGACAGCGGGTTGTCACCGTGGCCGGCGACGATAAACACGGTAATCGCCGACAACAGCGCGGTGTACCCACCCTTGCCGATGGCGTGATAGGAAAAGAACCCGCACACCACCGACATCAGCAGGTAAGTCAGCAATGGCTGGCCGACATAGGCTTCCTGAACCACCAGCAGCAAGCCGACACTGGCGCCGATCAATGTGCCGTAGGCGCGCTCCACGGCTTTCTTGCCGATATTGCCGTGGTGCTGCAACCCGCCGATCACCACCAGCATGGTCACCGACGCCCACTCACCGTGGGGCAGGTTGATGCCGGTGGTCAGCAGGATCGTCGCCAGCAAGCCGATGGACACGCGCACGGCGTGGATCAGCTTGGCATGGCGATAGCGGCGGTACGGGTCGAGCAGGGGGCGCAACAGGCGCCGGGCAAACACAGGCAGATGCAGGTTAATCAACGACGAATCGTCCTCTAGAAAATGTAATCGGTGGTCAGGAAACTCGAATCGCGGTTACGCAGGATGTCGCTGACCAGTGCCTTGTTGCTCTCCTGGAACTTGGTCGCCACCAAGGTGCGGATCGAGAACACGCGCAAGGCGTCATGCACCGACAGCGTGCCCTCGGCCGAGTTCTTGCGCCCGTTGAACGGGAACGTGTCTGGGCCACGTTGGCACTGGGCGTTGATGTTGATGCGGCCGACCTGGTTGGCAAAAGTGTCCACCAGGCGCCCGACTTGCACGGCGTTGGTGCCGAAAATGCTCAACTGCTGGCCGAAATCCGAGTCCAGCACGTAGTCGATCACGGTCTCCAGGTCGCGGTAGGGCACGATGGGCACCACCGGGCCGAACTGCTCTTCGTGGTACACGCGCATCTGCGGGTTCACCGGGTATAGCACCGCCGGGTAGAAGAACGATCCGCGGCTCTCGGCACCGTGCGCATTCACCACCTTGGCACCGTGTTGCGCGGCGTCAGCCACCAGGCCGTTGAGGTAATCCACCTTGCCCACTTCGGGCAATGGCGTCAGCGCCACGCCGTCTTCCCACGGCATGCCGGGTTTGAGCGTGGCCAGCTTCTGGTTGAATTTCTCGATGAAACGGTCGACCACGTCTTCATGCACAAAGAGGATTTTCAACGCGGTGCAGCGCTGGCCATTGAACGACAGGGAACCGGTGACGGCTTCGCTGACGGCATTGTCCAGGTCCACTTCGGGCAGCACGATGCCTGGGTTTTTCGCGTCCAGGCCCAGTGCTGCGCGCAGGCGATGCGGCTTGGGGTGCAGTTTCTTCAAGTCACTGGCGGCCTTGTTGGTGCCGATAAACGCAAAGATATCGATCTTGCCGCTGGCCATCAGCGCGCTGACGGTTTCGCGGCCACTGCCGTAGATCACGTTGATCACCCCGGCCGGGAAGCTGTCACGGAACGCTTCCAGCAAAGGGCGGATCAGCAGCACGCCCAGCTTGGCCGGCTTGAACACCACGGTGTTACCCATGATCAACGCCGGAATCAGCGTGGTGAAGGTCTCGTTCAGCGGATAGTTATAGGGCCCCATGCACAGCGCCACGCCCAGCGGCACGCGGCGGATCTGGCCGAGGGTGTCCTGTTCCAACTCGAAGCGGCTGGAGCGACGGTCGAGTTCCTTGAGGGCATTGATGGTGTCGTTGATGTAGTCGCAGGTGCGGTCGAACTCTTTCTGCGAGTCCTTGAGGTTCTTGCCGATCTCCCACATCAACAGCTTGACCACGGCATCGCGCTGTTCACGCATGCGTCGCAGGAAGGCTTCGACGTGCTGGATACGTTCGGCCACGCGCATCGTCGGCCATTCACCCTGGCCCCGATCATAGGCACGCACGGCGGCATCCAGGGCGGTGAGGGCGGTCTCGGCGTCCAGCAGCGGCGTGCTGCCGATATGCACACGTTCGTCGCCAAACTGCACCGGGCTCTGCACTTTGGCCAAGGGGCCGTTCCACACCTGCAACTGGCCATCGACCAGGTAATCACGCTGTTCAATGGGCGCCCCTAGCTGGAATGTCTCGGGAATCTCGGCGGCGGAAGCGGGAAACAGCTGGGCGAGCAGGTTGCTGGTGGTCATGTCGCTACCCCTGGAATAGTTGCAAAACATGACTAGAGAGTCACCCAACAACAGGCTCTATGGCAAGGCTTGCGCGCTTTCTTGTACGCAGCCATGCGCCTGACGGTTAAACTGCGCGGCTTTTCAGAAGGAGTTCACATGAGTCAGTACCAGCCGGGCATTCTTGCCGCACCGGTGCCGTTGCAGGCACGCCATCTGTTTTTTGCCGTGGATTCACTGGCCGCGGTGCCCGCTGCGTTGGACGCGCTGGTGCAGTTGACCGATTCGGCGGCGGTGGTGGGTTTTGGCGAACCACTGGTGAATGCCTTGGGCGCCCGGATTGAAGGCTTGCGCACATTCCCCACGGTCAGCGGGCCGGGCGCGCATAACCCGTCAACCCAACAGGCGTTGTGGGTATGGCTGCACGGCGTGGATCGCGGTGAATTGCTGTTGCGCAGCCGCGCCTTCGAAAAGGCCCTGGCCCCGGCGTTCCGCCTGGTGCAGATGACCGAAGGCTTCCGCTACAAGACCGGCTTCGACCTCACCGACTACGAAGACGGCACCGAGAACCCCCACGATGACGCGGCGGTTGAAGCGGCCCTGACCGACAGCGGCGCCAGCTTTGCCGCGATCCAGCAGTGGCAGCACGACCTCGACGGCTTCGCCGCCTTGCCTGCGCAAGAGCGCGACCACATCATCGGTCGCCGCCATGGCGACAACGAAGAACTCGACGACGCCCCCGAGTCCGCCCACACCAAACGCACCGCCCAGGAAAGCTTCACCCCGGAAGCCTTCGTAGTGCGTCGTTCCATGCCATGGGCCGAGAACGGCCAAGCCGGGTTGATGTTTCTCGCGTTCGGCCATTCCTTCGACGCGTTCGAAGCGCAACTGCGCCGCATGAGCGGGCTGGAAGATGGGATTGTCGATGGCCTGTACCGCATCAGCACACCGTTGACCGGCGGTTACTACTGGTGCCCGCCGATCAAGGATGGGCACCTGGACCTGAGCGCGCTGGCTTAAATCACGCCGCACACCAGTCGCTCACCGCCACCGCCCAATGGCTTGGGCATGTCGGAATGGTTGTCGCCGCCGGCATGGATCATCAGCGCGTGGCCCTTGATCTGCGCCAGGCTTTTCAAGCGGGGCGCGAGCACCGGGTTGTTCGAGGTGCCGTCCATGTTCACGTACAGCGCCGGCAGGTCACCCAAGTGGCCGTCGGCGTAAGGGCCCAGGTGCTTGCCGGTTTTTTCCGGGTCGAAGTGTCCGCCGGCGGCCAGTGCCGCGACTTTCACGCCGTCTTTCACACCCGCTTCACAGCTGCCGTTTTCATGGATATGAAAGCCGTGCACGCCCATTGGCAAGGATTTGAGATCAGGGGTGAAAATCAAGCCGTAGGCCGATTCACTGATGGTGATGCTACCGACGGGCTGTGGCGCACCATCGGCACTGACCAGGTTGACCGGGACTTGCAACGACGCCGCCTGGGCGGAGCCGACCGCGAAGACACTGAGCAGGCCGAGCAGAAGAGAGCGATTCATAAAAGCGTTCCTGAAGGTGATGGGTGTTGGGCAGTTTCAGGAATAACAACGATTGGGCTGCGCCAAACATTCCGTTGGAAAAAACATATTTTTCCAACGGAATAACCTTGGGTCATCAACTGTTTTGCATACCCATCTGTGCAAACAGCGGCACCATCCCCGCGCCGCGACAATGGCGGCAGCCATACACACCCAGCACCACCGGTTCTCTCACCGCCGGTTTTGGTGCCCGCTCGAACCAGGTCGGCGCCACAAAGCGGTAACCCAGGCCGGGTGCCGTGGCGATGTACAACGCTTCCTCGTCACCGAGGGTACGGCGCAGGGTCTTGATCTGCGTGCGCAGGTTGCATTCCTCCACCACCAGTTTCGGCCAGGCAATGTCGAGCAGTTCGGTTTTTTTCAGCAGTTCGCCGGGGCGCGAGGCGAGGGCGATCAGCAGTGTCAGCGCGCGGCTGCCGAGGTTCACGGGTTGCCCGTGCTTGAGCAATTGATGGCGCTTGGGGAGCAGTCGATAAGGGCCGAAGTGAATCTCAGCGCAACCGTCGTTGTCGAGGAGCGTTGTGGGTGAATCATTCATGTCGGTCATAGATCACCTGGAAGTTTTATATATAGCCGGCCCGTGAACGAGTCCTTTGGTTATTAGTGCAGTTGCACTAACGGGCGCGGCGCAAAGTTGTTCTCCCAGCAATAAGGCTGCTTGGGAGGGGCTATCAAACGCGATGATTAAGTCGCTGTTGTTACAAATGGAAATATCTGGGAAGTTGGGCAAAAGGCTATTAGCGAGAAATGTGAAGTCGTCGCGAAAATAATTGCCAAGCCTTGCTTCATAGCTCGTTTGTATCGAGCTTTATTGCTCACGTTCGTTGTGTTCACAGTTGGAAGGCCCCCGTAAATCGGGGGCTGCAGCGTGTCTTGGGTTTTTTCTGAAAGTTCCGTGCCTGAAAATGGATGAATTTTTCTCAACGCCAGGTTGAGCCAAATCTTTCACAGTGCCTGTGTGGAACGTTTCACAAGCTTTCACAGCGAAGGCGTTTTGATCGTGAGTAGTATGGAACCCATGCAAACCGACGGCAGTTCGAAGGCTCACTGTCTGACGTTTTGGGCATTCACCGGTTTGCATACTTTCAGCTTGCTGTTGCGCAACTGAATAACTTCCCTATCGATGCAAGGAGATGAACATGGCTGATGTCCCACCAGTAAAAGCAGGCGGCGCCGACGACGCTATCGCGAAGATGGAAGCGACCTTCAACATGGCTATCGAGAAGTCGGCCAAGATCACCGAAATCAGCACCGCGAAAAAAGCGGAGCTCGACGCCACCAAACAGCGTCCGCAGAACTGATTCGCCAAACGGGCGGCGCCGGCGCTGCCCGTTTACCCTCTGATGCTTGACCCCGTTGCACATGCTCAAGGGGGCAAACCCAACCATGACAGCCTTGATTTCCTTGGGGCCGGTCGCCGCTACTGGCGCACCGACCTTGACCGTGACCGGTGGTTTGCACCAGGGCAGTTCCCTGGTGCTCGACCAGCCGGTCTATACCCTCGGCGCCGACCTGGCGGCCGACTTGGTACTCACCGATCCCGGCATTGCCGGCCTGCACCTGCGCCTGCGGTTTGAAGGCGACCACGTGGCGGTCGAAGCGCTGGGCGGTGACGTGTTGCTCGCCGGCAATGTGCGTATTCCCCACGGCAACGGCCATCGCGCGCGATTGCCGTTGCAACTGCGGATCGGCACGGCGGGTGTGAGCCTGGCTGTGCCTGGTGGCGTTGAAAAACCGTCGGACGCCCCACGCAAAATCACCCCCTGGATTGTCGCGACCGTCCTGCTGTTTATCTGTGCAGGGGCGCTGGCGGTTCGTAGCGAAGCGCCACTGTTGCCCGCACCGGTCGCTGTCGATGAGGTTGCACCACTGAAAAAACCGTCCCGCGAGCAAGCCAAAGCCTGGTTGGAGCAGCAGCTACAAACCGCCCGCTTGGACACCGTGAAAATCAGTGACAGCAACGGCCAGCTCAGCGCCACCGGCACCTTTGAACAGTCGCAAAAGCCACAGTGGCTGGCCTTGCAGCAGGCGTTTGACCAGCGCTACGGCCAGCAGGTCGTGCTCAACCCGCGTGTGACGGCCCGCGCCGATGCCGCCGCGCCGCGCGTGCGCTTCCAGGCCGTATGGTTTGGCGCCCAGCCCTACGTGATCAACGACAGCGGCAAGCGCCTGTACCCCGGCGCAGCCCTGGCGGACAACTGGGTGCTGGAACGCATCGAAAACAACCAAGTGATCCTCGCCCGTGGCGAGGAGCGCTTCACCTTCACGCTGTGACCATGCTTTTAAGCTAAGGCCCTGGGATGAAAGTCGAACCCCGCCCGTTGATTCCCAGTGATGTGCGCAGTGCGCCGGTCGAAGCGGTTCGCCCGGTCAATTCGCGCCAGGCCACCGCCTTCGAAGCGGTGCTCAAGACCCGCAAGACCCAGACCCGCCGCTCCCTGCGCAGTGACCTCGAAGCACTCACCGCCGCTGCCGGCGTCGACTCGTTGCTGTTCGGCGGCGCGCGTTCGCTGGAGCTGCTGGAGCATGTGATGGAACACATCCTGCCCGGCCTGGACGCCGAGCCACACATCAAGGCACTGGCTGTCGAGCTGATCGGCGAAGAGATCGAGATGCGCCGCAACCTCGAACAGCAACGCTCGGAGGTGCATACCTGATGGCCCGCGAAAACGACGACGCCGTGCAACTGCTCAAGGGCATTGGAGAACTGTATCGGCGCAATGGCCAGTCCCAGCGCGCCCTGGTGATGTTGCTGATTGCCGTCAGCGTCGCACCCCACGACGGTGTGTTGCTGCGCTCGCTGGTGCTGTCGTTCACCGACAGCGGCGACGCCGCCCGCGCCCTGAGTGCCCTGGACCGCCTGGTGGCAATGGAAGGCGAATCTGCCAGCCTGTTGCTGCTGCGCGCCCGTGCCTTGTGGTACGGCGAGCGCAAGGACGAAGCGCGCCAATGCTTCAAACGCTACCTGGCCGCACGCAGGGCTGGCGCATGAGTGCACTCAACCGCCTGAACAACCTGGCGCGCCTCGCTGCGCAGCGTACCGACGTGATCATCGTCGCGTTTATGCTGATGGCGATCGTGATGATGATCATCCCGCTGCCCACCTACCTGGTGGATGCGCTGATCGGCCTTAACATCGCCCTGAGCATCCTGATCCTGATCGTGGCGTTCTACATCGGCCATTCGGTGGAGTTTTCCGCGCTGCCGCCGCTGATCCTGTTGAGCACATTGTTTCGGTTGTCGCTGTCGATCACCACCACGCGTTTGATTCTGCTGCACGGCGACGCCGGCCATATCGTCAAGGCCTTCGGCGACTTTGTGATTGCCGGGCAAGTGGTGGTGGGCATGGTGGTGTTCCTGATCATTACCGTGGCGCAGTTCGTGGTGATCACCAAGGGGGCCGAGCGTGTGGCGGAAGTGGCTGCGCGCTTCACCCTGGACGCGATGCCCGGCAAACAGATGAGCATCGACAACGACCTGCGCAACGGCGACATCGATCAGGCCGAAGCCCGTCGCCGTCGCTCGCGCCTGGAACGTGAAAGCCAGATGTTCGGCGCGATGGATGGCGCCATGAAGTTCGTCAAAGGCGATGCCATCGCCGGTCTGGTGATCCTTGCGGTCAACCTGCTCGGCGGCATGTTGATCGGCATGATCGAGCGCGACATGCCCTTCGGCGTCGCGGTGCACACCTACTCGTTGCTGACTGTGGGTGACGGCCTGATCGCGCAGATTCCGGCGCTGCTGATTTCGGTGGCGGCGGGCACTGTGGTCACTCGCGTCAACAGCGACGGCGAAGCGGGGGACCTGGGCAGCGAGATCATCAAGCAACTGGGCGCCAGTTACCGTGCGCTGGGCTTGACCGCCTTGATCATGATTGGTGTGAGCCTGTTGCCGGGGTTCCCTACCTGGGTGTTCCTCGGTCTGTCCCTGGTGTTTGGTGGTGCGGCGTTCATGATGTACCGCCGCCATCACCGGCAGCCTGAGCTGGAAGTGCTGGTCGAGACGCCGGAACCGGTGGTCGAAGTGCAGGCCGAGCTGGATGACAACCTGCTGCCCGATACCCGTGTGCTGCTGACCCTCGGCAGCGGCATGTCCCAGAGCGCGCCGCGCCAACTGCTGCGCCAGCGCGTAGAAGCGCTGTGCCACGACCTGCGTACCGAACTCGGCGTGGACATGCCGGTGCCGGGCATCTACATGGAGGCCAAGGCCACGCCGGGCAGTTTCCGCGTGTCCCTGGAAGGCGTGCCGGTGAGCGAAGGCGAATTGCCGATCAACTGCCTGCTGGTGCAGGACGATCCGGTGCATGTGCAGCTGCTGGACATCGCCACTGTGCAGGCCGATTCCCCCCTCAATGGTCGCAGCGCCCACTGGGTCGAACGCCAGCACGAAGACACCCTGCGCAACGCCGGCATCGGCTTCCTGCTGCCCGACGAAGTATTGCGCGGCGTGCTGGAACGCAGCCTGCGTCGCTATGCCGCCGACTTCCTCGGCATCCAGGAAACCCGCCTGCTGCTGGAGCGCACCGAGGCGACCTACGGTGAACTGGTCAAGGAGGCCTTGCGCCTGGTGCCGCTGCAACGGGTGGCCGAAACCTTGCGCCTGTTGGTTGGCGAGGGCGTGTCGATCCGCAACCAGCGCGCTTTGCTGGAAGCCATGGTGGAGTGGGGCGCCCGCGAAACCGACGCCGGGCGCCTGGCCGAACACTTGCGCGCCGCGCTGGCGCGGCAGATCAGCCATCAATACGCCGACCGCAACCGCGTGATCGGTGCGCTGGTACTGGCGCCGGGCCTGGAAGATCAACTACGTGCCTCCTTGCGCCGCCAGGAGCCGCAGCGCGAACTGATTCCCGAAGAAGTCAGCCGCGCCTTGCTCGCCCAACTGCGCCAGGCCTGTGACAACACCCGCGAGGTCAACAGTGCGGTGTTGCTGGTGCACCCGGAACTGCGTCGCAGCCTGCGCCGCCTGGTACTGCGCGGTGAGCTGGAGCTGGCGGTGCTGTCGTTCCGCGAGCTGGCCACCGAGTACAACCTGCAAGCGCTGGTGACCATCAGCCTCACCGAAATCTCCAACCGCCGCGCGCCTGTCGCGGCTTCCGTCACCCCCCTGGCGTCCGCCTCATGATGCGTTTTTGTGTGCTGTTGCTGAGTGTTTTTGCATGTGTGAGCCAGGCTCAGGAAATCGCGGCCGGCGCCGGGGGCTCGATTGCCCTGGCCTCCGGTGAAGGGCGCATCCTGCATTTTGTCGCGCCGGTGGATTCAGTACTGGTGGCCGAGCCGAATGTGGCCGACCTGCAAGTGGTGTCGCCGGGCACGATCTATATTTTCGGCAAGGCGCCGGGCAACACCAGCCTGATTGCCCTGGGCAGCGACGGCAAACAACTGGCGAGCCTGACCCTGGCCGTGAGCAGTGGCAGCCAGGCGGTGAGCACGCCGATGCAGGCACTGCACCCCGGCAACGGCGCACAGATCAGCGGCGCCGGTAACCGCCTGGTCGCCAAGGGCACCCTGGGTTCGGTGGCGGAAGCGACCGACCTGAATGCCTTGCTCAACCCTCAGGGGCAAGGTTTCCAGAGCGCGATCAACACCACCGAATACGCAGGCTCCGCCCAAGTGAACCTGCGTGTGCGTTTTGCCGAGGTGTCGCGCTCCGAGCTGCTGCACTACGGTGTGAACTGGAACGCCATGTTCAACAACGGCACCTTCTCCTTCGGCCTGATCACCGGCGGACCACTGGCCGCCGCCACGGCAGGCGGCTTGGCAGCAGCAGGTGCCGGTTCAGGCAACGTGAATATCGACGGCATGCTCGATGCGTTGCAGGCCAACGGCGTGTTGCAGATCCTAGCCGAACCGAATATCACCGCCATGACCGGCCAGACCGCGAGTTTCCTTGCGGGTGGCGAAGTGGCGATCCCGGTGCCAGTCAATCGTGACCTGGTGGGCATCGAATACAAGTCGTTCGGCGTGTCGTTGTTGTTCAACCCGACCCTGCTGCCCAACGGCCGCATCGCCCTGCAAGTGCGCCCCGAAGTCAGCAGCGTGGTCAGCGGCGGCACTGTGGATTTCGGCAACTTCCACGTGCCGTCCTTCAGCGTGCGTCGCGCCGATACGCGGGTGGAGGTCGGCAGTGGGCAGACCTTCGCCATCGCCGGGCTGTTCCAGCGTGAAAGCAGCCAGGACATCGAGAAACTGCCACTGCTGGGCGACCTGCCGATCCTCGGCAACCTGTTCCGCTCCAAGCGCTTCCAGCGCAATGAAACCGAACTGGTGATCCTCATCACCCCGTACCTGGTGGAGCCGGTGCGTGGTCGCACCCTCGCCACGCCCCTCGACGCACAACCGGCTACCGCAGCGGCCACCGGACCGCGCAGCGGCGGGGCGTTCGGTTTCTACATGAATTGATCAGGGGGACTGCCATGACTGCTTTACGCGTATTGATGCTGTTGCCCCTGGCGCTAATGGGTTGCCAGACCCACCTGGCGCCGACGTATTACTCGTCCGAGTACCGCGCGGATGGCTTGCCGACCCAGTGTCAGCAGCCTCCGGCCACCGACACCATCGGCCTGGGCGAAGACTTCAAGCCGACCCTGGCGTTGGGCTGCGCGAACAACCTGAACCTGATGCAAATGGTCGAGCGCAAGCAAGACCTGACCCAAGGCCGCCCAACCGGCCCGGTGATGGCCGCGCCCGTGGGCCGCGCGGCCCAGGTGTACATCGAAGGTTTCGACCGCGAGCAATTGCAGCGGCGCAAGGACCAGCAGGAAGCCAAGGCCGGCGCCGCGGGAGGCCAGCAATGAACCGCTTATCGCGGGTCTACCAACCCCAACTCCCGAGCCTGCGCCACCGGGTCACTGATGGCTTTGATGCGCTTGGCTTCCGTCACCAACCGTGCACGTTCGGCAGCTGGAATGTCATCCAGCGGCAACCCCGTCACCCGCTGCTCATACCCCGCCAACACCATCACCAACAACTCATTACGCTGATGCCGGGGCAAGGCGCGGGGCGACTGCGCGACCGGTGCGATGGTCTCCACCGCCAGCTGCGACTGCCCACCCAACGCATACGCCAGGGCCAGGTTGCAGCGGTTGTCGAGGTCGTCGGGCTTGAGGCTCAGGCTCTTGGCGAACGCGGTTTGCGCCGCAGCGGCCTGGCCATTGAGGATCTGCGCCACACCCAGGCGGGTGTAGGCCACTGGCAACCCGCCAATCTCCGCCGCCTGGCCCAGGGCAGTGACGGCACGCTGGGTTTTGCCCAACTGCAATTGCGCGGTGCCCAGGCCGAGCAGGGCGTCGGCATTGTGCGCATCGAACCCCAGGGCTTGCTGGAAAGCCCGCTCGGCGCCCAGCGCATCCTTGGCGTCGAGCTTGGCCTGGCCGAGCTTGAGCCACAACTCGATGCCGGCACCGGGTTGCTGCGCCGCACGCTCGTACAGCGCGGCCGCACTGGCGTAGTCGCCGCGCTTGCTCAGGTCATTGGCCAGTTGCAACGACTTGTCGGAATCGGTCGCGGGCTTGCTGGAGCAGGCCGCCAGCAACAGGGTACTGGCGAGCAGAAAATTCTTGGACATCGTCACAACTCGTCTGGCGAAGGCGGACGCCATGTAAGCATATTTTTGCTGGCCGTCCTATGCCTGTTCGGCAGCCGTTTTGCCAATGCCGCCGAAGAACCGGCGTGGTTCTCCCAGCCCTATGCCTACGTGCTGGTAGACCAGGATGTACGCAGCGCCCTGGAAGAATTCGGCCACAACCTCGACGTGCCCCTGGTGCTTTCCGACAAGGTGCGCGGCAAGGCCCGCAGCACGATTCGCGGCGCCACTGCCGGTGAGTTCCTGCAGACCCTGTGCAGCACCAACGGCCTCACCTGGTACTTCGACGGCAACCTGCTGTACCTCAATGCCAGCGATGAAATCAGCACCAAGCTTTTCAAGGCCAACGCCCTGGACCTCGACCAGTTGCAGGCCTACCTCAGCAACCTCGATGTGTTCGGCCAGCAGTTGTCCATGCGCAACGGCCCCGAGGGCGATGAAGTGTTCGTGTCCGGACCACCGCCGTACCTGGCGCTGGTGCAGCAGCATGTGGATCACCTGCAACCCAAGGTCGTGGCCGCCCCGGTGGCGCGCGAGCGCGGGGTGCGGGTGTTCCGTGGCGCGCAAGTCAGTACCGAAACCCCAACCCAGTAAAGGAGCAGCACCATGTCCGTAACGGCCGTAGACAGCAATCTCGCCCCTGGTGGCGCCAGCCCTGAAGCCAAGTTCAATGCCGCGGTGGACAACGCCAAGGCCGCCGACAAACCCAACGAAGCCGATGACCCCGAGTTCACTGATGCGTTGATCACCCAGGCGGTCACCATCGGCGGTCAGTTCATCATCATGCCGAAGATGCAGGAACTGCTGAACGACGCCATGTCCGATGACGACGAAGAGTAGGAAGCCCCTATGACTATCAGTCTCGCCGCCGGCGCTTCGGCGCTGCCGCCGTCTGCTGGCGCGGGGCCCGCCGGGGCCTCGCAGAACCTGTTCGAGCACATGGCCAACACCGCCAAGGGCATGCCCGAAGGCGCCAGCCCGCACCAGATCGGCTCGGGCCTGATGGAGCGCATGAACAGTTTCATCGACCGCACGCGGGCGTTTTCCGAGCGCGCCGACCTGCTCACCAACAACCCGTCGGCGCCGCCACCGGCTTCGGCAGAGATCCGCACCGCCAGCGCTTCACCTCAAGGCGAGCCGGGGAAAAAGGTCGGTGAGCAACAGGTCGACCAGATCGTCCACTCCCTGGGCAAGATGTTCGACTACTCCATCGAAACCCAGATGGTGGTGCGCGGTGCGACGCAGATTTCCGGTTCCGCCAACACACTGCTCAAGGGCCAATAACGCCATGCCAAGCCCCAACCGCGCCTTGCGCCTGCTGCTGATCGGCCTGCTCGCCAGCCTGTTGCAAGCCTGCAACACCGACCTCTACACCAACCTCAGCGAGCGCGATGCCAACGCCATGGTCGCGGTACTGCTGCGCGGTGGCATCCCGGCGGAACGCAAGGCCCAGGACAATGGCCAGCTCAAGGTAGTGGTCGATGAGTCACGCTTTGCCGAAGCCATGACCCTGCTCGACAACGCCGGCCTGCCGCAACAGAGCTTTTCCAATATGGGCGAGGTGTTCAAGGGCAATGGCCTGGTGTCGTCGCCGGTGCAGGAGCGAGCGCAGATGATCTATGCGCTGAGCGAAGAGCTGTCCCACTCGGTGTCGCAGATCGACGGCATCGTCGCCGCCCGCGTGCACGTGGTGCTGCCGGACAACGACTTGCTCAAACGCGTGATTTCGCCGTCGTCGGCCTCGGTATTGGTGCGTTACGACCCAGGCACCGACATCAATACGCTGATCCCGCAGATCAAGACCCTGGTCGCCAACGGTATTTCCGGCCTGAGTTACGACGGCGTTTCGGTGACGGCAATCAAAGCCGCTGTGGCCATCAGCAACAACCCGGCACAGCCGCGCCTGGCCCGCTTCATGGGCCTGTGGCTGCTGGAAGACAACCTGACCCAGGCGCGGCTGATGTTTGGTGCGCTTCTGTTGATCGCCCTCGGCGCCGTGGGAGTGCTGGCCCGTCAGCAATGGACGCGTCGCCAGTCCCAGGCGCTGTATGTGCTCAAGGAGGGTGAATGAGTCTGTTCGAACGCTGGCAGGGGCTGATCGCCGAGCCGCTGCAGTTTGTACGCGGGCCGAGCCTGGGCGCGTGTTTTGCCGATGAATTTCCCGACGCCGTGCTGCAGGCGATGCACGGCCAGCCGCGTTTTCGCCAGCGCCTGGAGCAGTTGCTGGTCAGCCATTATCAACTGGCGCCCATGGACCAGTTGGTCACGCCGTTGGCGGCAGACTTGTCGGTCTTGCTGCTGTCACCCGCGCAGTTCGCCCGCTTGCCGAGGCTGTGCGGGGCGATCTGGCATGCCGCGACCCTGAGCCGGGAGATCCGCCGCGAGGTGGTCAATGAGCTGCGCGAAGGCCTGGGTGCTGAAGTCTTCGTTTCAGCCCTGGCCTTGCGCCAACTCGGCGGCGCAGCGGATTTACTGCGCGATCCCGGCGAATTGATCGAGGCCATCGACCGCGACGGCCAAGGCTGTGTCGCCGCCTGGCTGCACGCCCAGCATGCCGATTGGCAGGGCTGGTTGCGTTTGCGCTTCGCCTTCCCCCAGGGCCTCAGCGCCCGAGTGCCCCGTGACCTGGAAATTGTCCAGGCCGCCGCCGCGTGCCTGCTGGCCGAGGAGATGACGCCATGAGCGAATTGCCGAGCCGTCCCACCGCCCGCATCCTGCGCGCCGAAGACGCCGCGTTATGGAGCGACGGCTTTGCCTTCCTGCAAGCGGCCAAACAACAGGCTGAACAGATCAAGGCCGACAGCGAACAATGGCTGAGCAGCGCCCGCGCCGAAGGCTTCGAAAGCGCCCGGCAAGCGGGGGCTGAACAGGTCGCGCAATTGCTGCTGCACACCCAGTCCCAGGTGCAGCACTACTTGAGCAGCCTGGAAGCGTCTTTGGCCGACCTGGCCCTGGGCATCGTGCGTGAAGTGCTGGGCGAGTTGGACAACGCCGACCGTGTAGTGCGCAGTACCCGCCAGGCCTTGAGCGCGTTTCGCCAGGACCAGGCGTTGACCTTGTGGGTGCCGCCTGCGGAGGTCGATGCGTTGCGGCAACGCCTCAAGCTGGAAGGGCTGGCGATTGCCGTGGATGCAGACGAACAGTTGCACGCCGGCCAGGCGCGCCTGAACAGCCCGGCCGGATCAGTTGAACTGGGCCTCGAAGCCCAATTGCAAAACCTGCGGCGCAGCCTGTTGCCGTTCGCCGAAGAGGGCGTGGTATGAACCTGGAACAGCTGCTGCCACGCCTGTCCGGGCGCTTGGCGCAAGCACGCTTGCGCCCCATGCACGGTACGGTGTTGAGCATTCGTGGTGTATTGCTGCGGGCCAGTGTGGCCGGCGCGAGCATCGGTGAACTGTGCCAACTGCGTGATCCCGGCAGCGCCCGCAGCCTTAGCGCCGAGGTGATTGGCTTTGACGGTGACGAGGCGATCCTGTCACCCATTGGCTCCATGGAAGGGCTGTCCACCCGCACTCAAATCACCGCCACTGGCGAGACCCTGGGTGTCGCCGTGGGTGATGCGCAACTGGGGAGGGTGATCAGCCCCATGGGCGATTTTCTCGACGGCGACGGCCTCCCGCCGACCGTGGCCCTGCAGCATTACCCGCTGCACGCCGAACCCCCGGCACCGTTTTCGCGGCAGTTGATCGTGCGTTCCATGGCCCTGGGCATTCGTTCCATAGACGGCCTGCTGACCCTTGCCCAGGGCCAACGCATGGGTATCTTTGGTGAGCCCGGCGTGGGTAAGTCTTCGCTGTTGGCCAGCATCATTCGCAACAGCGAAGCCGATGTGATCGTGATCGGCCTGATCGGCGAGCGGGGCAGGGAAGTGCGCGAACTGCTCGACGTGCAGCTCGACGCCCAGGCCCGTGCGCGCACCGTGGCGGTGGTCGCCACCTCGGACCGCCCGGCGGCCGAGCGGGTGCGCGCGGCGTTTGTTGCCACCACCCTGGCCGAATACCACCGCGACCAGGGCCGCAACGTGTTGCTGTTGATGGACAGCCTGACCCGCTTCGCCCGTGCCCAGCGCGAAATCGGCCTGGCCGTGGGCGAACCGCCGACACGGCGTGGTTATCCGCCGTCGTTTTTCTCGGCCTTGCCGCGCCTGCTGGAACGCGCCGGCCCCGGTCCCACCGGCAGCATCACCGCGTTGTACACCGTGCTTACCGAGGGTGATGCCGCCAGCGATCCGGTGGCCGAGGAAGCCCGTTCGATCCTCGACGGGCACATCGCCCTCAGCGCCGAGCTGGCCCAGCGCAACTACTTTCCGGCGGTGGATGTGTTGCGCAGCCGCAGCCGTTTGATGGAGCAGGTCGCCGGTGAAGAACACAAGCGCCTGGCGATGCGCATCCGCGAATTGATGGCGCGGTATGGCGAGATCGAAATGCTGATCCGCGTCGGCGAATACTCCGCCGGCAGCGACCCCCTGGCCGACGAAGCAATCAACCGCCACGCCGCCATCGAAGCCTTCCTGCGCCAGAACGCAGGCGAGCCGAGCAACCTGGAACAGACCCTGGCCCATATGCGCCGGGTGTTGGCATGAACAAGGAGCAAACCCAATGAAAACCGAGCAACTGCGTACCCTGCAAACCCTGCGGGTCTTGCGTGAACAACGTGCCGCCAGCCAACTGGCCGCCCAGCAACAACGCTGCGAACAGACTCACGGCGTGCTCACCGACGCCAAGGAGCAACTGCGCCTGCACCGTGAAGCCATCGCCGAGGAAGCGCGGCAGGTGTATGCCTCGCTCACCGAAGGCCTGTCGGTGGCCAGCTGGCAGGCGGCCCAGGATCGGTTGCGCGGGCTGTCGGATGACCAGCAGCAACTGGAAAACGACGTGACCCACGTGTCCACCACGCTTGAAAGCCAGGAGCGCGAGCGCGACCTGTTCCGCCAGGAGCGCCTGAGCCGCCAGCGTCAATCCGACGCCTGGCAAAGCCTGCTGGAAGGACGCGAGAGCGATGAGCGCCGCGTGGGCGAGCTGCGTGACGAAGGCGTCGGCACATGATCGCAGCCCTTGCCGACCCGTTGTCGCCGTGGCTGACCCACTACGATCCAGCGTTGCTGGCCCTGCATAACCTATTGCATCGCCGCTGTCGCCCTTGGCAAGGCCGCCTCGCCGGGCAGGACCTGCGTGTGCGCTGGGCCACCGAACCGCAAGCCCTCGCCGCGCCGCGTGACGTGCTGCTGTTACTCGGCCGCGCACCTGCGCGCCTGCGTTTGTCCGCCGCAGCGATGGAGCAGTTGTTGCTGCCGCTGGCGCTGTCATTCGACGTGCAGCCGTTGCCCGCGCTGGCGCGTTCGCTGTTGCTGGAACTGGCACTGCTCGACCTCATCGAGACCCTGGAGCCGCTGCTCGGCCACTCCGTGCAGTTGCTTGATGTGAACGAAGGCCAAGACCCGTTTGCCGTGCACGTGGCGCTGGAACTGACTTTCACCAACCAGCCGCCTATGAGCGCCCAATTGGACCTGAGCGAAAGCGCCGCCATGCTGGTGGCGCAGTTGCTCGCGCACTACGCCCAGCCCGAACCCGAGCCATTGCTGGCCCTGCACCAGACTCTCACGGTGGTGGCGGGGCGGCAGTGGCTGAGCCTCGGCGAACTGCGCAGCCTGCGCCCCGGCGATGTGCTGATGCTGGACCAAGGCCCCGGCCTGCTGCTCGACCTCGCCGGCCGCCTGCAGGCGCGCTGCCAATACCAAGGTGAAGTCCTGCGCCTGCAGGAAGCCTTGAAAGACCCTTTTGTGGAACCGGAGAACCCCATGACTGATGTTGATGCCGCCGCGGCGCTGGATGAGTTGCCGTTGAAACTGGTGTGCCAAGTCGGCACGCTGGAGCTGACCCTGGCGCAATTGCGCGAACTGGGCGCGGGCAGCCTGTTGCAGCTCAACACGCCGGGCGTGGACAGCGTCGACCTGATGGTCAACGGCCGTCGCGTCGGCCAGGGCCAACTGGTGAAAATCGGTGACGGCCTGGGCGTGCGCCTGCTGAGTTTCGCCACCCCATGACCGGTTATCAGCCGAACCTGATCGAGATCATCCTGGTCGTTGCGACGATCGGGCTGATCCCGTTGGCGGTGGTGACGCTCACCGGGTTCATGAAGATCTCGGTGGTGCTGTTCCTGATCCGCAACGCCCTGGGCGTGCAGCAGACGCCGCCGAACCTGGTGCTGTACGGCATCGCATTGATCCTGTCGGTGTACGTGACCACGCCGTTGATTGGCGACATGTACCGGCAAGTGGAGGGGCGCGACCTCAACATCGAGCATGTCGAGCAACTCAAGGATTTAGGCGACGCCTTGCGCCCGCCGCTGCAGGCGCACCTCAAGCGTTTCGCGAATGAATCCGAGCGCGGCTTTTTCGTGCAGGCCACCGAGACTATCTGGTCGCCGGAGGCCCGTGCCGACCTGCGCGATGATGACCTGGTGGTGTTGATTCCGGCGTTCGTCAGCTCGGAACTGACCCGCGCTTTCGAGATCGGCTTCCTGTTGTACATCCCGTTCCTGGTGGTGGACTTGCTGGTGTCCAACGTGCTGATGGCCATGGGCATGTCGATGGTCTCGCCGAACCTGATCTCCATTCCGCTGAAGATCTTTTTATTCGTGTCCCTGAGCGGCTGGTCGCGCTTGATGCACGGTTTGATTCTGAGTTACGGCTGAGGCACGACCCATGGGCCAGGACGTATTCCTGTCATTGATGAAACAGGCACTGATGACCGTGCTGATGCTCTCCGCGCCAGCGCTGGGCGTGGCAATTATCGTGGGGTTGAGCGTGGGCCTGTTCCAGGCGTTGACGCAGATCCAGGACCAGACCCTGCCGCAGGTGGTGAAGCTGGTGGCGGTGTTGCTGACCATCGTGTTCCTGGGCCCGGTCCTCGCAGGACAAGTGGCGGAACTCGGTGGCCAGGTGCTGGACAACTTCCCGATGTGGACGCGCTGACCGCCCATGGATGCCAGCCTGACCGCGCAGTTCCTGGAGGTCGCCTACCCGGTGATCAGCTCCGCCTCGCTCGCCGCCTGCCGCGCCATGGGCGTGGTGGTGATCACCCCGGCGTTCAACCGCCTCGGCCTCACCGGCATGATTCGCGGCTGCGTGGCCGTGGCCATTTCCATCCCGATGTTTTTCCCGGTGTTCGAAGCGCTGACCTCGATGCCTGAACACGGCAGCGTGTTTATCGCCGGGTTGCTGATCAAGGAGTTCCTCATTGGCATTTTGATCGGCCTGCTGTTTGGTATTCCGTTCTGGGCCGCTGAAGTGGCGGGGGAATTGATCGACCTGCAGCGCGGCTCGACCATGGCGCAACTGGTGGACCCGTTGTCGTCCGGGGAATCCAGCGTGATGGCGACGTTGCTGACGGTGATGCTGATCACGCTGTTCTTCATGTCCGGCGGGTTCATCCTGATGGTCGACGGGTATTACCACAGCTACCAACTCTGGCCGGTCACCTCGTTTACTCCGGTATTCGCCAGCTCGGCATTGCTGGCGGTGTTGTCGATCCTTGATCAGATCATGCGCGTCGGCGTGCTGATGGTCTCGCCGTTATTGATCGCGCTGTTGGTGACAGACCTGATGCTCGCCTACCTGTCACGCATGGCGCCAAACCTGCACATTTTCGACTTGTCGTTGCCGGTGAAGAACCTGTTTTTCACGATCCTGATGGTGATCTACATTGGCTTCCTGATTCCGATGATGCTTGATCAGTTGGCGGAGTTTCGCGGCACCGTCGAACTGCTCAAGACCCTGGCCGGCATGGAGTAGCCCATGGCCGATACCAGCGAAGAGAAATCCCAGCCGGCCACGGACAAGAAGCTCCAGGACGCGCGCAAGAAAGGCCAGGTCGCCAAGAGCCAGGACCTGGTGTCGGGCATGGTCATCCTGTTCTGCACGCTGTGCATCTCGATCCTCGCGCCCCGGGCCAAGGCCCAGGTCACGGCGCTGATCGACCTCACCGCACAGATCTACATCGAGCCGTTCGCCACGGTGTGGCCACGGGTACTCGACCATGCCGAGCAACTGGTGATCGGCATCACCTTGCCGGTGATGGCGGTGACCACTGGCGTGGTGATCCTGACCAACATCATCACCATGCGCGGCTTTGTGTTCTCAGTGGACCCGATCAAGCCCGAGTTCAAGCGCATCAACCCGGCGGAGGGCATGAAAAAGATCTTTGCCCTGCGCAACCTGGTGGAGTTCATCAAGGGCCTGATCAAGGTGCATGTATTGGCGATCGCGTTCTATGTGGTCGGCAAGCATGCGTTGCAGGCCTTGATGGAGTCGTCGCGTTGTGGCGCCGAGTGCATGGAATCGACCTTCTTCCTGGTGCTCAAGCCGCTGGTATTCACCGTGCTTTGCGCGTTCATCCTGGTGGGCGGGGTGGACGTGATGATGCAGCGCTGGCTGTTCGGCCGCGACATGAAGATGACCCGTAGCGAGACCAAGCGTGAACGCAAGGACATCGACGGCGACCCGTTGATCAAGAGCGAACGCCGGCGCCAGCGCAACGAGATGCAGGCCTTGGCCACCAAGCTGGGTTTGAACCGCGCGTCGATGATGATCGGCACCACCGACGGCTGGGTGATTGGTGTGCGTTATGTGCGCGGGGAAACGCCGGTGCCGGTGATTGTGTGCCGGGCCTCGCCGGAGGAGGCGCTGCTGATGTTGCAGGAAGCGTATGACCTGGGCATTCCCCATGCGCCGGACAAAGGGCTGGCGGCGGAGATTGCGCGCAAGACCGTGCCGGGTGATCCGGTGCCGGATGCGTCGTTCCAGGCGGTGGCGGATTGGTTGGTCGCGGCTCGGTTGATTTAGTGTGTTCAGGCGCTGGAACTGGAAGGAACACGCCCGCCACAGAGTTTTGCAGAACAGTCCAGGACACCTCAATCATGGCAATCGTCAGCATATCTGTGCAGCAAACATCCGGCGCGTACACTCGGCCCAACGACAATGGCTTCTCCCAGATGTCGGATTCACAACTGGCAAAAGAGTTTGGGAATAACTTTCCAGCCTTCAAGGACCCGAAAACCGGGAATGCAACCGCCGACAAGATCCGTGAGGTGGCTGGACGCCCGCTGACCGGGGATGCACAAAAGGACAAAGAGACCCAGCTGGCCCAGGAAGTCCTCAAGCGTGATCGGGTGCTTAATTCCCTCGACTCGGTGGATGACAATGGCAAGAGGGACGGCATCATCGGGCCCTGGAATCCCGGGATGGCTGCTGGCGCATTGTCGTCCAAACCGTGCAATTGCATTCAGTACGGGAATGCGCAGGTCTCCGCTCAGATTTATTACTGACCTTACGCCATTGGCTGCGCGCCCTAAAGTGTGCAGCCAGCGTGAGGGTGCCGGTCAGGGCTTGTCTACATCGTGGTATTCGCCGCCATACCCGTCGCCGACTCGCCAGATGATGTCGTGGTTGTCGTTGGTCCACTCCGACGGTTTCAGCGAGTACTTGTAGTCTTCCGAATTGCGGTTGTTGCCGTCGCCAATGTAATCCGGGTGATCGCGCCGATGATCGCCGCCACGGATACTCGAGCGCGCATCCCATTCTTCCTTGCGAAAGTCAAAGATGCTCTGGTCCTGTGGTGCATCGCGCTGGCCCCAGTCGGACAGGTAAGTCTGCAGCCACACATAAGCCTCATCGCCGTTCGGCTTGAGCAGCCCGTCCTGCTTGAAGTCCTGGATCTGGTCCCAGTTCTGCATCGAAATCTTGTGCAGCTTGTGCGACTGCACGGTGCTGAGGATGGCGCCGACAAACGACAACGCGCCGGAAATCAGGAAGCCCACCGGCCCGAGGAACGGAATGATGCGCCCGGTAACGCCGAGGGTGGTAAGCACACCGCCGCCTGCCGCGACCAGGCTGCTCACGCCACCGGCCATCGACAATGAACCCGAGGCGATTTTCACCGGATCTTTTTCGCGCACGCCATCCCGCAGGGTGAAGGCCGCCTGCACCACACTGATCACGCCGCCGGCGACGTCGGTGGCCATGCCAATCACCTTGATCGCACTGCTGGCGAACTTGGCGCCAAAGCCCGCACCGGCCACGCCGCCACGGCTGGCGATGCCTTTTTCGATGCCTTCCTGGACCTTCTTCGCGCCCTCATCGCTCCAGCCGCCGCTGTTGAGCACTTTGCCCACGTCCTTGCCGTCGTCCATGGCCTGGTCGACGATGTCGAAGTACTTCTTCTGCACCGCTTCGGCGTCCTTTGGCAGGGCGTGGTAACCCTCGCCGGGCTTGGCCCACAGGTCGGGCAGCGAGCGGTCGAAGCCCATCAGTTTGTAGGCGTTGGTGCCGCGCAGCTTGTCGTAGACCTTCAGGCCCAGGGTGGCGAAGTGGGAGCCGGTGCCGAGGAAACCGAGGAAGTCGTTGGCGATCCCCAGGCGTTTCATCGGCGTGTCGGCCAATTTGCCGCCTTGCCCCGCCAGTTGGTAGACGATCCGGCCCATGCCGATGGCGCCGCCCACCGAGCCGAGCACGCCGTTGTCCTTGAGGAAGGTCAGGTTCTTCACGAATGAACTGCGGTTCTCTTCGCTGAGGCTCGGCATAATCTCCTTGCTCACCGCGTGTTCGATGTCGCTGAAGCTGATCACGCCGTTTTTCTGCCAGGTGTCACCCAGTGAAATCATCGCCTTGCCGAAGTCGGCGGCGGCGCCTTTGTCCTTGAGCAACTGGTCGACGAACTTGGAATACACCCCCAGCGCCTGGCGCGGCAGGCCATCGGCACCGCCCTTGAGCATGGAAAGGATGGCCATGGTGTTGTCGGTGGTGGCCAGGGCGGTGTTGTCGTCGCTGATCTTGCTTGGGTCGTCCATCAGTTTTTCGACGGCGTCGGTGTAGCCGTCAATCTGCAGGTTTTGCAGGAAGTTGTCAGCCTTGGCCGGGTCGATGTCGGCCAGGGCGGTGTAGGCGGTCTGGATTTCCTGGGTGGCCAGCTCGGTCTTGCCGTCGTCCTGCAGGGCCTTGATGTATTGGGTGAAATTCTCCGAGGAGGTGCTGTCGATCAGCTTCTGATGCACCTCGTCGACCTTGGCCTGGCCGCCGTCGACTTTGCCCAGGGCCGCATCGTGGTTGGCCTTGATGTCGGCCTGGATAGTGGAGTCGCCCAGCAGTTCGCTGATGGTCTTGTCGATGGATTGGGTGTCGAAGATGTTGTCGCGCACATCTCGCGAGGTCACGTCGATGGGCGTGGTGGCGATGCCCTGGTTGCCGAAACCATGCTCGGGAATGATCGACATGCCGTTGTCGGCCATGCTCTTGGCTTCCACCGCGCGCAGGAACTTGGCGCGCGGGTCATCCTTGCCGATGCTGCCGTCTTTGACCCCGGCGCGGTAGCTGTCCACCAGGGTTTTCATCGACAGGTCCTGCACGCTCAACGGGTTGCCGCTTTCGTCTTTTTCAGTGGTGGCGAGGTTGTCGACGGACACGTCCTTGAGCGGCGGCAAGCCGTTGTCGGCGCGCAGTTTGTCGACGTCGGTGGTTTGCTGGGCGATGTCGGTGCGATAGCCGGAAATCTGTTCGAACATCTGCGGGTTGGTGTCTTCGCTGACGATGATTTTCTCTTCGGCGCCACCCGGTTTGTGTTGGGTGAAGGCGATCAACCCTGGGCCGTAATCGCCCGCGCCGCCGACGCTCATGATGTCTTCGGTGGACGCCAGGTAGGCGTCCGGCCCGGCCAGGCTGTAGCCGTCGCCCTTGGCTTTTTCGATACCGGCCAGGGTCTGGCCCTTGGTGGTGTAGGCAGCGAAGGCTTCCGGGGTAATGTCCTTGGACACCACCAGCAATTTGCCGTCGGCCTGGTTGACCACCAGGATGCCGTCCATGGGCGCGTCGACCTTGCTGATGTCACCCAGCTTGAGGCTGGCTTCGTCTTTGCGCAGCAGTTCCTGGCCAGGCAACGACTGCGCATTCTTGATGTAGTCGAACGCAGGGGTGCCTTCGCTTTTGTGCACCGCCTGCAGGAAGGTGTAGAGGCTGCTGCCGGCGTTGGGGTTGGGGTTGCTCAGGTCCGCGCCGGGCTGCGGCAGGGCGGCCTCGGACTGGCTGATCATGTATTTCTTGCCCTGGTGTTCGAACAGGATCACCCCGGACTTGGGGTCTTCGGACACCACTTTGAGCTGGCTGAAATCCAGGTCGCCGGGCAGGCGGGTGACCTCCTCAAAGCCCTTGGCCTTGCCGTCGTTGAGGGCCTCTTTGGTCACGCCGGCGTTATTGTAGCTGGCAAACGCCTCGGGCGTGAGCGATTCGGCGATCACCAGGGTCTGGCCGTTTTCCATCTCGACCTTGACGACCCCGTCCTTGGCTTCGCCCACCGACTTGATGTTGGCCAGGCGCACGGTGGGCTCGTCTTCGCGCAACAGCTGCTGGTCAGGGTTGCCCAGGGCTTCACGGATTGCCTTGCCGGCCGGTGTGCCCTGGGTTTCGGCCAGGGTGTGCAGCAGGTCGTAGAGCGGCGTGCCCTCATCCGGCCCACCTTGGTTGACCGGCGCCACGGCATGGCCGAAATGCAGGCCCTTGAGCAGGTCGAAGCCTTCCTGGACCTTGTCTGCGCCTTCGCGGGTGATCTTGAATTTGTTGCCGTCCTGCTCGAAATAGATCACCCCGGCGTCCTTGTCTTCGGACACCACCTTGAGTGTGTCGATATCCAGCTTGGCGGGCAGGGCGGTGACTTCCTTGTAGTCGTCCGGCTTGAGCTGTTGATTGCTGGCCCCGGTGGCCGCCAGGGTCTTGGCCTTGTTCAGCGCCGCATCAAAAACGCGCTCCGGCGCACGGGTTTCACTGACGCGGGGCGAAGCGGCTTTCTCGGGTCGGTTGATCATTCTTCAGTCCATGTGAGTGGGGGCGCACGAGGACTCGATAGTAGGCGTTGGCGGGGGGTAAAAAGACGGCTTTTGGCAAGATCGCACAAGCTTTCACAGCTGTGAAATACCCCTGTCATCTCTGTAGTGAGCGGGGTTGTTGTGGTGAACTGGGCAAGCCCGCTCACCACAACAAGCCCGCTCACTACAGAAAATCATTCCAGATTGACGTTTCTAGCGGTGCTGGAAGCGCGGCAGGGAGGCGATGCGCAATTTGGGCTCCTGAAGCCGCGCCAAATCCGTCGCAATCTGCGCCCGCCAAAAATGCGCGCCGGACAATTGCGCATCCACCCACGCCTGGCGCAGCAACACTTTGGCCTTGTCCACCGAGCCGAAGTGCGCCTGGCGCAGGGTCAGTTGTGCCTTGATGCGCAACATCTGCGGTGCGAACCAGCGTTCGTGGCGGCCGAGGGCCAGTTGCAGGGTGTCTTCCAGCACTTCCAGGGCGAGTTTTTCCAGGCCCAGGCGCGCCAGGCCCAGGGCGTATTCGCAGCGAAGTAGGCTGTAGAGCTGGCTGTCACCCTGGCCTTGCAGGTGATGCAGGGCTTCGCCCAGTTGCGGCACGCCGGCTTCGGGCGAGCCTTCGCGGATCAGCAGGATGCTTTCGAAGCACAGGCGAAATTGCCGCCAGATATGCAGGTCCTGACCGGTGGTGCTGCCTTGCAGCAACCCCAGGTAGTAGCGCACTTTCGGCAGGTTGGACGCCAGCAACGCCAAGGGGATCGCGCCCAGGCACAGCGTGTACCAGAGGGTCGCGGGGTGATCGAGGGAGATGGCTTCGTCGACGCACTGGCCGATCAGGCGCAGTGCCGGGTCGACATCGCCTTCGAGCAGCTGCACCTTGGCCTTGAGGCAGCGCGCGGCGATGCGTTGGTCGAAGTGCACGTCGATGATGTGCGAGCGCGGCGCCGACGGTGAGCCGAGCGCTTCGTCGATATTCTGCCTAGCGCCCAGCAGGTCACCCATGTGGAACAGCGCCACGGCGCGCATGCGCTTGCCGAGCAGTTGGTGGCTGCCGCTGCTGTTCAGGGCGATGTAGCGCTCGGCCAGTTCCAGCGCTTCGGTGTACTGGTTGCAGCCGCAGCGGTCGGTCCACAAACCCCACAACGCGCGCAATTTGTGCTCGGCATCACCGAGGTCGCGGGCGTCTTCGCGCACCTGGCGCCAGGCTTCGCGCATTTCGCTGCCGGTGCCGTAGGTGAGCATCAGCACACTGGCCAGGGCGGTCTGCAACAACATGCGCTGGCGCAACGGCAGTGGGACGAGGCCGTCGCTGGCCAGGCCTTTATCGACCCAGGTGCGGCACTCGCTGACCAGGGACAAACGCAACCACAGCGGCACGCCACCCAAGGTCAGTTCGATGCCCAATGCCAAGTCGCCGCTGGGCGAGTAGGCCCAGTCGAGCGCCGCACGGATGGTGTTGATTTCCGGGCCGTAGAGCGCCAGCCAGGTTTCCGGCGACAGGCCGTCCAGGGTCTGCCCGGCTTCCTGCAGCATGCCGAGGGCATAGCGTGCATGGCGTTGGCAGGTTGAGCGGGTTTCGCCTTGTTCGCTGAGTTTTTCCAGGGCGTAGGCGCGGGTGGTTTCCAGTAGGCGATAGCGTTTGAGCGCCTTGGACTCACCGGCGATCAGCAGTGACTTGTCCATCAGGCTTTCGAGCAGGGGCAGGGCGTTGCGCGGGTCGAGGCTGCTGCTGGCGGTCATCGACTTGACCGCTTCCAGGGTGAAGGAACCGGTGAACACCGCGAGCTGACGCAGCATCGCCTGTTCATCGCCACTGAGCATGGCGTAGGTCCAATCCAGGGTGGCGCTCAAGGAGCGATGGCGGGCGAGGGCGGTGCGTCGGCCAGTCATTTGCAGGCGGAAGCTACCGTCGAGCAGGCCCACCAGGTCCTGGATGCCAAAGGTGCGCACGCGGGCGGCGGCGATCTCGATGGCCAAGGCGTTGCTGTCGAGCTTGCGGCAGATCGCACAGACCGCCGCGACATCCGCATCACCGAACACAAAGTCGGGGTCGAGGGCGCGCACTCGCTCCACAAACAGGCGCACGCCGGACCAGGCGAGGGCTTCGTGGGCGCTGAGGCTGGCGTGTGCGTCGGGCACTTGCAGCGGTGCCAGGTCGTGCACCCGTTCACCGTCGGCGCGCAGGGGTTCGCGGCTGGTGGTCAGCACATGGCATTGAGGTGCGCTGCGCAGCAGGGTTTCCACGGCGTCGGCGGTGGCCGGCAGCACGTGTTCGCAGTTGTCCAGCACCAGCAACAGACGCCGGTTGGCCAGGCTGGCGGCCACGCCGTGCAGTGGGTCTTCGCTGACGGTCTGGATGCCCAGGGCGCTGGCGAGCATGCCGGCCACCCATTGCCCGCTGGTGGCGGGGGCCAGGTCGACAAAACAACTGCCCAGGTTGAGTTCACTGGCCAAGCGCTGCGCCACGGCCATGGCCACGGTGGTCTTGCCGATGCCGCCGGGGCCGGTGAGGGTGACGAAGCGCTGGCTCATGACCTGGTCGGCCAGGCTGGCGATCAAGGCGTCGCGGCCGATCACTTCAGCTGTCGACGTCGGCAGGTTGGGCTCATCCACCCGCACATAAGGCACCGGCAGGTGCTCTTCACCGGGAGCCAGTACCGTGACGGGCGCCACAAACCGATAACCCCGACCCGGCACCGTGACGATATAGCTGAAGTTGCCATCGTCACCCAGGGCCCGGCGCAATGCGACGATCTGCGCGCGCAGGTTGCATTCCTCCACCACCACCTTGGGCCAGGCGAAGGAGATCAGTTCGGATTTCTCCAGCAGTTCGCCGGCGCGGGTCACCAGGGCAATCAGCAGGTAGAGCGCACGGCTGCCGAGGGTCACCGGCTCGCCGTTGCGCAGCAATACGTGCTGCCTTGCCAGGAGTAGGAAAGGGCCGAAGCCAATGGTGCTGTCCGGGGTGGCCGGCGTGGGGTGGTCTGCGTCCAGGAAGGACACTGCGTGGTTCTTGCTCGAGCTCATCAAATCGTCCTTTTTATAGTCGGGCTTGTTTTCGGCGATCAGGCCGTTCGCCCTTTTTGGGGTGCAGATGTGCAGCAGCAGTCTTGGAAAGTTGATGTCGATCAAAAGGTCGGAAGGCCGCCCTCCTTTGGGGCGTGGTGGTTTTTATAGGTGGATCGCCGGCCATGCTTCAGGGGATGAGACTGTCTCAGAGCTGAAACATTTTATTACCAGAAACACGGATAAAGCAGAATGTATGCCAGTTGGCATGTAACAAACATGACAACAACCGTATGAAATTTATGGTGATTTTTGCGGTCGTCGGCGGCCCTTAAGAGCCTTCGTTCGGAAAGGCGAATATTTCTAATTGTGTCGTTCGGGATGCCGAATAAACCGCCGGGGTTTTGGCAATGTTTTATTGACTGTGTATCGAACTGTATCCCCGCCCCATCCTGATACACCCGCATGACGTTCTATCGCGTTCGCGACACAGACCGGATACACGCCTGGCTTTAACTCTGCACACCAGCTGGCGCAGGCGGTCACCGACCCCAAGGCGCCCTGGCCACACTCAGTCAAGCCAGGAGACTCACCCCATGAAGCGTCCTTACGCAGCCCTCGCGGCAACCCTCGCCCTGTCCCTCAGTGCCTTCGCGGCCGTGGCTCATGCCGATGAACCCAAGCCCCAGGAAAAATGCTTCGGCGTGGCCCTGGCCCGGTGCCAACGATTGCGCCGCAGGCGCTGGCACCTCGTGCGCCGCCACCTCCACCACCGACTACCAGGGCAACGCCTGGGTGCTGGTGGACAAAGGCACCTGCACCCAGATCAAGACCCCTAAAGGCTTCGGCAGCCTGACGGAGCAGCCGTGATCCAGCGCCTGCTCCCCGAAGCCCTGCTGTTGCTGGTGGCGCGGGTGGCGATTGCGGCGGTGTTCTTCCTGTCGGGGCGCACCAAGGTCACGGGCTTTCTTGAGCTCAAGCCGTCGACCTACACCCTGTTCCGTTCGGAGTACGCCTTGCCGTTGATCCCGCCGGACTGGGCTGCGCACCTGGCGACTTATGCCGAGCACCTGTTCCCGCTGTTGCTGGTGCTGGGCCTGCTGACCCGTCCGGCCGCCGCCGCGCTGCTGGGCATGACCCTGGTGATCGAGGTGTTTGTGTACCCCGCCGCCTGGCCGGTGCACCTGACCTGGGCGGGCTTGTTGTTGCCGCTGCTGGCGTACGGCGGTGGGGCCTGGTCGTTGGACCGCCTGATCTTGGGCAAACGTTCTTAACTTTGATGGAGATTTCCAATGCGTATGCTTTCTTCCCTGGCCATTGCTATGGCCCTGACTGTCCCGATGCTGGCCCAGGCGGCCGATGCTCCGCAGCCTGGCACCGGTAAAAGCGTGGTGATCGTGCCCGGTTCGTTTGTCGACGGTTCCGGCTGGCGTGTGGTGCACGACATCCTGATTCACAAGGGCTACAAGGTCACCGTGGTGCACCAGGGCCACGAGAGCCTGGCCACCGATGTGGCCGAGGCCCGCGAAGTACTGGAGCAGCAAGTCGGCCCGGTGGTGCTGGTGGGTCACAGCTCCGGTGGCGGGGTGATCTCGATTGCCGGCGACCGCGACAAGGTCAAGTCGCTGGTCTACGTCTCGGCGTTGCAGCCGGAAGTGGGCGAGAACATGGCCCAGTTGATCGGCTCGATGCCGGCGCCCAGCGATGACATCAAGGCCAGCCGCGACGGTCATCTGTTCTTCGACCGCACCAAATTCAACGCCGACTTTGCGGCCGACCTGACCACCAACCGCACCGACTTCATGGCCGCCTCCCAAGTGCCGGCGACCACTGCCTTGTTCGGCGGAACCGTGTGGGCCGCGGCCTGGCACAAAAAACCGACCTACGCCGTGGTCTCCACCGAAGACCGTGCCCTGAGCCCGGACCTGCAACGCTGGATGTACAAGCGCGCCGGTTCCAAGGTCACCGAAATCAAGGCCAGCCACTCGGTGTACATCTCCCAGCCTGAGGCTGTGGCGAAGGTCATCGAAGACGCTGCGTCCGTTATCAAGTAATTCACCCCAACCCCGGAGAAACACCCATGAACACTGCACTCAAATCCCGTCTGAGCCTCGCTGCCGCTGCTGCCCTGATCGCCATGGCTTCGGCTTCGTTCGCCACCGCTGCCAGCGCTGCTGATCAGCAGGAAAAACCCGGCCGCTGCTACGGCGTCAACACCTGCAAAGGCACAAGCCTGTGCGCCACCGCCAAGAACGACTGCAAAGGCCTCAATAGCTGCAAGGGCGAAGGCGTGATCGTCAAGACCCCGTCCGAGTGTCTCAAGGCCGGCGGCACCCTGACCGAACCGAAGTAATCCACCCGGCGGGCCCTGTGTGGGCTCGCCACTTATTCTTTGCGGAGATCCGCCATGTCGACATCCAACCCGCACTTTTCAGGCTACGGCCTTGGGCTGCGCAAGGAGCATTACTGCGACTTCCTGGAGACCTCGGTGCCCGTGGATTTCGTCGAGGTGATCTCCGAAAACTTCATGGTCGCGGGCGGTCAGCCCCGGCACATTTTACGTCAGGTGCGCGAGCGCTACCCGGTGGCGCTGCACGGTGTGTCCATGTCCATCGGCACCGCCGAAGGGCTGGACGGGGATTACTTGAAGCGCCTCAAGTCGCTGGTAGACGAGGTTGAACCGCTGTTCGTGTCCGACCACCTGAGCTGGTCGCGCAGCGGTGGCTTCAATTCCCATGACTTGCTGCCAGTGCCATACACCGAGGAGGCACTGGACCGGGTCTGCGCCAACATCCAGCAAGCCCAGGACGTGCTGGGCCGCACGATGTTGTTCGAGAACCCGTCGAGTTACCTTGCGTTCGAAGGCGCCTCCATGACCGAGTGGGAATTTATCGCGGCCATGGCCCAGCGCACCGGCTGCGAGCTGCTGCTGGACGTCAACAATGTGTTCGTCAGTGCCAGCAACCACGGTTTCGACGCCCAGGCGTTTCTCAAGGGTATTCCCGCCGAACGTGTGCGCCAGGTGCACCTGGCTGGCCACAGTCAAGGCCGTGACATCTTGATCGACAGCCATGACAGTCCGGTGTGCACCGGCGTCTGGGAGCTGTACGCCCAGGCCATGACCCGGCTGGGCCCGGTGGCGACCATGATCGAGCGCGACGATGAGATCCCGCCACTGGCCGAGCTGCTCCAGGAATTGGCCATGGCGCGCACGTTGGGAGCGCAACGATGAACCTGGCACAGCTACAACAGACCTTTCGCAGCTGGTTGGTGAGTGCGTCGGATGAATCCGCGCAGGCGATGGGCAATCATCACGCCGGCCTGGCGGTTTACCAGAACAACTACCGCGCGCAGTTGGTGGGTTGCTTGGAACAGGCGTTTCCCAACCTGCGCCGTTGGGTCGGGGAGGAGGCCTTCCTGGCGGCGAGCATCACCCATATCGACAACCATCCGCCCCACGCCTGGACGCTGGACGCGTATCCGGAGGGCTTCTACGCCACCTTGAAGGCGGTGTTCCCGCGCAACCCGGATGTGCATGAACTGGCCTGGATCGAGTCGGCCCTGAACGAAGCCTTTGTCGCCGCCGACGCACAGCCGTTGGCCCTGGAGGTCCTGGCCGAGCTGGATTGGGACACGGCCGTGTTGCAACTGACGCCGTCGTTGCGCTGCCATGCCCTGACCACCAATGCCGAGGCCATCTGGTCGGCGCTGTGGCAGGAAGCGACCGCGCCGGAAGCGGTGATGCTGGAACAGGCGGGTGGCTTGCTGGTGTGGCGACGCCAATTCACGTCGCGTTTGCGCCAGGTGGATGCGCTGGAACTACTGGCCGTGCAACAGCTACAGGCCGACGGCAGTTTCGCCGGGCTGTGTGAGTTCCTGGTGCAGCGCCTGGGGGAAGAAGCGGGTGTGATGCAGGCAGGGGAATACCTGGCCGGTTGGCTGGGCAGTGAATTAATAGTGGGAGTCCGTCATGTTTGATCGTCGTGGTTTTTTGCTGTTGGCAGCAGTGGTGATGGCCGCTCCGGCATTGGCCGTGCAGCAGGTGAGCACCGATGACGGTGAGATCCGTTATGAAGCGTTCGGGCCGGAGGAGGGCCGGGCGATCATCTTGCTGGCGGCGGATGTGAACGCTTTTGCCACGGTCAGCGGACCGTTGGCGGCCCAAGGTTTCCGGGTGATCGTCCCCAACCTGCGCGGGCAGGACGAGGCAGCGCAAGGCCAGGATGTGCTGGAGCTGATGAACGCGCTGCATATCCCCGAGGCGGTGTTGGCGGGTGTGGAGGTGGGTGGGCGCGTGGCCGTGCGTGCCGCTGGGTTGAAACCGAGTCGCTGTGTGGGCTTGGTCACCTTGAACAGCGCACCTCAGGCCGGTTTCGCCGAAGCGGTAGAGGTAATGGCCAAGACCGGGCACTGGCGAACATGAAAATACTGACAGCCAGCCAATCCAGCACTGAAAAAATTCGCCGCAGCCCTTAATCTAAACGCCTTTGTCACCTGCGCGGATTGTCCATGTCTTCTGTTGCCGATGGGTTGCCCCTTAATAAACGCCTGCCGGCCGTGATGGCGATCTCCCTGGGGATCGGCATGGCGACCCTGGACACAGCCATCGTCAACACGGCGTTGCCGACCCTGGCCGAGGGGATTGGCACCGATTCCGCCTCGGTGATCTGGGTGGTGAACGCCTACCAGTTGGCGATCATCGCCACGGTGCTGCCGTTTGCGTCCCTCAGTGATGTGTTGGGGCATCGCCGGGTGTATCTCGGCGGGTTGCTGCTGTTTATTGTCTCGTCGCTGTTTTGCGGGCTGGCCGGCTCGCTGGTCACCCTGACGGCGGCGCGGGTGGTGCAGGGGCTGGGCGCGGCGGCGATCATGAGCGTGAACACGGCGCTGCTGCGGCATATCTATCCGTCAAAAATGCTCGGTCGGGGACTGGGTTACAACTCGCTGGTGGTGGGGTTGGCGTTTACCCTGGGGCCGACCGCGGCATCGGCGATTCTGTCGGTGGCGACCTGGCACTGGCTGTACCTGATCAACGTGCCCTTGGGTTTGCTGGCGCTGGCGTTGGGCCTGCGCTCGTTGCCAACCCTGCCGATGACCGGGCATGCGTTCGATCGCCTTGCCGCTGTGTTGTGCGCGGGGCTGTTTGCCTTGTTGGTGTTGGGTTTGGGCACGGCGGTGCACGGCGCCCAGGGCGCGTTGACCTTGGGCCTGATCGCCGTGGCGCTGGTGTGCGGTGCATTGCTGCTGCGGCGCCAGGCCGGGCACCCGGCGCCGATGCTTGCGCTGGACCTGTTCAAGCGCCCGGTGTTTGCCTTGTCTTCCCTTACCGCTATTTGCGCGTTCAGTGCCCAGGGCCTGGCGTTTGTGTCGCTGCCGTTCCTGTTGCAGGCGGTGCTGGGGCATAGCCAGGTGGAAACCGGTTTCCTCATGACGCCGTGGCCCGCGGTCGTGGCAGTAATGGCGCTGGTGGCGGGGCGCCTGGCCGACCGCGTGAACCTGGGCGTGCTGTGCGGCATCGGCTTGTTGATGCTCAGTGTGGGGATGGCCGCGCTGGCAGCACTGAACAGTGGCGCCTCGGCGTTTGATATCGGCTGGCGCATGGCGCTGTGTGGGGCCGGTTTCGGCTTTTTCCAATCGCCCAACCTCAAGGCCTTGATGACCAGTGCGCCGTTGGCCCGCAGCGGCGGCGCGAGTGGCATCGTGGCGATTTCGCGGTTGTTGGGCCAGACGTTGGGCGCGTCGTTGGTGGCCTTGTGTTTCCACCTGTCCCTGGGCAGCGGACCGCAATATGCACTGTGGCTGGGCTGCGGGTTTGCCTTGGTCGGTGCGGTGGCCAGTGGTCTGCGGTTGTTTCCCTATGGGAAAAAGGGCTGATTAACGCTACCGTGGCGACCTGAATATTTCGGGATGTTTCCAGATTTATGTCCAGCCTGGCCCTCCGCACCGCTGATACCCACTCCCGCCGCGCCGCGCTGACCCTGGCGTTATGCCTGCCCAGCGACGTGTTGCTCTACCTGCTGCTGCCGATGGAATCCCAGGCCTTCGGCATCACCCTGGCCCAGGCCGGTGTGCTGCTGGCGGCCAATCGCCTGGTGCGGATTTTCGGCTACCGCCATGTGCTCAATTTTTACGCGCGTAACGGCGACCGTCTGACCTGCATGATCGCCGCCGGCGCCGCCACCCTGTGCGCCGTGGGCAACTCGCTGCTGTCCGGCTTCGCCGCGTTGCTCTGCCTGCGCCTGGTGTGGGGCCTGTGTTTTGCTGCGTTGAACCTGTCGACCCAAGTATTGGCCACCTCGGAACCCGCCGGTGCCGCACGCCGGGCCGGGCGTTCCCGCGCGCTGATCGCCCTGGGGCCGATGCTGGCGTTGCCCTTGGGCGGCTGGCTGACATTGATGGCCGGGCCGCGTCCGATCTTTCTGATTCTGGCCGGCTGCTGCCTGGTGGGCTTGTGGATGGCGCGCGGCTTGCCTACGGTCGGGCATGATTTGCACAGCACGCCGGGGCGGCGCTTCAAGTGGCCGGACAGCGTGGCAATGTGGTCGTTTATCGAGGGGGTGGCGCTGGACGGTCTGTTTATCTTCGGCCTGTCGATCCAGGCGCAGAAGCTGCTGGGCGGGGACGCGGTGCTGATCGCCGGTGGCCTGATGGCGCTGCGGTACGTCTCGGAAATGCTCCTGAGCCCCCTGGGCGGTCGCGCGGCCCAGCGGTTTGGCGCGACCTCGATGCTGTTGCTGTTTTCGTTCCTGAGTGCCCTGGCCCTGACTGCGTTCGGCAGCTATTGGGTGATTGTCGGCGCGGCGGCGGTGCTGGTGTTGCGTGCGCTGCAACTGCCGCTGGTGACGACATTGGTAGCCGAGCGCAACCCCGGTTCCATGCGCGTGTCGGCGCTGGCTTCAAATGCTGTGTGGCGCGATATCGGCGCAGGCCTCGGGCCCTTGCTCGCCGGCTTGCTGCTGCCGATCGCCTCCGCGCCCTGGGTGTTTGGCCTGGCCGGTGCGGCCATTGCCGTCAGCGCGGTGTTCTGCTGGCGGGCAAAGATTTCCAACTGACGATGTGAGGGTGTGCGTGTCCCATCAAGAAGACTTCGTAGGCGTGCTGGACAAGGCGTATCGACACTGGACCGGCCAGGGACTGCCGGCCCCCGACCACCTCGACCCGCAACAGCGCCTGGCCTGGCTGCACCGCGACGCGCCCTACAGCCTGCTCGCCCATGACGGCGCCGCAGACCCGCGTTTTACCTACGTGAATGACTGCGCGTTGCAGTGCTTCAAATACCCGCGCGAGCGCTTCATCGGCATGCCTTCACGCTTCAGCGCCTCGGAACTCGACCGCGCCGCGCGCCAGGTGCTACTGGAGCAAGTCACCGCCAACGGCATCGCCGCCGGTTACAGCGGCTGGCGCGTAGATGCCTTTGATCAGCCCTTCATGATCCACGCCGGGGTAGTGTGGACCCTGCTCGACGACGCCGGGCAACCCTGCGGCCAGGCCGCGCTGTTTTGGCCCGACGCGCAACGCATCGACGTGCTGGACTAAGCGCTTTTAAAGGCCTGCAGCCAGGCGGGGTCGAACCGGGTCTGCTCGGGATCGATCCCCAGCGCCTGCATCTTGGCCTTATGCGCCTCGACCTCAGCGACCAGTTGCACCTGGGCGCTGGAGTTGGCGTCCAGCTCATGCATCTGCGTCAGGCCCAAATGATAAAAACGCAGCACCTTGATCGCCGTCGGGTCATTCGCCTGCACCCGCTCAGTGACCTTGTGCATCACATTGGTCACGCTCATCAGGTTGCGCTTGAGCTGCCAGCCATACACCGCCGCCGCCAGCCACGGCTGGCTCCAGAACGGCCCGCGCACCAGCGCCACCGTAATCAGCACCCCGGCGAACACACCGCCGACATTAAAGCGGAAATTATCCCCGCCAGGCTCGCCAAACAGCATCACCGCCAGGCTCGACAGCAACATCGCCAAGGCCAGGAACAGCACCGCCACCATCAACGTGCTGCGCCGGGTCTGTTGGCGGAAGGTGACAGGGTCGCAGGGTTTGAGCTCGAACATCCGGTTCATGCCTCCAGAAGGGGCGCGCATCATCTCACGCCTGGGCAAACAAGTTGAACGATGGCGCACGGCGGTTTCTCTAAACCTGTGTAGACCCCTTTGAGGTGAACCATCATGTCCGACTACAACCAGCCACCGCCCGGCACCCCAAACCCTGACCGCACACCCGGAGAAGAAGAGCGCGACAACGATGCGTTGCGCCCCAACGACCCGGCGGAGCGTCAGGACGACGACGTGGAACGCGTCGAGGAAGACCTGGAAAACCTGCATGACAAGGCCCGCCCACTCTGAACGAGGAGAACGCCGTGAGTAACCCACCCAAAGGCCCGGCTTCGGGCGAGCATTCCAGTGGCAAGGATGAACTGGGGTTTGACCCGGATTCGCCGGATGTGGCGGATCCGCAGGTAGATCCGATAGGGCCGGCGATTGCGCCGTTGGATAAGGAAAAGAAGGACAAGGAGGGGAGGAAGCCGCCATATGACCCGTTGGGCGACTTGAAGCCTTGAGTCTGTGCGAGCTTCCGACACCTGCATCCTGCAGAAGGTAAGGAGTTGACCTGCACCAGTCAGTCACTGACCATTGGTCGCCCACATGCCAGACGGCTGTAGCGGAGAGCCCGACCGGGAGTTCCTGACCTTCCTGCGCTATGTGTGGAATTTCGACCGTGACTCGCGCCCTGGCATCGAGAAAACGCGCCCGGCGGTGGGGCCAGAGGTGCCTACTGTCCAGTTGCAAAATCGCCGGCAAATAGAGGCGTTGCTCAAGGGTTTTCCTGCCGCGCCGCCAGTGTTTTTTGCCAAGCCAGGGAGTACGGATGAACCAGACGGAGATTCAACCGATCACACACCTACCGCCACAGATCGCTGACCTTGAGAACGCGGCGGTGGCTGAGGGTTTCAGGTTTCTTACCCGATTGATCTCGGAGTGGCAGTCAGGCGCCAATCGCTTCGATGCGCCTGGAGAGTGCCTGATGGCAGCTTATTTGAACGAGCGATTGGTGGGGATCGGGGGGCTTTCAGTTGATCCCTACGCTGAGGCCAGTGTCGGGAGGTTGCGACGTGTGTACGTGGTGCCTGGTTCTAGGGGGCAGTATGTTGGTCAGAGACTGGTGAATGCGCTGCTTGTTCATGCTGCTTTGCACTTTAGAAGCGTGAGGCTTAATACCGATACTGTCGAGGGAAGCGCGTTTTACCTGCGCTGTGGCTTTGTGCGGGTAGAGGATGGGGATGCGACGCATAGGGTGGAGTTGAGTAACGATTGATGTGGGTAGGTTTCGGCCAGAAGCGGACAGGCGATAAATGGGTGAAGATTCATTAACGTCAACGATGCCCCTTCGAAAGCCCGTCAAGTGATTAGGGCCTCACTTCCATATTGGACACTTCAGCCATATATTTGGCATAACTGAAATAAACGGGGTTTGGTCAGTGAGAGCGACAGGGAATGTTAACGACCATTCGGTATTTTTTTGTAGGTCATGGTTGACGCCTCAGCGCTGGAGCACGCAATGAGGGTATTACTCTTCGAAAAGGGGACAGACTTATTTTTCCAGAAATAAATCTGCCCCCTTTCCCGGAAGAAACGATCAGCATGATACTTTTCTTGGACACGAACGGAGTGCTGCACCTCTGATAAGGAAACTACAATGCCCATCGATACCCGCGAAATCTGCATTCAGTCGCCACGTCTGAGTATCGAGCCATTCTGCGCGCAGGACGCTGTTGAATCCTTCGCTTGTATAACTGCGTCGTTGACGCGCTACATGTCGTGGGAACCATCTGCCTCTCTTGATGAGTATGCAAAAGTCTGGCGGCAGTGGCTGCCTTCAATCGCAGATGGCAGCGACTTTGTGTTCGCGATTAGACAACTAGACGATGCTCGTTTTACTGGCCTGGCTGGGTTACATGATACCCACAGTGAAACACCGGAACTGGGTATCTGGATTCGTGAAGATAAACACGGGTTGGGCTTTGGATGTGAAGCGGTCCAAGCGATTGTTCAGTGGGCCAGCCAGCGAATGGTAGCAAAAACTTTCATCTACCCCGTTGCGACGGACAACCATGCGAGTCGACGTATTGCCGAGGCTCTGGGTGGGATCATCTTCGAGACGCGCACATCAGCCAAATACGACTCGGTTGTTTACCAAATACCACCGGTGTAATCATCTTTATCAAGCCCGTCGACGGACTGCTTCTGGCCGAAAGCAGTCGTTCGTGAGTGGCAGCTCTCTGCCAGAAGCCGTCATTTAGGCAGAAAAACTCCACCCACTAACCCCGCTTTTTGACCGGCACAGCCCAATGCCTCAGCCCTTCCTCTGCATACTTGCTAACGCCTGTGTCGAACTGCTGCGCCATAAGCTCCAACGCTACCTTCGAATCGCCAGAGCCAATACGCGCTAACGCATAAGCGCACTTGCGCTGAAACTCTTCCAGGTTGCCCCACCTGACCAGGTATTCGAAATTTTTCTGCGCGGCCTGCGCAATCGCGGACGTCGCGCAGTTTTCCCCGATTAATCCCAACTCAAAAACGATATCTTCATGCTCTTCATGCCAGTCTTCCAGCAGGAGCCTCGCCAAAAGTGGCGCGGTCATGTGTGCGTCGACGCCGGCGAGTGCAGCCCAGAAGGCCGCACTGTCGTTGGCTCGCAAGGCGAACTCGGCTTTCTCATACAGCCCGCTCATGGGAACGTCGCTCCTGGCTATAAACAGATGTGTGGAAAACTGCTGGGGTTTGGATTTATGTCGCCCACTCTAATCCATTGCCGTCGTCCGAGTTGAACCCTCGGGTGCTTTCGATCATTTCGTAAGCGTGAATCGAAACGCCTGCTCTTGCAGGCTCGTTTTGATTAACGCGATCAATTGTTGGGTGGCGGGACTCGGGTCGTTGTTATCGCAGTGAAGCACATAGCCAAGGCTTGGCACGGGGGGCAAGCCCGACACAACGGTCAAGTGGCTCGGCAGCCCAATGCGGGTTCGCAGCGTCAGACCCAGTCCGGCGGCGACGGCCGCCCAGATGCCGCCGACGCTGGGGCTGGTCAGGGCAATTCGCCATGGAATGTGTGCGGCATCCAGCGCTTGGGTGGCGGCGCTGCGCAATAGGCAAGGCGCGTCGAACAGGATCAATGGCAACGGTGAGTCGTCAAGGGCCGTCAGCAGTGGTGTATCGCGGGCGCCGATCCAGTGCATCTGTGTTGCGCCCAGATGTGTGGCATAGGGCGACGTGTGCCCGGTATCCCAGGTCAGGGCGAGGTCCAGATTGGAGCGTTCGACCAGCGCCAGCAGTTCGGCGTTACGGGCGATCCTGACTTCGAGATTGACCCTCGGGTAAGTCTGGACGAAACGTCGCAGGATATCGCTCAGGAAATGCTCGCCAAAGTCCTCTTGAAGCCCGAGGCGTAGGGTCCCGGCGGTTTGGCTTTCACGTAGGGTCTGAAAGATGCCGTCGTTCAGCTCCAGTAACCGGCGGGCATGACTGAGCAGTGTTTCTCCCATGGGGGTCAAGGCCAGCCCGCGGCCGGACTTGGCCAGGATCGGCGTACCGACATGCTCTTCGAGTTTCTTCAATTGAGCGCTGACGGCAGACGTCGAACGACCGAGACGATCCGCCGCTCTGGCAAAACTGTTTAGCTCCACGCCGGTGACGAAGGTACGCAATACGTCAAGATCGAAGGTTGGGCGGCGCATTCGACAGTCCACTAATTCGGGATGATGGGTGCTATTAAATCTGATATTCGGGACTATCGCGAGTTGATAGTTTTTCCTCGTCAATTGGGACTTCAGGGGGAAAAACGATGATCACGGGGCGAGAACACCAGAGCAGCTACCCGCAAAAATTTGCCGAGCTGACTGACGACGTATTGTTTGGTGACATGTGGACGCGTACGCAATTGAGTCCCCGTGAGCGCAGCCTGGCGACAGTGGCCGCGCTGGTGGCGATGTACCGTCTGGAACAGCTGCCTTTTCATTTGAAACGTGCACTGGATAACGGCTTGAGTATTGACGAGCTGGCCGAGGTCATCACCCATCTGGCGTTTTATTCAGGTTGGCCAACAGCCGCCTCGGCGCTGAATGTGCTCAGTGAACTACAGGTCAGCCTTCCAACACCTCAGGAGTAACCGTTGATGCCGTTTGCACGAATTTCACTGCACCGTGGGAAGTCGGTCGAGTATCTACACGCGCTGTCTGACGGGTTGCACGACGCCTTGGTCGAGAGCTTCGAGGTGCCGAAGACTGATCGCTTCCAGGCTATTCACCAACATGAGGTTGGCGAGCTGATATTCGACCCCCATTACTTGGGCGGGCCGCGTAGCCATGATTTTGTGCTGATCGCGATCACCGCCGGCCGGCCTCGAAGTGTTGAGACCAAGCAGCGTTTTTACCGTGATCTGGTTGAAAAATTGGGGCGGGCGACGGGGCTGAACGCCGAGGATGTGATGGTGGTGATTTCGACTACAGCCGGTGACGAGTGGTCGTTTGGAGGCGGGCGGGGCAATTAGCCTGCGGATTTATGCATCGCCTGTACGGATGGCCGAACGGTGTCATTCGCGAATAGCCGCTGCTGCCCAGAAAACCCCGCCTCACCCAGCGGGGCTTTCCCTCCTCACTTCGGCGCCACCCACGTCACCTCCGTAATCCCAAACTTCTCCGCCCACGGTCGGGTCGTCTTCTTCACTTGTTCATGCCCAACCCGCCCCACGCGGCTCACGTGGGCGATATCGGCATCCACCGCCGCCCAGTGCCAGGCTTCGGCGTTGTTCATCACTTCGGCGCGCACCACAAAGGATTTCGGTTTGCCGTGCAGCTGATAATTGATGGTGTAGATTTTTGCGGTACTCATGTTGCCTCCCTGTGTTGTTATAGATGGATAGGGCAGCGTTCAAAAAGGTTCATTCAAAATGACAATCTGCCTGTCGGCGCGGCATAGTGTCGCCTTCCTCCCGCGCCCAAGGATTGCGCCATGTCACTGTTGACCCATAGCCGCCTCTATCTGCAACGCCTGGGTTATGACTCGCCGCCAGCGCCGACCTTGCACACCCTGCGGGAGCTGCAACTGCGCCATGTGTGCACCTTTGCGTTCGAGAACCTGTCGAGCCTGATGCGCTTGCCGGTGCCAATCGATTTGGCTAGCGTCGAGCAGAAAGTGCTGCTGGAGGGGCGGGGTGGGTATTGCTACGAGTTGAACCAGATGTTCCTGGCGTTGTTGCAGGAACTCGGCTTTGACGCGCGTGGTATCACGGGGAGGGTGGTGATGGGCGGGCCGCCGGATGCGCGGACGGCGCGTACTCATCGTTTGAGCCTGGTGACGTTGGATGGCGTGCGCTATATCACCGATGTCGGCTTTGGCGGCATGGTGCCCAGCAGTCCGTTGCGGTTGGACACTGAGGTGGTGCAAGCCACTGCCCATGAGCCATATCGGGTGACCTTCGACGGGCAGGGCAGCTACACCCTGTGGGCGAAAGTGGCCGAGGAGTGGCGCGGGCTGTATGTGTTCGACCTGCAGGTGCAGGCGGCCATCGATTATGAAATCGGCAACTGGTATGTCTCCACCCATCCGGACTCGGTATTTGTTGGCCAATTGAAGGTCGCGCGCTTGGCTGCGGGTAAGCGCCATACCCTCAACAACGCCCATTATGCGATTCACTATCTGGACCGGCCGAGTGAAAAGCGCGCCCTCGCCAGTGCCGACGAGGTGTTGCAGTTATTGACTGAAACCTTTGGGCTTCGCGTGCCGGTCACGCCGGCGCTGCGCACTGTCCTTGATGGCTTGGTAATGGCTAATTGATAGAAGTGTTGAGCTAGAGCCTTCGCTGAACCGTTTTACCTCCAAATCAACGCAAATTAATTCGAACCTTTGGCGCTTGCCGGGGTTCGAAGCGGTTCCTGAATAATTTGCTCACCAGACAAGGAGATGTAAAACGATGTCCAAGCTATTCGGAAAATTCCTCAAGGGTTCCTCGCTGCTGGCGCTGGTCGCTGCGCCTGCCGCGGTGTTCGCCGCACCGTCCACCGACCCGATTTCCACCTTCGGGATCCTGGGCAGCTACAACGATTTCAAATTCGAAGGCGGCAGCGAGAGCGACAAGAGCCGCATGCCCGAAGCGGGGCTGTTCTATAACTTCGGCAACAAGCTCACCGCTGAATCCGGCTTTATCTACCAGGCCGGTATCGAAGCCAAGTACGGCGAAAAGAGCGACAACAAACTCAAGGAAGGCCAGGCCGACCTGGACCTCGGCTGGCGTGCCGCGCTGGATGCGCGCAACTTTGTCGACGTGATCGTCGGCGGTGGCTACAGCTGGACGCGCTACGAGCCAGAGATCAACGACCTCGACGTCAAGCTCACCAACAAATCGCCGTTCGCCAAGGCAGCCCTGGGCTACAACCACCAGTTCGATGACATGACCCTGCGTGTCGAAGCCGGCGCCCGCCGTACTATTGATGGCCGCACCAAGCTCAAGGTGGAAGATTTCGGCAGCGACACCGTGGATCTCAAGGACCGCACCAACCCCTACGCTGAAGTCAGCTTGCTGATGAACCAGAAGGGCGACCTGCCGGTGGTCGCGGGCCTGTACTACACCCGCACCGAGTACAAGCTCGACGGCGATTCCGAAGTGGCCGACAACACCAAGCTCAAGCGCAACGAGTACGGCTTCAAGGTCGGGATCGCGTTCTAAGCATATTGTGGGGGCGTTGAAGGTGAGTGCCTGCGCCTTTCACGATGAGGAAGGAGAGGGGGCTTCGTCCTTAGGGTGGTCCCGTTCAGGACGCCAGTTTAGAGCGGTTTCAGCTCGCGGAAGAACTCTCCGGTCGAGCGCGCAAAGGTTTGCTTTTCGGCGAATCAAAAAGCGCGCCGATCGCCTGACGCGCACGGGACAGCCGGCTCATGATGGTGCCGATCGGCAGGTCGAGCATTTCGGCGGCTTCCTTGTAGCTGAAGCGCTCCACGCCCACCAGCAGCATCACTTCGCGTTGGCCATCGGGGAGTTTCTGCACGGCTTCGATGATCTGGCGGTGCATCAGGTCGGACTCCGGGTTGGGCGCCTCGGGGTCGCTGACGGTTTCGAGGAATTCGTCGTTCCAGTCCATGCGCGAACGGCTGCGCACTTTGCGTGAGCGCAGTTCGTTGATCCAGGTGGAGTGCACGATGGAAAACATCCAGCTCAGTACCGAGGTGTCGGGCTGCAACTGATGGGCCCGTTCCAGCGCGCGGACACAGGCGAGCTGCACCAGGTCCTCGGCATCATGCTTGTCGCCGCAGATGCGCAACGCAAAGGCCCACAGGCGTGGCAACAGTTCGGGAAGCAGTGCGGGTAAATCAGCACCGGTGATCGACATATTTCCTCTTATTATTTCTTGATGCCTAAAATGGAGCGGTCAGGCTACGAGGTCGATACCGTAGCGGATGCCTGTGTCGCGGCGTCCTTTTTGCGGTGCTGAGGGTCCTGGGTGTCGAAGAATTGTATCAAGATGCTGACAAAGTGTACCGATTTGGATCGTCATTGAAAGGTTAATGACAGCTTATGCAGGTTACAGGCCAATGATTCTGGCAGCCGTTTCAGGAAAAATACCCTGACACGGAGTGAAACATATAAGATTTATCAGGCCCTGGGAATATTTTAGATTCCAGGGTGTTCTCTTAAAGTATTTGTGCGTGTCACCGAGTATTCGCCGCTTGCTTTAAAGTTTTTTGACTTGTTGCAACCGTGAAGCTGATATCAATATGATGGCTTGTCGCTACCCGCCGGCTCGCCGCTTCGGCCCACAAGGCTGAGAATCACCCTGCAGAAACTGATGAATACAAACGGAGAGAAAAACCCATGGTAGCGGATGATGCCTTGCTAATGGCCTATGTTGACGGCGAGCTTTCGTCGCAACAGAACCAGGAGCTAGAGCGGCTCATAGACGCTTCACCGGACCTGGCTGAACGAGTCTCCCGGTTGATGGCTTCGTGCCTGCCTTATGAGGAAGCCTTTGCCCGGCAGAACCTGCCGCCGGTGCCTGAAAGTCTCAAGCTCAACATTGCTGCGTTGGCGGCTCAGCACACGGCTGAACCGGCTCCTTCCCGTAGCGCTGAAGTTTCCGACGAAAAGACAGACAGCGTTTTCTCCCGCCTGTTCGCATTCTTCCAACCTAAATTTGCATGGCCCGCGCTGACGTTCGTTGCCGGTGCAGCCTGCTATGCCTTGGTGCTTCAAGTTGGTGCATTCAGCGGTGCGCTGAAGCCGGGTATCGAGACCACCGCGCCCGCCGTTGCCCAGGCCTCGCCATGGGTTCAACAGGCGGCTGCCTACCAGCATCTGTACACCCGTGAAACCGTGGCCTACGGCGCGCAACCGACGGATGCCATCACCAAGACCCTCGCGGATATCCGTGATATCGACGGCCTGGCCCTGCGCGTTCCCGACCTCAGTTCCGCCGGCCTGACGTTCAAGCGCGTGCAGCGCCTGCGCTTCAACAACAAGGCGCTGATCCAGTTGGTGTACCTGCCGGCCAATGGCGCGCCGGTGGCCTTGTGCGTGATGAAAGAGCCCAAGCCCGATCAGTCCATCACCCAGCAAAGCGTTGCGCAAATGAACGTAGTAACTTGGCGCCAGTCTGAACTGGGCTACGCCCTGATCGGCGAGCCTGAAGGTGTGGACCTCAACGCCGTTGCCCGACTTGTCGCCGACCGAAGTGCCGCCCAGTTGTTTGCCGGGGCGCCGTCACCGATGTGGATCGCCGCGCTCCAGAAATAACCATGCTGGGGTCGGGCATTGGTACCCGATGCTGTGATCCCAGATAGTGTGATGAAAAGAACTTTTCCGCTGCAAAAACACCTCCGTTTGTCCTTCGCCCTGGCTGTCGCAGTGTTCGCCGGCATCGGTGTGTGGCTGCTGTATTCGCCGTCACCCTCCGCTGTACAGATCGTCGATGAAATGGAGGCCGTCGCGGGCGGTGCCCACCCCGGGTTTCGGCGTAACCATGCCAAGGGCCAGTGCATCAGCGGCCACTTTGAAAGCAACGGCAATGCGACAGAGGTTTCCCACGCCGCGATGTTGCAGCGCGGCACAGTGCCGTTGATCGGTCGCTTGTCCGCTGCCGGGGGGGATCCGGCCCAGGTCGACGTGCACGGCATGATCCGCAGCATGGCGTTGCGCCTGGCGGGCTCGGAGGGCGACGCCTGGTACATGGCGATGAATTCCGTGCCGGTGTTCCCGGTCAACACCCCCGAAGGTCTGTACCAGCAGTTGCGCGCCTCGATGCCGACCTATGGCGATAACGCTCCGGACCCGCAAAAGATGCAGGCCTTCAAGCGCACCCATCCGGAGATGCGCCCGTTCGAACAATGGCTCGCTGACCATCCAGGCTCTTCCGGTTTTGATAACACCACGTACTACAGTGTCAACGCCTTTCGCATGATCAACGCCCAGGGCCAGGAACGGTTCGTGCGTTGGAGCATGGTGCCCGAGACACCGTACAAAGCAATCACCGCCGCGCAGCGCAGCGACCCCGACTTCCTTGCCTTCGGCTTTGCCACGCAACTGGAACAGGGGCCGGTACGTTGGCACCTGATTATCACGCTGGCCGATCCTGGCGATGTCACCACCGATGCCACCGTGCGCTGGCCCGAGGGTCGTCGGCAGATCGATGCCGGTGTGCTGGTGATCGATGACCAGCAAGCCCAGGTCGACGGTGCATGCCGCGATATCGACTTCAACCCGCTGGAGCTACCACCGGGGATTGCGCCTTCGGATGACCCGCTGCTGCTGGCGCGCAAGGCGGCCTATGCCGAATCCCATCGCCGGCGCATCAGCGAAGAGCGCCTGCGTTAAGAATTTTTCCAAGCCCTCGGAATAAATCATTTCCCTCGCTTGTTCTATTCCCAGAACAACTTGAACGAGGGAACTGCGATGGGTCTGCCCACCGACGCTCAACCACTGGATTTCACCGCGTTTGCCTTGCCCTTGGGCGAGGCAAACGGCGGCGGCGTGAACGTCGAATACGACCCTGAATTCCTTGAGCTGGAAGAAGAAGCCCTGGGCAAGCCCGAGGTGCAATACGGCGACACCATCACTCAAGCCATCGAACCGAATTGGAAGCGGGTGATGCTGCTGGCCTTGCCGCTGCTGGAGCGCAGCCGCGACCTGCGCCTGGCGATCTGGCTGACCCGCGCCCAGCTCAACCTGCACGGTCTCTCCGGCCTGGCTGCGGGCCTGCAGTTGATCCATGGGTTGCTGGAACACTGCTGGGGTGGCCTGCATCCCCAGCTCGATCCCGATGATGACCACGACCCTCTGTTGCGCATCAACATCCTGGCGTTTCTCTGCGAGCCGTCCGGGCTGTTGCGCGACCTGCTGGGCGCTCCGCTGATCACGGCGCGCAGTGTGGGCAGCTTGAGCCTGCGCCAGATCGACCTGGCCACCACCGAACCCAGCGGTGACCTCAGCCCGGCCGTGATCGAAGGCGCCTTGGCCGAGGCGGACCCGCTTGAGCTTAACGCCACCGAAACCGCATTGGCCCAGGCCCTGGCGCTGAGCGTGCAGATCGAGCAGCTGCTCACGGAGAAAGTCGGCGTCGGCCGCGCTATCGATCTGAGCAGCCTGGCCACACTGTTGCGGCGTGCCGGTGACGTGATCCGTCGTCCGCAACTGGATGTGGCAGCACCGGTTATCACGGCCGATGCCCCGGCCTTAACGCCGCAACCCAACCGTGGCGAGATCAACAGCCGCGAAGACGCGCGTCAGACGCTCGACCGCCTGTGCACCTATTTCCAGACTCACGAACCGGCCAGTCCCGTGCCGTTTTTGCTGCAACGGGCGAAGAAACTGATCGACAAGAATTTCATGGAATTGCTGCAAGACCTCGCTCCCGATGGTCTTGCGCAACTGGCGCTGGTCAGCGGTATTCGCAACAGCGACAACTGACCCTTTTGTATCAAACCCACTCACCGGAGCTCGTCCTGTGGCCAAAGAAAGCAGTCAGAAGTTTATCGCTCGCAACCGGGCGCCACGTGTGCAGATCGAATACGACGTGGAGATCTACGGCTCGGAAAAAACCGTGCAGTTGCCCTTCGTGATGGGGGTGTTTTCCGACCTCTCCGGCAAACCCGCCGAGCCGTTGCCGCCGGTGGCCGAGCGCAAGTTTTTGGAAGTCGACATCGACAACTTCGACGAGCGCCTCAAATCGATGAAGCCGCGCGTGGCGTTCCAGGTGCCCAACACTCTGAGCGGCGAGGGCAACCTGCCGGTGGAGATCACCTTTGAAACCATGGACGATTTCAGCCCGGCCGCCATCGCCCGCAAGGTCCCGAGCCTCAACCAACTGCTCACCGCGCGCAGCCAATTGTCCAACCTGCTGACCTACATGGACGGCAAGGTGGGTGCCGAGGAACTGCTGGCCAAACTGCTCGCCGACCCGAGCGTGATGCAGGCCTTGAGCACTGCGCCCAAACAGCCTGAATAACTGAATAACCGCTGACTCTGCCGGAGCCTCGTTTGCCCCGGTACGGGGAAGCTTTGCCCAAAATTCGAGGAAACCGTCATGTCCACTCCGCAATCGGAACAGGCCGGACAGCCGCTGGTCACCACCGAGTTCGACGCCGGCGACTTCGCCAGCCTGTTGCAAAAAGAGTTCAAGCCCAAGACCGACAAAGCCAAGGAAGCGGTGGAAACCGCCGTGCGCACCCTGGCCGAGCAAGCGTTGCAAGGCACTCAGCTGATGCCCCACGACGTGCTGGGCACCATCGAAGGCCTGATCGCTGCCCTCGACCAGAAACTTACCGAACAGGTCAACCACATCCTGCACCACGAGGAATTCCAGGGCGTGGAAAGCGCCTGGCGCGGCCTGCATTACCTGGTCAACAACACCGAGACCGACGAGTCGCTGAAGATCCGGGTCATGAACATTTCCAAGAACGAAGTGCACAAGACGTTGCGCAAGTTCAAGGGCGTGGCCTGGGATCAGAGCCCGATCTTCAAGAAGCTCTACGAAGAAGAATACGGCCAGTTCGGTGGCGAGCCCTATGGCGCGTTTGTGGCCGACTACTACTTCAACAACAGCGCCCCGGACGTGGAGCTGTTGACCCAGATGGCCCGCGTCAGTGCGGCGGCGCACTGCCCGTTGATCACCGCCGCCGACCCCAGCGTGATGCTGATGGAGTCGTGGCAGGAACTGGCCAACCCGCGTGACCTGACCAAGATCTTCCAGACCCCGGAACACGCAGCTTGGCGCAGCTTCCGTGCCAGTGAAGATTCGCGTTATGTGGGCCTGGCGATGCCGCGTTTCCTGTCCCGCGCGCCTTACGGTGCCAAGACCAACCCGGTGGAAGCGTTCGACTTCGAAGAAACCACCGACGCCGCTGGCGCCAAGGACTTCACCTGGGCCAACGCCGCCTATGCCATGGCTGTGAACATCAACCGCTCGTTCAAACACTACGGCTGGTGCTCGCAGATTCGCGGCATTGAATCCGGCGGTGTGGTGGAAGGGCTGCCGGTGCATACCTTCCCGACCGATGACGGCGGCGTCGACATGACCTGCCCGACTGAAATCGCCATCAGCGACCGCCGTGAAGCGGAGCTGGCGAAGAACGGTTTCATGCCCCTGGTGCACAAGAAGAACAGCGACCTGGCGGCCTTCATCGGCGCGCAGTCGATGCACAAACCCGCCGAGTACGAAGACCCGGACGCCACCGCCAACGCCAACCTGGCCGCGCGCCTGCCGTACCTGTTCGCCACCTGCCGGTTCGCCCATTACTTGAAGTGCATCGTGCGCGACAAGATCGGCTCATTCAAAGAGCGCGACGACATGCAGATCTGGCTCAACAACTGGATCGGCCGCTACGTGGAACACAACCCGGCCACCGCCACCGACGCCGACAAAGCGCGCAAGCCACTGGCCGGCGCTGAAGTGGTGGTGGAAGAAATCGAAGGCAACCCCGGCTACTACGGCGCCAAGTTTTTCCTGCGCCCGCACTACCAGCTCGAAGGCCTGACCGTGTCCCTGCGCCTGGTCTCCAAGCTGCCGTCCACCAAATCCAACTGATCAACCCTGAAAGGTAACCACCATGATTTTGCTGAACTTCAAAGGCACCCAGATCAAAGGCACTTCCACCGTCGACGGGCACAAGGACTGGATCACCATCGATGCAATCCAGATGGGTGTCGGCCGGGCGATCTCCACCAGCGGTGGCGGCGCCGATCGCGACACCAGTAACCCGTCGTTCTCGGAAATCTCCATGACCAAGGTCACCGACCTGGCCTCCGCGGACCTGTTCATGCAGGCCGTGTGCGGCAAGAGCCTGGGTGATGCCGAGATCCACTTCATCCAGACCGGCGGCCCGGACAAGAAGCAACAAGTGTTCCTCAAGTTGATCCTCGGCAGCGCGATCATCAGCTCCTACTCCGCCAGCAGCAACGGCGAGCGCCCGAGCGAAACCATCTCGATCAACTTCACCACCATCAGCTACGAGTTCGACTCCTTCACCGGCGACACCGTGATCACCGGCACGCCGAAGAAGTGGGACCTGGAAAAGAACCAGAAAATCTGATGTTGACACCCCGGTGGATGTGGCGAGGGAGCTTGCTCCCGCTGGGGCGCGAAGCGGCCCTAAGTTTTTGGGGCTGCTGCGCAGCCCAGCGGGAGCAAGCTCCCTCGCCACAGTGGAGAACATTGTGAACCTTACTCAAGGCCTTAACCATGGCTGAACTCACCAGTCGCGAACGCCTGCAACCGTCGTTGCTCGACCGCTTGAGCGATGACGACACCGAGCATGCCGTGGAGCCTCGGGACAAGCGCGTGCTGTCCATGCGCGGCCTGCGCCAGGCGGTGTTGCGTGACCTGGGGTGGCTGCTCAACAGCACCAGCCTGGGCAGTTTTCGTGACTTGAGCGCCTACCCACTGGCGATGCAGTCGGTGGTCAATTTTGGTCTGCCGGATCTTGCCGGCAAGACCGCCGCCGGTTTGGACCGTGACGAGCTTGGGCGGCGCATCCGCCAGGCGATCTGGGATTTTGAACCGCGGATTTTACGCAACAGCGTGCGGGTGGTGCCGGTGGTGCCCTCGGGGGCTACGGCCAGTCCTAACCAGATGGCCTTTGAAATTCATGGCGAACTCTGGGGCCAACCGTTGCCCGAGCGCCTGTACCTGAAGACCGAACTCGACCTGGAAGCAGGTGAGGCCAGGGTCTTCGATATCGAGACAAGGGACGTGCGGTGAACGCCAAACTGCTGCGCTATTACGAACGTGAACTGGCTCACCTGCGGGAAGTCGGCGGTGAATTCGCGCGTGACTACCCCAAGGTCGCCGGACGCCTGGGGCTGGAAACCTATGCCTGTGCCGACCCTTATGTGGAGCGGTTGCTGGAGGGGTTCAGCTTTCTGGCGGCGCGGGTGCAGTTGAAGATCGACGCCGAGTTCCCACGCTTTACCAACCACTTGCTGGAACTGGTGTACCCGCAATACCTGGCGCCCACGCCGTCGATGGCGGTGGTGCAATTGCAGCCGGACATGGGCGAGGGCAGCCTGGCCTCTGGGTTCAAGGTGCCACGCGACACCGCGCTGCACAGCCAATTGGGCAAGGGCGACCAGACCGCCTGCGAATTCCGCACGGCCCATGATGTGACCTTGTGGCCGATCGAGCTGGTCGAGGCGCGCTACTTTGCCTGCGGCACACACGTGGCAGGTGTTGATCTGTCGCGCCTGGGCGGGGTCAAGGCGGCCCTGCGCCTGCGCCTCAGGGTCGGTGCCGGCCTGACTTTCAGCGACCTGTCCCTCGATAACCTGCCGCTGCACATCCGTGGCGGCGACGCCATGCCGTCGCGCATCCTCGAACACCTGTTGGCCCAGGCCGTCGGCGTGCTGGTGATGCCGGTGCAGGAGCATGTCGACTGGCACCAATTCCTGCCCAAGAGCGCGATTCGCAGCCTGGGCTACAGCGACAGCGAAGCGTTGCTGCCCACCGGCCCGCGTCAGTTCCAGGGCTATCGGCTGTTGCAGGAATACTTCGCCATGCCGCAGCGCTTCATGTTTGCCGACGTGGTGGGACTGGGCAATAGCGTCAGCCGCTGCAGCGCTGAACAGTTGGACGTGATCGTGCTGTTCAAGAAGCTCGATCCGCTGTTGGAACAAAGCCTCAGCGCAGCGAATTTCGGCCTGTATTGCACGCCGGCGATCAACCTGTTCCCGATGCGCGCCGAGCGTGTGCACCTGTCCGACCAGCAGGCGGAATACCACGTGATTGCGGACCGCACGCGGCCGATGGATTACGAGATCTACCAGATCGAAGGTGTGACCGGCTACGGCAGTGGCGCGGAAGCCAGCCAGACCTTCGAGTCGTTCTACCGCGCCAATGACCTGCACGCCCGCAAGCCGCCTAACGCCTTTTACCAAGTGCGCCGAGATGCGCGGGTGTTGTCCGAGCAACAGCACCGCCAAGGCCCTCGTTCCAGCTACATCGGCAGCGAGTTGTTCCTGTCCCTGGTGGACGCCCAGGAAGCCCCGCACCGCAGCGACCTTCGCCAGTTGGGCATCGACACCCTGTGCAGCAACCGTGACCTGGTGTTGAACATGCCGGTAGGCAGTGGCCGCAGCGACTTCAGCGTCGAGTCCGGCGCGCCGGTGCAGGCGGTGCGATGCCTCACCGGGCCCACGGTGCCGGCGCCATCCTTTGCCGAGGGCGAAACCGCATGGCGGCTGGTCAGCCATTTGTCCCTCAACTACCTGTCGTTGCTGGACCAGGACAAGGAGCAGGGTGCCAGTGCATTGCGCGAGTTACTGCGCCTGTATTGCCGTATTGAAGACGAAGCCGCCCACAAGCAGATCGAAGGCCTGCGTTCGGTGACGGCCGAAAGCATCGTGCGGCGCCTGCCGTTGCCAGGGCCGATCACCTATGGCCGTGGCTTGCAGGTCTGCGTGACCCTGGATGAAGCGGCGTTCGAAGGCGCTGGTGTATTTGTGCTGGGCTCGGTGCTGGAGCAGTTTTTTGCCAAGTACGTATCGCTCAACGCATTCACCGAAACGCTGATCAAGAGCACCACGCGTGGCGTGATCATGCAATGGCCAGCGCGGGTGGGCAGATGCGAGATCCTCTGACCCTGTTCGGTGCCCTGGAGGCGCACCCGGCGCGCTTCGATTTCTACGGCGCGCTGCGTCAGCTCGAGTGCGCGTTTGCGCACTTGCCGCGTATCGGCCAAGCCGCGCGCCCGGCGGATGAGGCCGTGCGGTTCGGGCAGCAGCCGTCGCTGGCGTTCGAGCCAGCGATGATCGCTGCGCTCACGCCCGGCGCTGTGCCCAAGTTGTTGTTGAATTTCTTTGGCCTGATGGGCGCCAACGGTCCGTTGCCGATTCACCTCACCGAATACATCCGCGACCGCCAACGCAACCGCAACGACCCCACACTCGCGGCGTTCTGCGACGTGTTCCACCACCGCATGATCAGCCTGTTCTACCGCGCCTGGGCCAGTGCCCAGCCGGCGGTGAGCCTGGACCGCCCGGGAGCGGACCGTTTTGCGCAGTACCTGGGCTCCCTGATCGGCATCGGCCAGGCTTCACTGTTGGACCGCAACGCAGTGCCCGACGTGGCCAAGCTGCACTTCGCCGGACGGCTGGGCCCGCAGACGCGCAATGCCGAGGGCTTGGCCGCGCTACTGACCGACTACCTCGGCGTGCCGGTGCGGGTCGAGCAGTTTGTCGGCCACTGGATGAAATTGCCCGCCGACGGCCTGTGCGCGCTGCGCAGCGGCCCCGATGCCGCCGTACTCGGCCAGACCACCGTGATGGGCAAGAAAGTCTGGAACACCCAGCACAAGTTCCGCCTGTTGATCGGCCCCCTTGACCTGGCGCAAACCCGTCGCCTGCTGCCCGGTGGCGACAGCCTGCAGCGCGTGCAGGACTGGGTGCGCCAATACGTCGGCCTGGCGCTGGACTGGGACGTCAACCTGATCGTCAAGAAAGAACAACTGCCTGGCTTGCGCCTCGGTTCCGCGCCCCTGGGCTGGACCAGTTGGCTGAGCAGCCAGGCCCCCGAGCAGGATGATCGGCAGTTGCTGATCAACCCGCGCCTCTCCATTACCCCTCAAGGACCTGCCCATGGCTGATATCAGTCGCGTCGCGCTTTTCGGCAAACTCAACAGCCTGTGCTACCGGGCGATTGAAAGCAGCACCGTGTTCTGCAAGCTGCGCGGCAATCCCTATGTGGAGCTGGTGCACTGGTTGCAGCAGATCCTGCAACTGACCGACTCGGACCTGCTGCGGCTGATCCGTCATTACGGCATCGACCCGGCCGTACTGGCCCGTGACCTGACGGCGGCCCTCGACCGCTTGCCCCGTGGCTCGACGTCGGTCACCGACTTGTCGTCGCAAGTGGAAGAGGCCGTCGAACGTGCGTGGGTGTATGCCACGTTGATGCTCGGCGAGTCCCAGGTGCGCTCCGGCCATTTACTGTTGGCGCTGTTGAAAACCCCCAGCCTGCGCAACGGCTTGTATGGGGTTTCCCGCGAGTTCAACAAGGTCGGTATCGATGACTTGAGTGAGCGATTCGCAGCGTTGCTCAAGGACTCCCCCGAAGCCCGGATGAGCGCCAGCGACGGCTACCAGGCACCGGGCGAAGACCTCGGCGCACTGGCCCCGACCAAACCGCAGGAAGCCCTGAAGCGCTTTACCGTCGACCTCACTGAGCAAGCGCGTACGAGCAAGATGGACCCCATCGTCGGTCGCGATGAAGAGATTCGCCAGGTGATCGACATCCTCATGCGTCGCCGCCAGAACAACCCGATCCTGGTGGGCGAGGCGGGCGTCGGCAAGACCGCCGTGGTCGAAGGGTTTGCCCAACGCATCGCCCGTGGCGACGTGCCGCCCAGCCTCAAGGATGTGCAACTGCTGGCCCTCGACGTCGGCCTGTTGCAGGCTGGTGCGAGCATGAAAGGCGAGTTTGAGCAGCGCCTGCGTTCGGTGATCGACGAGGTGCAGGCCAGCGTCAAGCCGGTGGTGCTGTTCATCGACGAGACCCATACCCTGGTCGGCGCGGGCGGTGCTGCCGGGACCGGCGATGCGGCCAACCTGCTCAAGCCGGCGTTGGCCCGAGGCACCTTGCGCACAGTAGGCGCGACGACCTTTGCCGAGTACAAGAAGCACATCGAGAAAGACCCGGCGCTGACCCGACGCTTCCAGACCGTGCAGGTGGACGAACCGGATGAAGCCCGCGCGCTCCTGATGCTGCGCGGCATTGCCGAAACCATGCAGAACCATCATCAGGTGCACATCCTCGATTCGGCGCTGGAAGCGGCGGTGCGCTTGTCCAACCGCTACATCCCGGCGCGGCAGCTGCCAGACAAGGCCGTCAGCCTGATCGACACGGCCTGTGCTCGCGTCGCTATCAGCCTGCATGCGACCCCGGCCGAGGTGGATGACAGTCGGCGCCGTATCGAGTCCCTGGAAACCGAGCTGGCAATCATCGAGCGCGAGACCGCCATCGGCGTGGACACCGTCAGCCGTCGCGCCTCGGTCGAAGCCTTGCTGGCCAGTGAACGCGAACGCCTGGACGAAGTGGAAGGGCGCTGGGATAACGAGCTGGCGCTGGTGGAACAGATCCAGCGCCTGCGCAGCCAATTGGCCGAGTCCGATGACCGCGAAGCCGGCCTGGCCGACTTGCGCCAACTGCAGGACGAACTGATCGCGCAGCAGGGCGAACATCCGCTGGTACTCATCAGCGTCGATGAACAGGCCGTGGCCTCGGTGGTGCAGGATTGGACCGGCATTCCCGTGGGCCGCATGGTCAAGAACGAGATCGAAAACGTACTGCGCCTGGCCGAGCGCCTGGGCCAGCGCATCATCGGCCAGGACCATGCGCTGGAGATGATCGCGCGGCGCATCCAGACCTCCCGCGCCGGCCTCGACAACCCCGGCAAACCCGTGGGCGTATTCATGCTCGCCGGCACTTCCGGGGTGGGCAAGACCGAAACCGCGCTGGCCCTGGCCGAGTCGTTGTATGGCGGCGAGCAGAACGTCATCACCATCAACATGAGCGAGTACCAGGAGGCGCACACCGTCTCCACCCTCAAGGGCGCGCCGCCCGGTTACGTGGGCTACGGCGAAGGCGGCGTGCTGACCGAAGCGGTGCGACGCAAGCCGTACAGCGTGGTGCTGCTGGACGAGGTGGAGAAGGCCCACCCGGACGTGCACGAGCTGTTTTTCCAGGTGTTCGACAAGGGGTGGATGGAGGACGGCGAAGGCCGGATCATCGACTTCAAGAACACCCTGATCCTGCTCACCACCAACGCCGGCACCGCGTTGATCAGTCGTCTTTGCCGCCATCCGCAAACCAGCCTGCCCGCGCCGGACACCATCGCCAAGGCGCTGCGCGAACCCTTGCTCGACGTTTTCCCACCGGCCCTGCTCGGGCGCCTGGTGGTCATCCCCTATTACCCGCTGAGCGACGCCATGCTCGGCAGCATCATCCGCCTGCAACTGGGGCGTATCGAGAAGCGCATCGCCGAGGGCCACAAGATCCCGTTCACCTTCAGCGAGGACGTCGTGGAACTGATCGCCAGCCGTTGCACCGAGCTGGAAAGCGGCGGACGGATGATCGACGCGATCCTGACCAACTCGATGTTGCCGGCGATCAGTACCGAATTTCTCAAGCGCTTGCTCGCTGGAACACCGGCCACCTGCGTGGCTGTCACCGTCGAAGGCGGCGAATTCAGCTATCGGTTTGCCTGAGCCCATTGATGACAGGAGTGATACCTATGCCTTACGCAAGAAACTATGGCCTTTACGAAGTCATGACCGCGTTGCAGCAAAGTGACGGCCGTGCCAGTCCGCACAACGGGCAACCGGGGCATGCGTTGGCCTTGCATGTGGATGCCCGTGGCTTGCAGATTTCCGACCGGGTGCGGCCAACCGGTGAGGATTTGCCGGGCGGGTACGAGGGCAAGACCAGCCCGTCTGGCCGATCGATTGGTAATCCGGGAACAGCACCCATCACTGAGCCAGGGCGGGCGTTCATCATGGGTACCTCGACCCTCCCAGGACCCGCCAATGGCCAAGAGGTCAAGGACACTTGGGAGCATTTCGAGCTGCAAAAAAATCGAAGCGCGATTACCGCGCGCATTAACGCCGGCCTGGCGTCCGGCCGGCAGCGGCTGATCGACAATGCCAATGCCCTGGCCGCGCAACCGCTGCCCACCGCTGTCGGCGGGGCCATTGTCAATCGGATCAACCGGACCTACGTGAACAAGTTTCTGGGCACCGAGTTTTCCGGGGTGTTTGCCGACTCCCAGCAAGCCGCGATTGTCGCTCGCGATGTGCTCAATTCCACCATCGGCTTTCAGCAGCTACAGACACTCGATGCCGGCGCGACGCGCGCGACGATCGAAACACCGGTCAACCCTGTCATCGGCGTCAATCCGGTGCTGCTCTATCAGTCGCGCCGCGATGTGGTAGGCGGCGATACGCCAGGCCTGGTACAGATCTCGTCGGCCTGCATGCTGGTCGACCGCATGCCTGACGGCACCCTGCACATCCATACCTTCTACCCGGTGCCTTGACGCCATGGCCACGACCCAAGCTCATCGCGAAATCCAGGTCACCAGTGTGTTGGGAGCCGACGTGTTGCTGTTCCGGCGCATGCAGGCCCTTGAGGGCCTGTCCCAGCTCAGCGAATACCGGCTGGAGCTGTACAGCGAGCGCGCCGACCTGAATATCGATGACCTGCTGGCCACCCAGATGACGGTCGCGGTGGACCTGCCCAAGGGCGGCAGCCGCTACTTCAACGGGCACGTCAGCCACTTCGCGTTCACCGGTCGCCAGGGGCGTTACGCCACCTACACGGCGGTGTTGCGACCGTGGCTGTGGTTCCTGACGTTGGCCAGCGACTGCCGGATTTTCCAGGAACTGAGCGTGCCGGACATCCTCAAGCAGGTGTTTGCGCCCTACAGCATTGCGGATGTCGATACCTCGGGCTTGAGCGCCAGCTACAAGGCACTGACCTACTGTGTGCAGTACCGCGAGAGCGACTTCAATTTTGTCAGCCGCTTGATGGAACAGCAGGGCATCTACTACTTCTTCAAGAGCGCGGCCGGGCGCCACACCTTGGTACTGGCTGATTCTTACGGTGCCCATTCGCCCGCACCGGGGTACGCCCAGGTGCGTTTCATGCCCGCCGAAGACCACGCCATGCGCGAAAGCGAAGTGATCTACGACTGGCGCATGAGTGGCGAGGTGGAACCGGGCGGCTACACCCTGCAGGACTTCGACTTCGAAAAGCCCAGTGCCAACCTGTTGGCCAAGTCGACCCTGGCCGGCAGCTACCCGCAGTCGCGTCATGAACGTTACGACTACCCCGGCAAGTACACCGAGCGCAAACAGGGCGAAACCTACGCGCGCACGCTGATCGAGTCGCTGCACACCGGCACCCAGCGCGTCACTGGCGCCACCCGCGCGCGTGGGTTGTTTCCGGGCGCGCTGATGACCCTGACCGAACACCCGCGCAGCGAGCAGAACGCGCAGTTCCTGTTGCTGGAGGCGCGTTATCGCTTGTCCTCGGACACCTACGAGCCGACGCCGCCGGACCATCCCGAGCCGGTGCTCACCTGCGAGTTCGTTGCCCTGTCGCGCCAGCAGCAATTCCGTGCGCCGTGTGTGTCGCGCAAGCCGCTGATGCACGGCCCGCAGACGGCCATGGTGGTGGGCAAGCAAGGCGAGGAAATCTGGACCGATAAATACGGGCGCATCAAGGTGCAGTTCCACTGGGACCGCGAAGGCAAGCGCGATGAAAACAGTTCGTGCTGGATTCGTGTGGCCCAGGGCTGGGCTGGCAAACGCTGGGGCGCGCTGTACACGCCGCGTATCGGCCAGGAGGTGGTGGTGAGTTTTCTTGAAGGCGACCCCGACCAACCGCTGGTGACCGGCAGTGTCTACAACGCCGACACCCTGCCGCCCTATGCGCTGCCGGAAAATGCCACGCGTTCGACGATCAAAAGCAACTCATCCAAGGGCGGCGGTGGTTACAACGAGCTGCGTTTCGAAGACAAGAAAGGCGCGGAACAGGTGTTCCTGCACGCCCAGAAGAACCTCGACCAGCGCGTGCTCAAGGACTCCCTGGACTGGGTCGGCGGTGACCGCCATTCAAAAGTCGACAACGACCTGCGCGAGAAAGTCGGCGGTGACCGGCATTCCTCAGTAGGCGGCAATCGCAACGAAAAAGCCACCGGCGCCGTGTCGATGACCGCCGGCACCAACATGATCATCGATGGCAAGTTGAAGACCGGTGTTACTGCCGGCCTCGACGTGCACATCAAGGGAGGCATGAACGTGGTGATCGAAGCCGGGGCGACCATCACCCTGAAGGTCGGCACGACCTTTCTCACCCTCTCCCCGGCGATGATTCTCGCCTCGACCATTCCCATCCCATTGCCCCAGGCGGGCACTGCCGCGACCGCGCTGGCGCTGTCGGCCGCCACCGGACCTGCCGGCGTGCCGTTGCCGCCCAAGGAGGCCGACGATGGCAAATAACCCTTACAGGAGCCCGCTATGAACCTGATCCTGCTGGTCAAAAGCTACCGTGACCAACCGATGCCCGGTGACGTGATCTGCCGGTTTACCGAGGTGGGTGGCTCCATCGGCCGAGGTCCGGACAATGACCTGACCCTGGACGACCCTGGCAAATACATTTCGCGGGTGCATGCGCGCATCGAGCTGCGTGGCGCCGAGTTTTACCTGACTGACACCGGCAGCAATCCCAGCCTGGTCAATGAGCGTCCGCTGGGTAACGGGCGCGAGCGCGTGCTGGAGGAGGGGGATCGCCTGGTGATCGGTGATTACGCCCTGGAAGTGCGCCTGGAGCAGCCAGCCGCCGTCGAACCCGAAGACGATGCCCTGGCGACACGGATCCTGCCGCCGTTGTTTGTACCTCCACCGCCGCCCGTGGCCGCGCCGCTGCCACCCCTGGAAGTGCCCCAGCCGTTGGTGCGCAACCCGGAAGTGGTGGTGCCGGTGCTGCTGCATGATGACTTGGCCGGTGCGCGCATTCTGGAGGGCGGCTCGTTGTTTGACGGGGCGATGCCGTTGTCGGACCCGTTGGGGTTGAATCCATCGCTGACGCCAGCGTTTCGCGGCACTGAAAGTGACCACGTGGCGCCGCAGTTGCAGGCGTTCAACGCGCCGTTGTGGCAAGCGGAGCCGCAGGTGATTCCGGAGGATTACGACCCGTTGTTTGGCCTGTCCACCCAACCCACGTTTTCCCCGGAACCCCATGTGGGAGCGGGCTTGCTCGCGAAGAACGATAACGCGGTCATTCAGGAGCAACCGGTCGTCTTGGAGACCTTCGCGAGCAAGCCCGCTCCCACATTGACCGCGTCCAACAGTGATGACGCTGTGTTGCATGCGTTGCTCCAAGGCCTGGGCCTCCCCGACCTTCACACCACCCGTACCCCCACGGAGCTGGCCCAGTTGGTCGGCGAAATGCTCCGCGCCGCCACCACCGGCACCATGGATGTGCTCATGGCCCGCGCGCTGACCAAGCGCGAAAGCCATATCGACATGACCATGATCGGCGCCTATTCCAACAACCCACTCAAATTCTTCCCCGACGCCGACAGCGCCCTGACCCAGATGCTCGGTGGCGACTCGCCGGCCTATATGCGCCCGGTCAAGGCGATGAACGCCTCATTTGAAGACCTCAAGGCCCATGAACTGGCGGTGATCGCCGGCATGCGCGCGGCCCTTGGTGCGGTGGTGCAGCGCTTTGATCCGGCACGGGTCGAGCAACGCCGCACCACCCATGGCGCGCTGGACAAGTGGATGCCGGCGCGGCGCAAGGCGCGGTTGTGGGACCGTTTGGTGGAGCGCTACGAAGACCTGGCACGGGATGCCGATGAGGATTTGCAGCGGTTGTTTGGTGAGCTGTTTTCCAAGGCTTATGAGGAACAGGTCGCGCGGATGCGGCAATGAGGGGCAGGGCCTGCTTCGCAGGCCAATGCGGGACAAGCCCGCTCACCACAGCCATCCACCCATTTTTGAGTAATAGTCATGTCCTGGAATAACAAAGTCGTCTGGTCCGAAGGCATGCTGTTGCAGCCTCAACACCTGCAACAACATGACCGTTTCCTGCAGGCCCAACTGGAAGCCCGCGTCAGTGCTTTGCGTGCTTACAGCTGGGGTTTTTCCACGCTGGAAATCGACCCGCAGCAGTTGGCCATGGGCAAGTTGTCCTTGTTGTCGTTCAGCGGCGTGTTGCCTGACGGTACGCCGGTTGGCCTGCCTTTCGGCGATGAAATGCCGTTGCCCCTGGAGATCCCCGGCGACGCCCGAGATCTGAAAGTGGTGTTGGCGCTGCCCAGCCTGCGTCCTGGCGTGTCGGAGGTGGATGACAACCCCAGCTTTGAAAACTTCGCCCGCCATCGCAGCAGCGAGTACGAATCTTGGGACAGCAATGGCCTGGACAGCAGCGCGTTGATGAGCATCGGCAAACTGCGCCTGCGCCTGGCGTTTGAAGGCGATGTAGCGGATGCCTACACCACCCTGGGCATCGCCCATGTGGTGGAAAAGCGCGCCGACAAAAGCGTGGTGCTCGACCGCACTTACTGCCCGCCGTGCCTGGACATGCGCGCCGCCGAACGCCTGGGGGCGTTTGTCGATGAGCTGCTGGGCCTGGTGCAGCAGCGGGTCGAGGCGCTGGCGTCGCGCCTGACTCAACCCGATGGCAGCGGCGCCGCAGAAATCGCCGACTTCCTGCTGTTGCAGGTACTCAATCGCAGCCTGCCGTTGGTGCGCCACTTGGCCGCGATGACTGGCCTGCATCCCGAGCAGTTGTACCGCGACCTCGCGAGCTTGGCCGGTGAATTGGCGACCTTTACCCGCGATGACAAGCGCGCCTCTGCCTACCCGGCGTACCGCCATGCAGCCCTGGCGGAAACCTTCGCCCCGGTGATGCTCGACCTGCGCCGCGCACTGTCGACGGTGATGGATGCGCGCGCCATCGCGATCCCGCTGGAGGAGCGCCAGTACGGCATTCGTGTGGCGGTGCTGCCCGACCAGGACCTGCTGCGTTCGGCCACCTTTATCCTGGCGGTGCAGGCACAGATGTCCGCCGAGAGCGTGCGCAACGGCTTCCCGCCGCAGGTGAAGATCGGCTCGGTGGAGAAGATCCGCGACCTGGTCAACCTGCAACTGCCGGGCATCGGTCTGCGCCCCTTGCCGGTGGCGCCACGGCAGTTGCCGTTTCACGCCGGTTTTACCTATTTCGAACTCGATCGCAGCAGCGAATATTGGCAATTGCTGAGCCAGTCGGCCGGCTTTGCCCTGCATATCGCCGGGGTGTTCCCAGGGCTGGACATGCAGTTCTGGGCGATCCGCAACTAAGGCAAGGTGACTGACGTGAACGACACTTTTGAAGGCGACCCGGATCGCACCCTGCTGATTCCCACTCCAGGCGGACGCAGGGCAGCACCGCCGGTAACACCGGTACAGCGCGAATCCATGGTGTTGCAGGGCCAGGGGCTCAACCCGCTGGTGCGTGCTGCCAACCCGCTGCTGGACCTGGTGGTGCCGTTGCGCAGCCTCACGGCCATGCCGGATATGGAAAGCCTGCGCCAACGCCTGATCCAGGCGGTGCAGGCCTTCGAAGCCCAGGCCCGCGCCAGCCAGGTCGACGTGGAAACCGTGGCCGCCGCGCGCTACGCGTTGTGCACTCTGGTCGACGAAACCATCGCCAGCACCCCGTGGGGCGCCGGAGTGTGGGGCAGCCGCAGCCTGTTGGTGACCTTCCACAACGAGGCGTGGGGCGGCGAGAAGTTCTTCATGATCCTGCAGCGCCTGAGCCAGGACCTGCGTACCCATATCGACGTGCTGGAGTTGATGTACCTGTGCATGGCGCTGGGCCTGGAGGGACGTTATCGCGTGCTGGATCGCGGCCTCGATCAGTTGGGGTTGCTGCGTGAACGCCTGCTGCACTTGATCAACCAGCAACGTGGCAATCAGGAGCAAGACTTGTCACCGCGTTGGCGCGGTGCCGAAGCGCCGCAGGCCTCGATGTTGCGGCGGGTGCCGTTGTGGGTGTTGGCGTCGGTGGCGGCGGTGCTGCTGTTGAGTGTGCAACTGACCTACAGCTGGTTGCTCAACCGTGCGTCCGACCCGGTGTTTGCCCAGCTGGGTTCGATCCGTGTGGCTTCGCCGCTCAAGGTGGCGGTGCCGGCCACGCCTGCGCCCGTGCGCCTGGCCGGTTTCCTCGCGCCGGAAGTGGCCCAGGGGCTGGTGGCGGTGAAAGACAGCGCCGACCGCTCGGTAATCACACTGCGCGGCGATGGGGTGTTCGCCTCCGGCAGTGCCGAAGTGTCGAGCAACTTCGACGGCTTGCTCGCACGCATCGGCGATGCCCTGGCTACGGTGCCGGGGGATGTGGTGGTGGTTGGGCATACCGACAACGTGCGGCCCTCGGCGACCTCACGGCTGGGCTCCAACTTTGATCTGTCCCAGGCGCGGGCCAAGACCGTCGCACGCTTGCTGGCACAACGGGCCGGGCCGGTGGAGCGTTACCGCAGCGAAGGCCGTGGCGAAACCGAACCCTTGGTGCCCAACGATTCAGCGGCGAATCGCGCGCGTAACCGCCGCGTCGATATCACCGTATTGATCCCTTCCCAGGCGCAATAGCCATGAATTTTTCGACGCTGTTTTCGTTGTTATGGTCCCCGGTGGAGCGCTTCATCCTGTGGCTGCTCAAGCCCTGGTTGTTGTCGCTGATCGGTGTGGCCTTGCTGTCCCTGCTGGTGTGGTACGAAGGCCCGTTGCTGGCGTTCAACGGCAGCGAGCCGTTGGCGCCGGAGTCGCGGCGCTGGGGTTTGATCGGGTTGTTCGTGTTGGTGTGGGTCAGCTATTTTGCCTGGCGCCTGTGGCGGGCCTGGCGTGCCAACCGTGGCTTGATGGCGGGCGTGGCCGACGCACCATCGGTGGCGCCCGGCGTGCGTGAGTCCCAGGCTGAAGTGGCCGAGTTGGGCGAACGCATGCGTTCGGCCATGGCGGTGCTGCGCAAGGCCAATCCTGGCTGGAAGATGAGCGGGCAGTACCTGTATCAATTGCCGTGGTACATGTTTGTCGGCGCGCCGGGCAGCGGCAAGACCACGGCACTGACCCATTCCGGGTTGCAATTTCCCCTGCGCGAGGCCATGGGCAGCGGTGCAATCGGCGGTGTCGGCGGCACGCGGCATTGCGATTGGTGGTTCACCGATGAAGCGGTGCTGCTCGACACTGCCGGGCGCTACACCACCCAGGACAGCTACACCGAAGTCGATAAGGCCGCGTGGGGCGGCTTCCTCGATTTGCTGAAAAAGTACCGCCGCCAACGCCCGGTCAACGGTGTGATCGTAGCCTTGAGCGTCAGCGACTTGTTGCAACAGACCGAGGCCCAACGCCAGGCTCAAGCCGTGGCGATCCGCGCGCGCATCAATGAGCTGTACGAGCGCCTGGGCTTGCGCTTCCCGGTGTATGTGATCATCACCAAGTGCGACTTGCTCGCGGGCTTTTCGGAGTTCTTCGAAACCTTCGGCCGCGACGAACGCGCGCAGGTGTGGGGCGTGACCTTTCCGTTGGCCCAGCCACCCCAGGTGGAGACGGGCCTGGCGTCGTTCCCGGGCGAGTTCGATGCCCTGGAGCGTCAGTTGCAACGGCGTGTGCTGGAGCGTTTGCAACAGGAGCGTGACTTGTCACGACGCGCGTTGCTCTACAGCTTCCCGCAACAGTTCGCCAGCCTGGGCGACGGCCTCACGCGTTTTCTCAATACAGTCTTCGAAGCCAATCGCTACCAGGAACCGGCACTGCTGCGGGGTGTGTATTTCACCAGTGGCACCCAGGAGGGCAGTCCTATTGATCGGGTGCTGACCTCGCTGGCGGCGTCCTTCGGTCTGGGCCGCAAGGTGCTGGCGCCGAATGTCGCCAGTGGGCGCAGTTACTTCATCACCCGCCTGCTGCGCGAAGTGATCTTCAAGGAAGCCGGGCTCGCCGGGGTCAATCACCAAGAGCAACGGCGCCGACGCCTGCTCGGCCGCGCGGGGCGCATGGCGGCGGGTGTGGCGTTCGTCCTGCTGCTGGTCGGCATGACCATCAGTTATACCCGCAACCTGCAACTGATCGCCGATGCGTCCAGTGCCGCCACCAACGTCGCGCAATTGGCCAAAGCACTGCCGGCCGAAGGCGATGTGCTGGTGACCCTGCCGTTGCTGAATGCTGCGCGCGCGTTGCCCAGCGGCTACAGCGACGGCGACCGCAGTGTGCCGTTGCTCAGCCGCATGGGCCTGTACCAGGGCAACAAGCTCGGTGCGGGCGCAGTCACGTTGTATCGGCGCTTGCTGCGCAGCACCTTGTTGCCGCATATCGTCGCCAACCTGGAAAACGCCTTGCGACGTGGCGATGCGAGCAATCAGGAGTTTCTCTACGAAACCCTGCGTGCCTACCTGATGCTCGGCGAGCGGCAGTTCTTCGACGCACCGTCGGTGCAGGCCTGGGTCGATGTGGACTGGCGTCGCGAACTGCCCCAGGCCACGCCTGCACAGTTGCAGCAACTGTCGGACCACGTCACGGCGCTGTTGGAGGCCGACGACGAGGCCGAGCCGGTGCAACTGGACAGCGCGCTGGTGGCCAAGGTGCGCCTGGCGTTGGCGAGTATGCCGTTATCCCAGCGCATCTATAACCGGGTGAAGCGCCAGGTCGACCAGCAACACCTGCCCGAGCTGAGTGTGAACAGTGCGGTGGGGCGGGATGTTTCGTCGTTGTTTACCCGCGCCAGTGGCGAACCGTTGTCCCGTGGGGTGAGTGGCGTCTACAGCATCGCCGGCTACCGGGAACTGACCCGCAAGACCCCGCAGGCCGTGGCCGAGATGGCCAAGGACAGTTGGGTACTGGACCGCCAGGAGTCGGCGCAGATTGCCGGCGCCAACCCGGCCATGCAGGCGGCGGTGCTGGAGCTTTACTACGCCGACTACATCCGCCAATGGGACAGTTTCCTTGCGGATGTGCACCTGGCACCGTTGACCAGCCTTGGCCAGGCCTCGTTGGTGACCAATGTGCTCGCCGCCAGCGATTCACCGTTGCGCGCGTTGCTGGTGGCGGTGTCGAAGGAAACCACGCTGGAGGGGGTGTTGACCTCGACCACAATCAAGGACACCGATCAGCGCGTGCGCGACAAGATCGCTGCGGCCACGCAAAAGCTGCAATCGGCGCTGGGTGGCGATAGCCCGGCACCGGTGGCGGACGCGTCGGCCAACCCGGTGGACCCGCATTTCGCCGCGCTGCATCGCTTGGTGGGCAACGGCACCGGCCCGCAGCCGGTGGATGAGGTGTTGGCGTCGCTGAAGGACGCCGGGCAATTCTTCGACAGCGCTGACGCCGCGCGCCGCAGTGCTGCGCCGGCACCTTCCAACGAGGTGTTGGGGCGCTTGAAACGCTCGGGTGACACGCAGCCTGCGCCGTTGTCGACGCTGCTGCGGGATGTGGAATCGGGGGGCACGGCGCTGACCCTTGGCAATGAAAAAGCCCGGTTGAATGCACTATGGGAGGCGAGCGGCGCACCGTTCTGTCGGGCGGCCATCGATGGGCGTTATCCGCTGGTGCGCAGCTCGGCCCGCGATGCCACCGCCGATGACTTCGGCAAGTTTTTCGGCCCAGGTGGGTTGATGGACGATTTTTTCAGCAAAAACCTTGCGGCGTATGTCGACATGAGCGGCAGCCAGTGGCGCTGGCGTTCAACTGGCGTGACGCCGCTGAATATCTCCCAGGATGTACTCAATCAATTCCAGCGTGGCGCCAAGTTGCGCGATATGTTCTTCGTGGCCGGTGCGCGCCAGCCGTCCATGCGTTTTGACTTGAAACCCCTGGGGGCAGATCCGGCACTGAGCAAGGTCACGCTGGATATCGATGGCCAGCCGGTGGTGTTTGACGCTGGGACGGTGGCCGACTTCGCCAGTATCTCGCTGCCCAGCGGCAAGTCCGGCGGCCTGGTGCGCCTGGACGCCACGCCAGGGCTGGCCAGCCCACTGCGCAGCGACGGCCCCTGGGGTTGGCTGCGCATGATGGACAAGGCTGTGGTGAACACCCAGGGCGAACAGCTGCAACTGACCTTCAACCTGGAAGGCCATCGGGTGGCGTATCTGCTGCGCGCTAGCAGTGTGATCAACCCATTCCGCCGCGACAGCTTCGAGCAGTTCCATTGCCCGGGCAGCTTTTAGGAAACCACCATGAATGGATTTTTCGGCAAGGTTCCCACCCTGGGAGACTTTGTCAGTCGTCGCTTGGCACCGGAATTCCTTGGCCCGTGGGACGCCTGGTTGCAGGCCGGTTTGCAGTGCAGTCATGAGCGTCTGGGCGAGCAATGGCTGGAGGTGTATCTGTGCAGTCCGATCTGGCACTTTGCGTTGACGGCGGGTGTGTGTGGTGAACAGGGCTGGGCCGGGGTGATGATTC